>NZ_PYHV01000026.1:0-98793 GCF_004766475.1 Pseudoalteromonas sp. KS88
TATTTCAGGACGGGACATTTTAAATCCTCTGAGCTCTTCAATTCCCCCAAACTTCCAAGCACCTATTCTGATTATTGAAATTCAAATGTTCGAATAAACATCAGGGTTTTTCGTATTTATTGAGTTGGTAGATGTATGTAAATTATTTTGTGATCAACATGTTAATTTTTGACGTATTGATACAACTTATAATTATATCGCTAAATATGTAATGTTATGTAAAGTGAATTGAGCGATGCTCAATAAGCTGTTTGAATAACGCTCATAAATAGCATTAATCAGGTTTAAATATGATTTGGCAACATAAGCCATCTTTATTGGCGATAAGTATTGTGCTGCTTAGTGGCTGTGCAAGTACTTTGAACCCGCAAGAACGAAAGCAAGTTCCCAATGAAATCCCAGTTCAGTGGCAACAAAAGGCCCTTGAGTCAGTTACTACAGTGGATCATGCATGGTTTGATGATTTAGCAACGCCTGCTGTTGAGCAACTGGTTTTCAGTGCGCTTAAAAATAACCAGCAACTCATCCAAAGTCGTTATGATGTAGAAATACAAAAACAACAACTCATTGTTTCAGGATCTGCATTATGGCCGAGTTTGGATATATCCTCTCGCGTTGGTCGTAGTAAAGGGAACCGTCCTGTTAGTTACAATAATTCAAGCTCACTCACTTTGGAGCTTGGGTATGAGATTGATTTATGGGGTAAACTTTCTGACGCAAAACGCAGGGATAACCTCACTTACTTAGCTCAGCAAGCACGCTATGAGCAGCAGAAACAACAATTAGTTGCTGACGTTGTAATCAGCTGGTTCAATCTTATAAGTGCTGAGCAACTACTTGAGCTATTTAAACGTAGAGAAGCTAACACGCAACAGAATTTAGAAATTATTGAGTCCGGTTATCGTCAAGGCTTAAACCAAGCATTGGACGTGTACTTGGCGCGAAATGAGCTAAATAATGAGCGTTCACGTATTGCTACTCAACAGGCGAATTTAACTAAAGCTGCGCGTACACTCGAGCGCTTGCTTGGCGATTACCCGCGCGGAGCGCTTGAAGCAAATCAACAGTTGCCTGTTATCAAAGAGAATGTCCCTTTAGGTATACCTTCCGAACTAATCACTCGTAAGCCAGCATTACGGGCCAGTTGGTATCAATTGTTAGCTGCTGATGCCTCATTGGCTTATGCCCATAAGCAGCGCTTTCCAAGCTTAAATTTATCGGCAGGTGTGAGTGACAGCACAGACAGGGTAAGTGATTTATTTTCGCCATCTAGCCTTGCATGGTCATTAATCGGCGGCATTTCAGCGCCTATTTTTGCAGGCGGTCGATTAGAAGCTAACGAAGAAATAGCAAGGTTAAACACGCAAAAGCAAGAGCAAGCCTACCTTAATGCTTTATATGATGCTTTCGGCGGCGTTGAAAATGCCATTGCACAGCAACAGTCTTTACAAGCACGTTATCAAAGTACGTTACAAGCTCAAGAAAATGCACTGGCAGCAGAGCAATTATCATTTGAGCAATATCAAAGTGGCTTAGTGAGTTACACCACAGTATTAGACGCGCAAGCACGTTCGTTAGATGCTCAAAGCTCACTCATCGACTTAAAAAACCAGTTATTAACCAATCGAATCAATTTACATGTTGCCCTAGGTGGCGATTTTGCAAAATCAAGATCCGCACAGGATGAGCAAGCATTATGAAAATCAATAAACAAAAAGTAATTATTCCAGCCGTCATTATTATTGCGACTGTATTTTTAATTATGTTTATCAAAGGTAATCCACCTAAAGCATCTCGCTTTTCTGCGCCGCCGAAAGCCAAAATTAATGTTGCAGTAGAACAGCTAAAACCAATTGATTATACGGTACAAATCGATAGTTTTGGCACTGTAAAGCCACGAACACAAAGTATGTTAGTGGCTCAGGTAGCGGGTCAAATAACTGCTATCAATGAGCAGTTTCGTGACGGGGGATTCTTTAGTGAAGGTGATGTGCTATTGCAGTTAGATGACCGCGATTTAAAAGCGGAAGTTAAATCGGCTCAAGCAAACCTTCTTAATGCAGAGCAAAACTTGTTTGAAGAGCAAGCAAGAGGGCGTCAAGCCCTGACTGACTGGCAGCGTTTAGGGAATGAATCTGAGCCAAGTGTTTTAGTGCTTCGAAAGCCTCAACTAGCAGCCGCTCAAGCCCAGGTACTTTCTGCACAAGCACAGGTAGAAAAAGCGGAGCTTAACCTTGAGCGAACAAAAATAAAGGCACCATATGCGGGACGAGTTTTAAGCAGAACTGTCGATATTGGACAAGTCGTATCTAATAACATGCAGTTAGCCACTATATTTGCGACTGACAGTGTTGAAATCCGCTTGCCATTAAAAAATAAAGATCTTCCTTTTATTAATCTACCAGAGCAATACACTGATGGGTCGACTAACGCACGTGGTTCAGCCGTTAACTTTACCTCTAATTTAATTGGCGAGCAAAAGTGGCAAGGTCAGCTTATTCGCACTGAAGGCGCAATCGATGAAAGCGCACAGCAGCTTTATGTTGTGGCTAAGATTAACGACCCTTACAAATCAACCAGTAACAATCAATACCCGGTAAAAATTGGGCAGTACGTAAAAGCTAAAATTGATGGCAAAGTTGCCGAGCAAGTCTTGGTCATTCCAAACAGCGCTATCTACCAAGGTACTTATGTGTATGTTGTTGAAAATGGTGTGCTACAACGTAAAGACATTGCTTTAGCATGGCAAAATGCACAGCAAGGTATTGTTAGTAAAGGGCTTAAAGCAGGTAATCAACTTGTTCTTACGCCGCTGGGTCAGGTAAGTTCAGGTACGCCTGTGCAAATCATTGGTGAGCAGACGAAGAAAGCTCAAAAACGAGGAGAGCAGCCATGATAGCTTGGTTTACTCGTAACCATGTGGCTGCCAACTTATTACTGATAAGTATTGTGCTGGGTGGATTATTTAGCATATCGTCCAAGTTACCGCTGGAGGTATTCCCTTCATTTGTTTCTGATCGAATTAATATCAGTGTGAGCTTACGTGGCTCAACCCCAGAAGATGCTGAAAAAGGTGTCACGATACGCATAGAAGAGGCACTTCAGGATCTCGAAGGGATTAAACAAATATCGAGTCGTTCGTCTGAAGGCTCATCTCAAGTGAGTGTTGAGGTTGATACCGGCTATGACGAGCGCGAAATATTAGCGGATATTAAAAGTCGTGTAGATGCAATCAATACCTTTCCAGCGGATGCTGAAAAGCCAGTAATTGGTTTAATACAGCGAAAACGCGAAGTCATCGCAGTGACCGTTTCAAGTGATTACAACGAAAAAGAAACATTAGAATATGCCGAGCAAGTGCGCGACGAACTTTTGCGTATACCCGCCATTACACAGGTTGAATTAAGCGGTGTACGCAATTACGAACTCGCCATTGAAGTAAGCCAAGATACACTGCGCCAATATGATTTAACATTGGCACAAATCTCTAATGCCATTGCCAACTCCAGCTCTGATATCTCCGCTGGTAATTTAAAAACTGAGGGGGGAGATGTACTCATTCGTTCAAAAGGGCAGGCTTATCGTAAAGATGAATTTGCTAATATTGCCATCAAAAACCAAGCAGATGGTACGATTATTCGTCTAAGCGATATTGCAACTGTCAACGATGATTTTGAAGAAACCCCTGTACGAACACGTTTTAATGGTAAGCAGGCTGCGTTTATTGATGTGTATCGTATTGGCCCACAAAGCGCGATAGAAGTAGCCGATGCGGTTAAAAATTACATTACCAGCGAGCAAGCTAATTTACCGCAAGGGTTTTATTTAAGCTACTGGGATGATGATTCCGAAGTTGTTAAAAGCCGTATCGCAACCTTAACGAGTAATGCCTTGCAGGGCGGTATTTTGGTGCTGGGCTTACTGACTTTATTTTTAAGACCCGCGATTGCATTTTGGGTGTTTATTGGTATTCCAGTATCGTTTATGGGCGCATTTATGGCGATGGCTGCATTTGGCGTCACTATTAATGTAATCAGTTTATTTGGCTTTATTTTAGTGCTGGGGATTGTGGTGGACGACGCCATTGTCACCGGGGAGAACGTCTATACTCATTTAAAAACAGCTAAATCAGGAGAAGAAGCGGCCATTAAAGGGACTCAAGAAGTGGCAACGCCAGTGACATTTGGTGTGTTGACGACGGTTGCTGCATTTTTACCTCTGGGCTTTATTGAAGGAGCGCGAGGAGCTATTTTCGCCCAAATACCTGTAGTGGTTATTCCTGTTTTATTATTTTCTCTTATCGAGTCTAAATTCGTGTTACCCGCACATTTGAAATACATTAAATTGCGTCATCAAAAAGGTGAAGGCTCTAAGTTAGAGCGATTACAACAGCGATTTGCTGATGGGTTTGAGCACGCTATTTTAAAGTATTACCAGCCTGTACTTGGCCTAGCGCTGCGAAATAAACTGGCAACAGTCAGCTTGTTTATGGGGGTTTTCTTAATCATCCTAACCATGATCACCAGCGGGTGGACTAAGTTTATTTTCTTCCCGCGTATTCCTAGCGAAACTGTGCGGGTTAATTTAACCTTCCCAGCGGGTACACCGTTTGAAGTAACCAATAAATACATTATTGATATGTCAGACAAAGCCCGCGAGCTGCAAAGTAAATACCGAGATGACGAAACCGGTGAAAGTATTATTCTTAATATTTTAGCCAGCACAGGTGGCAGAGGCGGCGCAGCTAACTCAGGCAGTGTTCGTTTTGAAATCACTCCTGCTGAAAAGCGAGAGTCAGATATTGGCTCACGAGAGTTAGTAAAAGAGTGGCGGCAACTCATTGGGGTGATCCCAGGTGCCGAAAGCCTTACGTTTAGAGCTGAAATAGGCAGGAGCTCAAGCCCAATCGATATTCAATTATCGGGTAATTCTATCGCAACGTTGCAAACGGTGGCAGAGCAAATAAAGCAGCGGTTGGCAACGTACCCAAGTGTGTTTGATATCGCAGATAGTATGTCGGATGGTAAAGAGGAGCTGCAAATAGAGTTAACTGAGCAAGGTTTGGCACTGGGGTTAAATAGGGTTGATGTATCAAGACAAGTGCGCAACTCATTTTTTGGTGTCCAAGTACAGCGCATTCAACGTGGACGTGACGACGTCCGTGTAATGGTGCGTTTACCGATTGATGAAAGGCGCTCAGTGGCAGACTTAAAAGATATACTAATTCAAACCCCAAGTGGCGGGCGAGTGCCGTTATCGCATGTCGCGACTTTAGTGCCGGGTCAAAGCCCATCAACAATCAGTCGAATTGACCGTTATCGCACGCTCAATGTCTCAGCGGATGTAGAAAAAACCGATACTAACATGACAGTACTACAAGCGGATCTAAAAACCTATTTAGACGAGCTAGTACAGCAATACCCAGGTATCAGCCACTCGTTAGAGGGCGAAGCCAAAGAGCAGCGCGAATCGTTTGGTTCGTTACTGTGGGGCATGGTATTTGTATTTTTTGTTATTTATGGCTTGCTTGCGATCCCATTTAAGTCTTACTTACAACCATTAGTCGTCATGAGCATCATCCCATTTGGCATGATTGGCGCTGTCATCGGGCATTGGATCATGGGAATGGAGCTCACCATTATGAGCCTACTCGGTATGCTGGCATTAATTGGTGTTGTGGTGAATGACTCCTTAGTATTGGTCGATTTCATTAATAAAAAACGTAATGAAGGGCTTGAGTTAATGGACGCTGTGAAAACAGCCGGTGTTGCACGCTTTCGTCCTGTCATGTTAACCAGTTTGACGACGTTTATCGGCTTAATGCCGTTACTGTTTGAAAAAGCCACACAAGCACAATTTTTAATACCGATGGCAGTAAGCCTTGGCTTTGGTATTATCTTTGCGACGTTTATCACGTTGTTGCTCGTGCCTGTTAACTATATGCTGCTAGAGCGTTTTCAAGGTTGGTTTAAGTAGTTAACCTAAAAATATTACCTCTTAAAATCGATAAAAAAAATGCCGCAATGTAGCGGCATTTTTTATAAACAAGCTATTACTGGGTTACAGAGATAGCGTTATTTTTTGTATCGCTCAAACCATGCCAGCGTGTGCTCTACTTTAGAGATCATGCGAGATGGGCGTCCTGCAATACCATGGGGAGAACCTGGTACGCGGATAAGCACCGTGTCTACTTTTTGTAACTTCAGCGCTTGATAAAACTGCTCAGATTCTGAAATCGGCGTGCGGCGGTCTTCTTCACCCGTCATCAGTAAAGCGGGTGTTGTCACATTGCCGACTAATGATAAGGGTGAACGCTGCCAATAATGCTCAACATTATCCCACGGCATACCTGGGAATTGATTGCGGATTTGGCCTAAATAACTGTCAGCCGTTAAGGTTTTACTCAGCCAGTTAATTACCGGTTTGGTGATTGCCGCCGCGTTAAAACGGTCGGTTAAGCCAATGGCGTAAGCTGCGGCAATACCACCTGCAGAGCCACCTGCAATAAATAAGTTTTCTTCATCAATAAATCCTTTGGCTATCATGGCATCAATCGCTGAATTATGGTCGGCAAAATCTTCTTTTGAGCTATATTTTCCATCGAGTAATAAGGCAAAGTCTTTCCCGTAACTGGTTGAGCCTCGGTAATTCACATACACCACTACATAACCTTCACTGGCATATCGTTGTAGCTCTGCTGTAAAGCTAGGTCCGTAGGCAAGGTGTGGGCCGCCGTGAATTTCAAGCAATAAAGGATACTTTTTGGTTTTGTCGAAATTAGGCGGGGTAATATACCAGCCTTGAATATTTTCATTATCAAATGATGACTTAACGTTTAACTCATGAACCTCGCCCAATTGTTTGTGCCCGAGTAAGTCTTCATTTAAAGCAGTTAAGGTTTTGCTTTTTCCTTTGTATAAGTACGCTAAATCAGCTGGGCGTTGACTACTGCCTTGGGTATAAGCAATAGCGCCATTGTTAGCGAGACTGAAACTTCCACTGATATATGGACGACCGATAGAAGTGCCTGATAGTGAATCAACGAGGTCGGTTACTTTGCCTTTTGAAGATAACTTTGCCAGCTTACGCTTACCAAAGTCGTCATATTGAATAACAAAGTCACCTTTACCTGACCATTTGTAATCAGCAACGGAGCGGTCAAAGTCATTACTGACATTGGCAATTTTTTTACTACTTTTAGTGATGACATTGAGTGTGGAATTTATATAAGGAACAGGTGCATTATCACGGGCAATAAAAGCAATTTTTTTGCCCTTTGCTGAGTAAGTAGGGCTAGACTCTCGGCCAGGTAATTGAGTTAACTGGGTATAAGTACCCTGGTTTATATCAACTTCATATAAATCAGATTCAGTGGTACGGTACTCCCAATCAGCATGCTGATCAGATGAAAAAGCAATGTTGCTATCATTAGGAGACCATGCAAGTGGCCCATAATGCTGAAAATTTCCCGTTGTTAACTGCCTAGCTGTGCCACCATTAGCGGGTACAACAAAAACATGACGATAAGCTGGCTCTAAAAAGCCTGAACCATCCGCTTGATAGCGCGCTTTTTCAAAAACCTTTACGGGTTTTGACCAACTGGCTCCTTTTGGCTTTTTAGGTAACTTAACTGACTTCACAAAGTCTGTTTTACCGGCAGATACATTCATGGTAAAGGCGATGTTGTTAGCATTATTAGACCAGCTTAAACTACGAATTGACTTAGGGAGCTGTGTTAATAACGCTAATTTGTCTTGTTCTAACCAATAAACATAAAGTTGATTACTGCCGCTTCGGTTAGAAGTAAACGCGATTTTTTTAGAATCTGGTGACCAAGTCGGTTGCCCGTAACTATGTTCGTCAGCGAGTAGTGGGTAATGCTGATTTTGTTTTACATCGTATAGCCAAATACTGCGTTTTGCAGAATCTTTCATGATGTCATAACCACTTCTTAGGTAAATGATTTTCTTACCATCAGGGCTTATTTGAGGGTTGTTAACATACTCTAGCTGAAAAATGTCTTCGGCCATCAATGTGTTATTTGCGTAGAGGTTTACGCTGTAGGATGCACACAGCAGTGCCGAGCTTAACGTTAGTAATGCATTTAATTTCATAGTTTTTCATTTTTGTATAATAAAACACCATCCTATGACGCCCCAATTTTTTGGACAAGAAAATTGAGATTAATCAGCACGCCATTAAGTTAAATGGCAATGCGCTTATGGCAACATTTTTTAGTGAAGAGTGGCAAGTGTTTACTTAAATTAGGCTAATCATGACAGGGCGAAAAAATGCCGCTTAATCGCGGCATTTTTATCAATAAACTTTTTCGAGTTTGATTATTTGATGGCTTTTTTCACTTCGCGCCAGTCAATAATTTTAAAGTTTTGTGGTTGCAGTGGCATACGGTTGTAGCCGTCTTGCACTATAAGCATGCCTTCAGGATAACCTGGTAAAGCTTTTGCTGTAACGGTTAAGCCGTCCGTTTCACCTACGCCATCAATGCCTTTATCTAGGTTAGCAATTACATTAAATTTACCTGCAAAGCTTAGACTCGGCTGTGTGTCATCTGATATGTTGTAAAGCACATAGCTATTATCGCCTTGGCTTGAGACTACTAAATAGCGCCCATCATTAGCATGATAAATTTCCATACCTTCTACATCTGCCACCAGTTGCTCATTAACACTTTGTAGCTTTACTGCTTTGTTACCAGCGGTAGGCTCTGCACCGATATACCAAATACCTGCATCTTCTTCACCTGCAAATAATTGGCCTAGTTTATCATCAGCACTACAGCCTTCAGGTTGGCTTGGTAGGGTAAACTTTCTAACCAGTTCACCGCTTAGGTTATCTTGATCACCAGTGAGTTTATACTGCTGGAATAAACCTGATTTATCATTAACAAACACGTAATGGCCAGAATCAGACGAATACATACACATACCGTAAATCTCAGGTAGGTTAGTGGCTATTTCTGTTACATGGTTTACTTTGTTTTCTCCATCAACAGTAAATACGCTAATACTGTTAAGCGTACGGTTGCTGGCAGTGATCCACGTATGGGTTTCGTTGTTTATACCTTGATGTTGGCGCACATCAACGTTATTTAAACGGCCAACATTAAGCGATTGTACTTTGTTGCCAGCAAGGTCATAAACCATCAAACCACGGCGTTTATCTGTGCCTAAAATTAAGCTGTTTTTAGCGTCTTGCTCATTTATCCAAATTGCTGGGTCATCTGCTGCATCACCAAACGCTGCAACCGGTGTGGTTTGTGCGCTGGCATGAAGGTGAGTCATAGCAACTTTGCTATTTGAGACAGAAGTTTGCGCTGCGTAGTTAACGTTTGCTTGAATGTAAGCGCCGGTTTCATCATCAATCAAAACTAGCTGCGCTTGATTGTCATTAATAAAGCTTGCTGCAACAGACTCAATAGTGTGCTCACCTGACAGTGACCATTGGCTAAGCGTGTCTGTTTGAGCTTGGTAAGCATAAACCATACTATCGTCAGTGGCGCTGAGCCATAAAGTACCGTCTTGTGATACTGATAAAGCTCCGATTTCAGTTTTTAATTCGCCGTATGGCTGTACTAAAGCCACAGGTTGCTTATTGGCATCTGATTCTGCATCAGCATTAATGGCCCACACCCCGAGCTCTGCCTCACCCACATACAGGGTTTTTGTGTCGTCATTTACTGCACAACCTGAAGCCTCAGTGACCGCAGGAAATTCACGTACTGCGATATTTTTAGCTTGGTTAGTTGCTAAATCATATATAACCGTTTCGCTGATCAAGCCGCGAACATCCGGCACAAACGCTGATACAGTCTCGGTATTGCTGTTTTTAAATAAACACACAGCATCTGGCTGGGCTTGAGGCGGACTAATACGAGTGAGTTCATTTAGCTGCCAAGTTTGCCCATTTTTCATAAGCTTAAAAATAGCTACGTTGTCTTGGCTCTTATCAAGACTGGCTAATATAAATTGCTGCGCTGATAATTGTTTTAGTGAAATTGACTCAAAGTTACCGGCTAACAGCACACTGCTTTTCTCGTTATCGGCAAGTAATAAGCCCTGGCTTTCGCTCGCCATTAGCCATTGATTATTACCTAGCGCTGCTGCTTGTGAGCCTTGCATGTTTTGTTGTGGGCCAAATAACTTAGCCTCAACAGCCGGCTTTGCTATTTCTGTCGTGTTTTGCGTATCGTCATTACTTGTACAACCGCCAAGCGCAGTTACAAGCACAGCACTTGATAGCACCGCTGAAATTGTATTTAGTTTAAAGTTCATTATTTTATCCTTTACTTATCTATGTGCTTTTCAGTGTTAAAACGTACTTCACCAAGGTGATTAATCGCGCTTACACTGAGAGTTTCGCCATTGATAGAGATACTTAAAAAACCCGGTGTTGCTTCTGCGTAGCGGGTAAATTCACGTTGTTTTACAAACCGCGCTTCGCTGCCACCACCAGAGACAAAGTGAGCCACCTTGCTATTTTTTGGTTGGTTGTATTGCAAGTCGTGCTCGTGCCCTGCGATATAAGCGTGCACATTATGACGCTCCAAAATAGGTTCTAGAATGTCGCGAAGCCCTTGGTTGCGGCCAAAGCGTTTACCACTTGAATAAAGCGGGTGATGACCTACCACAATTTTCCATTTTGCTTTACTGCCAGCAAGTTGGGTTTCAAGCCAAGTAAGTTGGGTTTTATAGTCTTGTCCTTGGGTTGAACGGTATTTATCACGGTCTTTATATTCAGGTTGAATCGGGTTGGTATCTAAAAATACCATTAACACTTGCTCGTTGTTTTCAAGCGCAAATGTTTTACTGTAGTACCTTGCAGGTAACTGCCAGCGCTGGCTTTTGTTTGTATAGTCAATTTGTGCTTGGGCATTACCTAAGTAATCGTGATTTCCTAAAACAACATACCAATCTTCAAATGTGTGCGGGCCATGGTATATGTTCTCAAAGGCTGATTGCCAAAGAGGATCGTTCACACTTGCCACGCCATTTGGGTAAAAGTTATCGCCGGTCGAGACAATAAAATCGGCATCGGTTTGATACATAGCAATTTCTAGCTGATGAGCCACCTCTTTTTGATAAAAGTGGCCGTTGTGTCCCCAATCACCAATAACCATAAAGTTAAGGCTATTAGGCAACGTAGTTAACTTAGCTATTTTTTGTTGTTGGTATAGCGCATCTTTATAAACAACAGGCTCGTCTGCACTAAGCGCTGATGAGCTCAGTAGCGCGGCCATTATGAAAGACAATTTAAACATGTTCTAACTCCAAAAAAGCACGCGATGGTTTGCCATTACGTGCTTAAAATGACAATACGTGTGATTAGAATGCGTAACGCAGCATTACTTGAATCACTGGGCCTGCTTCTTCCGATTCAAGCTCGTACTCATCAAAGGCACGATTGTTTTGATCATCAAGCGAGTCAAACTTATTGAAAACTTCGTCTTTGCTGGCATCCAGTAAGTTTGAACCTACAAGCCGTAGAGTGATGTCATCCCAGCGCTTTTCAACGAAAAGCTCTAAATCAGCTCCGTAAGAGGTTGTTACTTCTTCACCCACAAAGCGTCCGTATGCATCACCTTGGTTACGGTACGTTGCCCCAAATGATGCGCGTAGTGTTGGTAAATCTTGGATAAAGCCAACGTTATAAACATAATCCGATTGGTCATTAAATTTGCGCTTACCAAAACTGTCTTCAACTTCACTGTCGAGCCAAGAGTAATTTAAGAAGATACCTGTGTTAGGCATGTTTAAGGCGCTCAGTGGGGTTGATAAATCAAACTCAATACCTTGAACTGTGCCATCACCAGTATTTTGTGGTTGCAGTACAAATGTGCCTTCGCCTTCTGAGCCTTCAACACCGGTACTGGCAATTTCAATAAGGTCGCTAACGTCACGGTAAAATACGTTTACACCTACAACGCCACTTTTACCTAAACGGTATTCGTAACCTAAATCGATACCCCAAGATGATTCTGGTTTAAGGCTTGGGTTGCCTAAAAAGTCATTATCAGCGAGCTCTTCTTCAAGTAGGGCGGGTGTCATGTAGTCAAAGTCAGGGCGACGTAAGCTGCGAGCAACAGAAGCGCTGACTCGTCCGTTATCACTGACGCTGTAACGAAAGTGAGCCGACGGTAAGAAAAAGTCATAATCATTTTCGGCAGTAACGCCTTCATTGGTATCGGTAATACTTGAGTCAGTTGACTCCCAGCGCACCCCCATCTCCCATGAGAACACATCCGCTTCATGCTTGATTAGCGCAAATAAGTCAAAACGGTCTTCTTCAAGTGTATTAACACCGCCGTCTACTGCTTCAAATTCGTTGTTAAATTGTGCTAATGACATTGGCGTTTGGTTAAACTGATCCCAGCCAGTAAGTGTTTGCTCACTTTCATCTTCAGCGACAAAAATTGAGGTATCGCGCTCTTTGCCTTGCACAAACGCACCAAACTGAACTTCTTTCGAGTCACCTACCAGTAAGCTGTGCTGCCATTGTAATGACCATTCTTTATCATCGATATCAACGGTTTCTTCAGCTTCCTCAAACACCATGGGGAGCTCTGATGTATCAAGCTCAACTTCTTGTTCGTAAACAGACTCTTCAAAGCTGGCATAGCCTACTTTAAATTTGCTGGTACCGCCCAGTAGTGGTAATTCATAGCCAGAATTAATGTTGTAGTTGGTTTGATCAATAAACGAAACGTTTGCGTTATCTGAGATTAAATTACCACCCTCAACGACAGAGCCTGAGGTTGCAGATGCGTCGTCGTATTCAAAAGAGCGCTCATCTTCGGTACGGTCGGTATCAACCCACATGGCGCTAATATCAAATTTGCCACCGTTATCAAACACCTTTTCAAAGCTGGCATTTAAAGAGGTATCATCGCCATCACGAGTATCAGATTGATCTTCACGATTATCAAAATCGTCTGTTGCATAATTAGGATTATTTTCAGGGCTATCGCCATAACGTCTGCTTGATTTTTGTTTTGGGTTATAACGACCTTGTAAATTGGCACCTACGAGTAAACGGCCACCTGCAAACTCAGTACCGTAAACGCCCGCAAAGCTTTCTTTTAGTTCACCGTCATCGTAACGTAAGCCACCAGCGCGAATATAACCGCCGTCTAAGCTATAGCCATCGCGTAGTACAATATTAAGTGTGCCAGCTATGGCATCGGCAGAGCGGTTGGCACTTGATGAACGAATAATTTCTACACGCTCAATTAATTCTGCTGGAATACGGTCGACAAAAAATGAACGGTCAGCACCGGCGCCCGGAACTTCTTCGCCATTAATAAGTACTTTTGTGTAAGCAGGGCTTAAGCCGCGCATACGAGCGCCGTCTGATTCAAGTACGTCAGATAAAAAAGTCACACTAGGAACACGCTTTAGTGCATCACCGGCGGTGAGTGGTTCAAAGCGTTGAAAGTATTCTTGTGAGTATTCCAGCGTGGGTGCTAGTTCTTGCGAGCGGTTGCGATAACCAATCTCGCCATAGACCACAAGCTCTTCAGAAACCTTTACTTCAGGTTCTCTTGGTGATGTTTGTTCTTGTGCATTCACGCTAACACTAAATTGGCTCAGTGCTAATGCCGCCACAACAGCATTTAACTTAAATTGTTTCATTGATTTGCTCCGGTTGTCCTTGGTTTGGTGAGCAAACTAAAAAAAGTTAATGACGCTAATGTGACAGTTTTACAGTTAATTCCTGACAAAACGCCAACTTAGTAATTTTCAAACAGACATTTGAGCTGTTTAAACACGGCTCCAGCGCACTAAAAATGGTTATTACTAGGTTAAATACCTAAAAATTTTAATCTCAATGTCATATCAATGAGCCAAAATGACTCTGTCGGTATACCCAAACCACCTCAAGATACAGAATTCAGCGTTTCACAGGGGCTTAATATCAAGGCGTTATTTTGCAAGAATGGCATTCCCTTTTAAGAAGGAACAACGATGAGAGTAAGTGCCTGTGAAGCGCCCAAGGGGTTGGTTTAAAAGCGATTTATACTGCGTTATTGATTTTAACAATAGAACCACTATTACTTGCAATCAATGCCCTGCCTAAATCGCTTTTAATTCCAACTGAAACTCGCATCTTGAGGTGGTTTGGGTATAAGCATACGTAATAGTGTAAATCTTAGAAGACTTAAACAATGCGATATAACCCATTTACCAGCCATGCAAAATTAACCAACACCATCATTTTATTATTGGTTATTGCTGTAGCAATATGCGCTTACTTTGGCGAACTTAAGCAATGGCAAGACATTGCGTGGCTCGATATTGTTGGTGAGGGCGGTATTGTGTTGATGACACTCAGCTGGATAGTTGCGTTACTTATTTCACGACCGCCAGGCAAAGTAACTACCTTATTAGTGTTAGGTTTAGGTTTGTTTATGTTCTCAGCCACACTCGATTTACTCGATGAGTGGTTAAAGCAACCTTCACAATTATGGCTCACCTGGTTTGAGTCACTGCCAGCGCCGTTTGGTATGTCGCTTACCAGCGCAGGGCTTTATTATTGGCATCAAGAGCAATTTGTTTTAAATCGTCAATTACGTCGTCGTGAAGCGCATCTTCGCGAACATGAAAAAGTCTGTCCTGTAACAGGGTTATACCGAGTTAACTACTTACATTCACTCATGCAGCAACGACAAACAGAGCAACAAGGCGGCACTTTAGGTGTTATTGATATTCGTGATTTTGCAAAGTTTAATGCGCAGTTTGGTTTTAGTGAAGGTGATAGGTTACTAAGAGAAATTAGTGATTTATTAGTAATGAATTGCCGGTTAAATGATGTGCTTTGTCGCTATGCCGGAGATTGCTTTATTGTGCTTATGCCGAATACCAGCCAAAGCCAAGCCAAAGAATTACTAGCGCAAATGAAAGCGGCGCTTAACCATTGTGCGTTTAAAGTCGCAAAAAGCAAAGGCGCACAGTTTCAGCATATTTTAACCGCCACCATGGCAATGGATTTAGCGCAAGATCCAGTGCAGCAAACCAGCCTGTTACATCAACAATTACAACAAGAAAAGGCGCTTGTAGGTGCAGCAGTATATTAGTCTAGATGATAAATACCTCAGCGCGGAGGGAATGATCACTGCGCTGGTGGAGCTTGCTCAAGGACGAGGGATCCCGCTGCATAAATTGCTGCGTGGTACGGGTATTTTTGAGCAAGATTTATATGATCTATCACAGCGCTTTAGTTTATCGCAATTATTGGTTTTAATTAGCCAGTTTAAAGCCTTAATGAAGAGTAATGATAGTGGCTTTTTACTGGGTCATCAATTGGTTAATGACGTTAGCCCAGCAGTGCAAAGTGTGCGTTTAAGCCCCAGTTTAGGTATGGCTTTGAAGCAATTACAACAAATTAGTACCGTTATTGCCCCTTTATTATTTACTCGTAGGCATATATTTAAAGACGATTTATATCTGTACTTGCAACCGAGTATCGGTATGGACGAGTCATTAAAAAATTATTGTTTTGAAATATACAGCGCTGCGTTAATGAGCTTACTAAAACGAGTATGTAATGTGTATCCACATTGTTATTTTGACTTTACCTGTAAACGCCCTCGGCATATCCAAGAATATGAGCAGCACTTAGGTTTACGAATACGGTTTGAACAACCCTATACCCGTTGGCACTTTAATAAACAACTACTTAAGTGCCCAAACCCAGAGGCTAGTCAGCTTAGATGGCAGCAGTGCATAGCGCAAAGTGAGTTACACAAGAATGTATCACAGTCTTTTGTTGAGGCTGTGTGCCTGCGCATTTACCGTGATAAAAACAACAGCCTTGCTAACAGTGCTGAGCATTTTGCCATGAGCTCTGCTACGTTTAAACGTAAGTTAAAACAACATGGTGTCAGTTATTCGCAATTACAAGATGAGCAAAATAAACTCAAAGCTCTGCATTTACTGGGGGTGTGCCAGCAAGGTAATGAACGAGTGGCTGATCGGCTTGCATTTTATGATATTCCTAACTTTCGCCGAGCATTTAAGCGTTGGACCGGCATTACGCCGAGTCAGTTAAAAATATAATAGCCAATTTTAGTCACCCTAAGTTAGACTCATGTTATTACAATCTTTTATCGAGTATTAATATGATTGAGTATCCTGTTGATCAACTTCCTCAGCTTATTGATGAACTGTTACAGTGCGACACCACAACACGAAAAAACAAATTATTAGCGGATGCTAAAGAAAAACTCTCCACCGAGCATTTATCGCTATTATTTGAAGCCTTGCCAAAAGAGCAGCGCTTGGAAGTGTGGGAATTACTAGATGAAGACACCCAACACGAAATATTTATAAATCTAGGGGGTGGTAGTTGTCGTTGGCTATTACAAACCTTAGATGAAACCCAAGGTTTTACATTATTAGACGAAGTAAGCGTTGCAGAGTTACTTGAGCTGGAAGAGTTTATTCCTGAACGGTTTGTTGCATACGCTCGCCAGCAACTCGATGAAGTGCAAACTAAGCAGTATGAATTAGCACAACAATTTGATCCTGAGCAATTGGGTCACTGGCTTGATTTTGATGCTTTAAAAGTATCAGAAAAGCTCACCGTAGGTGGCGCACAAAAGATTTTACATAAAGGATTACCGCAATTTACCGAGGTCATTTATTTAGTCAGTCGTAAAGGCAGTTTAATAGGTGAAGTGACCGTAAACGCTTTATTTAAAGCGGATGACACAGATTCATTATTAGATTATGCCAACTTAGATGTAGCTTCGCTGCACGCAGATGATGACTTATACGAAGCGGCTGAAGTGGTGATCCACAGTGAAAAAATGGCCATGCCTGTGGTTAATGCCGATAATAAACTGCTTGGCCGATTAAAAGTCTCATCGGCTTACGAATTACGCCAAGAAATGACTGACGAAGCCGCCGCTAAAGCCGGTGGTTTACGCGAGGATGAAGATTTGTTCTCAAGTGTTGCAAAGTCAGCAAAAAACCGTGGCATTTGGTTAGGTATTAACTTGGCCACGGCCTTTTTAGCCTCGTGGTTTATTGGCTTGTTTGGAGCCACTATTGAGCAAGTAGTGGCCCTTGCGGTGTTAATGCCAGTGGTTGCCTCAATGGGCGGTATTGCCGGTAGTCAAACGCTTACCGTAATAGTGCGTGGTTTAGCGCTTGGCCAAGTAACCGATTCAAACCGTAAAGCCTTACTGAAAAAAGAATTACGGGTAGGAGCAGTTAATGGTTGTGTATGGGCCATCGTGATAGGTGTACTGACTAACCTCTGGTTTAATGATGTTATGCTCAGTATTACAATTACCGTAGCGATACTGTTAAATTTAGTGGCAGCATCATTGTCTGGGGTTATTATTCCATCAATTCTAGACAAAATGAAAATAGATCCTGCGTTATCGGGGTCGGTTATTTTAACTACGGTTACTGATATTGTGGGATTTGTTACCTTCTTAGGTTTAGGTAGTTTGCTGTTACTTTAATGTATCAAAGTGAATAAACTCAAGGCATGTGAAAATAAGATGAGCGTAAATGGTTGGATAAAGCAGCCATTTACATCGAAATTATGATTTTTATTGTTGTTTTAGCTTTTACTCAGAAGCTTTATTAACACACCATTAATTTATGTTATGGTAGAGCTAAGTATTCACGGGCACAAAATGTAATGACTAAAGTACTCTTTTCTTTACCGTTATTTTATTTAATTATATGTAAAGTTGCATTTGCTTCTGAGCACTTTAGCGATCATGAACAGTACTGCTTAACCTTATCTACCGACAATTGTATAGAGCACATTGAAGCTGGGTTAGAACATGAGCCGCAATATACTAAATCATGGTATAAGCTTAAATCGCTTCAAATTGATTACCTATACGACACCTTAAATTTTGATGAAATTATCGTTCAAGTTGAGCCATTAATTGATTTAGAGTCGACTCCCACGGTATTCAAAACACAATTGTATTTTTATTACGCCAAAGCAATTTCGCGCACAGATAAAGATCAAGCCATCATTTATGCTAACAAGGCCATTGCGAAGCTCGAAAATATGTATAGTGCGTTTGAAAATCCTTTTAGATTGCTCGAGCTGGCAAATTTACATTATTCGTTTGGTGATAAAGAACGCTCGTATAATTTGCTTTTGAATATTGGAAGCAGGTTCGCAAAAAGTAGAGACCCTATTTTTCATTTTGAGCTAAATGCAAATAAAGCGAACGTATTCCATAGCTGGGGGAATTTAGAAAAAGCACTTAAGTTTCGCTTACTAGCACTGGACGCAATTATTAATACCGATCATAAAAGTAAAATAACGTTGGCAATTGGCAATGTTGCCCGTACTCACCAATTACTAGCGAATTATGATTTAGCAATAAAATACTATGCTGACTCGTTTGCTTACATGCAATACCCTAAAAACACAGGTACTCATGCGGTTTATACATTAAGAAGTGCTGAGGCGCATTGGCAAAGTAAACGCCGCGATAAAGCGGCGGCTATGTTGAATGAGGTAGATAAAACGCAACTAAAACAAGGGCACTTGAATCTCTACATGAAACTAAAAAAAGACTTAAACTAGGGTCTGTTGACCTTTCAAGGTTAAATTTGCAGTAGTCTGTTTGGTGTTTAGGCAAGGCCGCGCCTATGTAGTGTGGTTATTCCCCATAAATAGGTGATAACGCAGCATCAATGCCAAACAGGCGCTGCCCTTCGGGTTCTGCCTAGGGGCGATTTACTCTTTGTTACCTACATGGATGTAGGTAAGGGGCGTTAGCAGGACGCGGTAGCTTTGCTCGGTTTTGACTTAGCCCACTAGGTTACAAATCTCACGCCGCGATTAAACCGCCCCTAGTTTGAACGAATTTTAATCTGTAAAGGTCATCAGACCCTAACTAAAAAGCCCACTACACTTTTTTAAAATAATAAAAAAAACACCTCATTACACTTATATCTGATAGCGTAATAGGTGTTTTTATCAACTCATTAAACGATGTAGTTCAAGGTATTTGCGCTTTTTATAAATGGTAAAAACCGTATCAGGCACTGGTAATGACTTTATTTCTACCGTCTGTTTTTGCTCTGTAAAGTGCGGTGTCTGCGGCGCAGACTAATGCTTCACTGGTGCGGTATTGATTATTAAACTCGCACGCAATACCTTGGCTCACACTAATTTTTACACCTGGTGGTAGGCCAATATCATTAAATGTCATTGCATTTATTTGTTGCTGAATACTTTTAGCAACCACGTTAGCACTTTCGCGGTTGCAACGAGGTAATATAATAGCAAACTCTTCACCGCCGTATCGCGCTGCTAAACAATCTCGAGAAGGCGTACAGTTTGATATAACCTTGGCTATTTTTTGCAGGCATTTATCGCCTTTAATATGGCCATAAGTGTCGTTAAACTTTTTAAAGTGGTCTACATCGATGAGTATACAGCTCAAAGCTTGTTTACTTTGAATGCTGTCAGCCCAATATTTTTTTAATGACTCATCGAGCGTTAATCTATTCGCTAAGCCTGTTAAATGATCGGTGGAAGCTTGTATTTTCAATTTATTATACATCGCCTTATGTGAACTAAGATCGTGTAATACACAAACATATAATTTCTGTGCACTAGATATACTTGTTGGCATGCTTGATAATGATAAGTCTGCTTCAATAATACTGCCGTCGGTTTTATTTATTTTTACTTCGTTAGGGCCAAAGTTAAGTCGCGTGTCTTTTATGTCTAACCAGTTTAATAATGTATACATGTATTTATCGCGATCAGTATTATATAAAAAGTCCAGTATACTTTTACCAATTAACGCTTGTTGTGAATCCCCCAATAACTGAGCAGCTACCGGGTTAACAAACTCAAAACTACCATGCTGATCAATCACAAAAATGCCTTCGGCAGTGCCATTAAATAATTCAATTAAGGCACCAAATTGCAGATGAGAAAGTGAAGAACAAAGGCTACTACCGACTTGATCTGTTTGTACATGTGTAGCCAACAGTTGGCTGTTATTATTAGTTTGGTTAGACACGTTAATTCCTTTACGCTTTGCTATACGTTTTTGGTGTCTACTAATTTATGAAAAAAACAGCAAATATACCTTCTGGTAACCTTCTGGTTTTAAGTTGTTGAATTTAAAAGTTTGTTTTCATTTTTCGCAGGGTTGATTTAATGCGGTACGCCGATGTAAATCATTTTTCCTTTGTTAACTATTCTTGGATTATGGCATAAGCCTAACTTAAACAGGTCAAAGCATGCTTGTTTTAAGCTGACTAAGCTGGCGAAAATTGCTGTTAGACTGCTAACATCGCCAGTATGTTAAAGGCAGCGAACAGGCATCAGCTTATGAGGGGCTTTCTAATATATAGATCAATTTACTATTAGATTTTTTCGTATATTAAATCATTAAGCATTCGGAAGTTTTGGTTTTTATTATAGAGTAGTTATTAAAGGATGGTTATTAATAATGCTGCTTGGTATGTGTTAGTGTTAAGGTGTTTGGCTTATAAAGATTGCACAGGAATAAATCAGCCCCATGCAATTTAAAAATCAATAATTAAGCGTTGTTAATTAGTTTTTGTCTCTATTTATAACTTGTGGGTCGGCGCTTTCATAGGCTTTGCCATTACACTCAACGTTAAATACTAAACAGGCAGTGCCTGGGTTTTCATCGGTGTCTATGATGGTGATTGTTTGACCATTATTATTGACTTTTGTTGTAAAGTCGCTGGCACAGTTGCCTTCTTTATCGGTGATAGTTGCTCCTGTGAATACAAAACCTTTAGCAAGTGTTGCTTCATTTAAGCTATAAATACCTGCTGTTTCAGTTCTTACAACTCCGCCGCCAGTGACTTCTTTGTTATCTTTAAAGTATGTAAAATTGGCCTTGTCGTTACTGTCTAGTTCAATATTGACAGTAAAGTTGATTTGTTCTTGGGTGGTATTCATATTATTTCCTTTTGTATTTATGCTTATAGCTTAAAATTAGTAATGCCTAATTTAACTAGATTTGCTTTTATTGCTGGTATTTCGTTTGCTCGGTTTAAGCAGGTGTACGCCTGCACTAGTGGATGCGTTACATGAATGCTTTGGTTAATTTTTACTGTTTGAGTAATAGCTCTAAGCGCATTTAAGCAAAATTGCTCTTGCTGAACGGTATTTTCAGCTAATTTAGCTTTATATAGAGTTAAATTAGTAAACTTTAAATTATCACCACTCTTCGCTTTATTGTCTATATACTGTTGATAGTCTTTATCATTTTCAAGAGCTATTAATAGTTCTTGAGCTTTGAGTGGTAACTGCCTATCAATAAAGTGTTGTATGAGACTTAATTGTGTGTTGATTGTTGGCTCTTTACTAAAGTTCTGATTTTTTTGGAACTTATTGATTTCAAGTACGTGTCTTTCAACATTTTTTTCTGTTGAAAGTATTAATTGGTGGGCTAAAAATTCATAATAAGCGAGTTGAAACTCTTTATTTTTTGGATCTTGTAATCGTGCGTTATTAATTGCGTTTGTGGCTTGCTGCGCTTTTTTATATGCTGGTTGCTTGTTAGATAAATAACTTAAAAGATAACTTTGTTGCATGTGTATATTTGCTGACATATAAAAAAGGCTTGCGTCATTGGGGTAGTGATTAGCCATTTTTTTGAACACGCTAACTGCATTTTCCAGCATATCTACTGCTGCATTAAAGTTACCCAATCTCTCTTCTGTTTTTGCAAGCCAGCTGATGGTGTCGGCTTTATCGCGCAATAAGTTTTTATTGTTTGGCTTTAGTTCAAGGGCTTTGTTTTTAAGAGCGAGTGACTTTGTAAACCGTTGCTTCGCGGCAGTATAGTTAAATTGCTTTAAATACAATGACCCCAGTGAATTATGTGAGTACGACAGCTCCATAATGGAGTTAAAGTCATTCGGTGCTAACGAGTACATGGTTTCACTATAAGCATGGTATTTTTTAAATAATGGCTCAGTGGCGGCGTAGTCACTGTTATCATAATTAAGTTGACCCAACCAAAAGGCATTAGCCCCTGCAAGCGTGAGTAGCTCTATGTTGTTTGGTTGGGTTTTTAATAATGCCTCAAGACGAGTGCGGGCGTTTTCAAAGGCGGTAAAGGCTTCGTCTGTTTTGCCGCGGGAATAGGCCACTTCTCCCATGGCCTCAAGGGTTTGTGCATATTGAAAGCGGTTGTTAAAGTCAGCTTGGTTATCGGTGAAATTAAATAACGAGTCGTTATGCTGTTGGTTAGTAAAATATTCCAGCGCTTTATTACTTATACCATCGAGTAAGTCCATACGTTTTACGCTACGTAGTTTGTCAGCAAATTCACCCACCATAAAGCCGAGTAAACTCTCTGCTTCTAAGCGTTTTTGCTGGGCTACTTGCTCAGCGTGGTAGCTGCGCACACTCATTGTAATGGCAATGACACTGATAACAAAAAACACCCCAGTGGTTAATTGTAGTAAGCGTTTATTACGTTTTGTTTTTTTGTTTGAGGCTTTAAGCAGTGCGGCTTCAGAGTTTGATATTTTAAATAGTGGACTGTTAGCAATACTATGCGCTTCTTGCAGTGGTTTACCTTGAGCTAATAAAAAGTCAGGGTGTTTTTGCTCGTTTAGCCAGCGCTCAGCAGCGTGTTGCAATCGGCTTTTTATCGCAAGGCTTTCTTGGTGTTCACTTATCCAATCAATGGCGCGCTGCCAATGACGCAGTAATGCTTCGTGGGCTAAGCTAAAGCAGGCTTGCTCATTTTTAAGGTGTGATACAAATAAGCGGCTATCGACCATCGCCTGTACTAATTGGTTTTGCGCTGGGTTGCTTAGCTCATCCCAACGTGCTGCGCGGCTGGTGAGGGTTTCACCATCTGCGTTTAAGGTAATTAATCTTGATAGTATTAAACCCAGCTCAGCTTGTTGTGGTTTGGGTAATTGCGTAAATACTTGTTCGGCTTTTTGACCAATAGCGCCTTCAATACCGCCTAATGCTTGGTAGTGTGAAACCAATAACTCATCATTTTCACTGCGTTGTAAATATAATTGCTGCAAGGTGTATTGCAACATTGGCAGGGCATCGGGGTTATTGGCGGTGTCGTTACAGAGTATTTCATCCAGTGGTGTTTGGTGCTCAGGATCAAGCTGCCATTTAAGGCCAGCAGCTAAAGCGGGAAGGCGTATCATCTGTTTGAGTTCAGCGCGCGTTGGTGCAAGTAAATCAAAATGAGCACCGTTGGCTTTGCCCGCCATTAAGCTGGGTTGGCTGACAATATGTGGATAGAAGTCATTACGACAGGCACTAAATATAACCATGCAATCGCTGCTAGCAAACAATTCTATAAGGCTAAGAAACTGACTGCGCTCTTGCTCGCTAAATAACGCTGATGAGAGTAAGACTTCAAGGCGGTCAATAAACAAAAATAAGTACGGTTTTAAGTGGTTTGTTTTTTGTTTTAATGCGTGTTTACATTGCTCAATAACTTGCTCTGGTGACGTTATTAATAATTCACACAGTGCATCTGCACTAATATCAGCGAGCACAGGGGCATCGTTAACCTCTAAATCTAGCAAAGTCGAAGCTAAATCGAGCAGAAGTCGGCCTTTATTAATATCGGCAAAATCGAGCTGACAGTAAGATTCAACCCTAAAACCATCGTAGCCTGCGCTATTCATTAATGCTGGTAAAACACCAGCGTTGACTAATGATGACTTGCCAGAGCCACTTGAACCAAGCAATAAACAAAATGCACGGCCATAACTTATTTGCGCAGACGTACGCTGTAGTAATGTGGCGATTTGTTTAGTACGACCAAAAAATACAGTGGCTTGCTCAGGCGAAAAAGCACTTAAACCAACAAAGGGCGAGTCACCTTGCCAAGGGATGTTACTTGCTTTTTGTTCGTCATCAAGCACAAAGCGAATAGGAGCTATAATGCGATAACCTCGTTTACGAATGGTTTCAATAAACTGAGGGCTGCTTGCTTTATCATCAAAGGCTTTACGTAATTGGGTGATAATTTTATGCAGCGGGTTATCGCCTACGTCTACGTTTTGCCAACAGTGGCTAATAATTTCATCACTACTAAGTAACTCACCTTGTTTTTCACAGAGCAACAATAGAACGTCCATCGCTTTGGGCTCTAGTTGCTTGACCTTTTCGCCTAAACGAAGGCTATTTGTAGCTGGGGTAACTTGCCAGTCACCAACAAAAAAAATAGGGGAACTCATGTATCACTCATTTTTATTATAAACACTGTTAGCGTTGATAATTCTATCATGCGCCGAGTCTTTTGATTAATACAATACTATGAGATTAACAGCAAGTGAACGGCTGATATTGCAACTAAAAAAAATAGTAAAAAGTCATGTTTTATAATCTTTAAGTAAAGCAAACTTGACTTTTTGTTTGGGGTCTCTATTATTAAGTCAAGTAAACTTTACTTCTAAGGTGAAAACATGAAAAAGTCAGCACTTACATTTGAACAGCGCAATAAAAAAAATAACCTTAACCTTGCTAAATGGACGTCGGCGTGGGTAATTACACTCGCGATTGCTTCATTTGGCCCACACATTTTATGGCAAGAAGATGCGCTTTTTAGCGTGGTCGCGATTGCTATTAATGTGGTTGTAGGAATAATGATGATCATGGCAAATAAGCGCCAAATTAAAGGAATGGACGAGCTGCAACAGCGGTTACACTTAAATGCCATGGCGATTACGTTAGGCGCAAGCTTAGTTTTTGGTTTGGCTTATTCTGTGGTGCAATCGAGTGGGTTGCTGCAATTTAAGGAAGATATTTCACATTTAGTATTGTTTATGGGGCTGACTTATTTGATCAGTGTACTTGTGATGAATAAGCAATTAAATGATGGAGATGAAGAATGAAAAACCGCTTGAAAGTGTTGCGAGCAGAGCATAACTTCACTCAAGCGAAACTCGCTGAATTATTAGATGTGTCGCGCCAAACGATTAATGCAATAGAGAAAGGTAAGTTTGATCCTAGCTTGCCGTTGGCATTCAAAGCCGCTCGTTTATTTAATTTAACAATTGAAGACATCTTTCAAGATGAAGAATAAACGACACTTAGTTGATCCTAACTAGCATAATTAAGGTATTGTTGTGATTGTGTATATTTATCGAATAGTACGGAGCAGTTAGATGAAGAAGTTAAGTAGCGTGGTGTGTCTGTTAGCCACTTTATTAGTGGTGTTGCCTGGGCCTTTGTATAAATGGCAGTTAATTGAGTTAGGGACTGCATTTACCGGGATCCGCTATGGTGTGTTTGCTGCAATGGCAGGGGCTGTGCTACTTGTGATTCAAGCAGGCTTTTTTCGTAAGCAAACAAATTGGGCTGTGTTTGGTGTAAGCTGTGTGTTTGCGGCAGTGGCAATTGCTATGCCTCTAAGCATTATGAATAAAGCGAAAAGTGTACCACCAATACATGATATTTCTACCGATGTAATAACGCCGCCGGAATTTATTGCTATTGCACCGTTACGCGCTGATGCACCAAACCCTGTTGAATATGCAGGTGCAGAAACAGCAGCACAACAGTTAAAAGCCTACCCTGAGCTTGCCACGCTTAATTATAAAGAAAACACCAAGCATGTGATTCGTGTTTCTATCGATACTGTAAAAAGTTTAGGCTGGGAGCTTGTTAATGCTGACGTTGAGCAAGGTGTGATTGAAGCCACGGATACAACAACGTGGTTTGGCTTTAAAGATGATGTGGTGATCAGAGTCGTTGCTCATGGTGACTCAAGTGCATTAGATATTCGCAGTAAGTCACGCGTAGGAAAAAGCGATTTAGGTAAAAATGCTGAGCGCATTAATCAATTTATTGCACTATTGAATAAAGAGCTTACTGCTAAGTAGATATACTCATTTGCATGCTGCCCTCGGTAGCATGCGCCCTAATTACAAAAAGGGTGCGACAATTTGTCGCGTGTTCACATTAATAAACACGCTATATAATTTGAACATCTTAAACCTGTTGTAATTAAAGAATAAAATGAGCAGCAAATTATCACTTTCTAACTCTCACTTCGTGTTTACTCCTTTAGCATTGTGTATCGCAAGTTTACTAACTCCTTCTGCTTTTGCTGATGATTCAATTGAGCACATTGAAGTGCAGGGCCAACACTTAAATTCACACGCCAACTTAGGCAATGCGGATCAGCTTTTAAATGACTTAGGTGTCGATTTTTCAGCTGCTGGTGGTGTGTCTAACTTACCCATTTTAAATGGAATGATGGGAGATAGAGTCAAAGTGTTAGTGGACGGTGCAGATTTAACTGCTGCGTGTGGTAATCAAATGAACCCGCCATTATCTTATATTTCGGCTAATCAGATCACGTCTTACCAAGTGGTCGCAGGTGTATCACCCGTAAGTGCGGGTGGTGATAATATTGCTGGTGTTATTCAGGTTAACTCTATTGCTCCCCAATATAGTGATAGCGAAGAAATTCACTGGCATTCAGGGTATGCTTCAGCACAATATCGCAGTAGTAACAACGCGAAAGCGGTTGGACTTGGCGCGCGATTAGCCAGTAATACCTTTAGTTTAAACTATCAAGGTGCTTTTGAAGATGCCAAAAGCTATGAAGATGGTAACGGCGATTTGGTACTAGATACGCTTTATAGAGTGCAAAACCATGCACTCACAGCCGCACTACGTGATAAAAAACAACAGATTGTTGTAAAACTAACACATCAAAAAATACCGTTTCAAGGTTTCCCCAATCAATATATGGATATGACCGATAACACCAGTTACGGCGTTATTGCCCAATATAAACGCACCATTGATAGTGGGGATTTTCAAGCACAGGTGAATTTTAACGATGTGCAGCATGAGATGGGTTTTTTCACCGATGAAAAAACCGGCATGATGCCAATGAATACCGATGCGCAAGATATGAGTTACCAACTTAATTGGCGCTTGGACCTTAATGCCGACAGCACATTGTTACTGGGTCAAGAATATTATGGGTACCGTATTGATGATTGGTGGCCTGCGGTTGAAGGCTCTATGATGATGGGGCCAAACGAGTATGTAAATATTAATGATGGCGAGCGTGACCGCTTCACTGGATTCGTAGAGCTGCAACATCAACTTAATAAAAAGTGGTGGGTGTCAGCAGGAACACGTATTGAATACGTAAAAACAAACGCAGGTGAGGTTCAGCCATACACTAAAATGAGTATGAACGACGACATGGATACCATGTCAGGCATGAGCGATATGTCAGATATGGGGGGAATGCATGGCATGAACATGGCAGATCCTAACCAAGAGGCCGCGAAAACCTTTAATGCCATGGACAGAGCGCGCAGTGACACACTTGTTGATGCTAGCTTATTATTGCGCTATCAGTACAGTGATAATGATGAATTACAACTGGGTCTTGCGCGTAAAAATCGGGCGCCTAATTTATATGAGCGTTATAGCTGGGGTGTAAGTACCATGGCCGCAAGCATGATAGGCTGGTTTGGTGATGGCAATGGTTATATTGGCAACCCAGATCTTGACGCAGAAACTGTACATACTATCAGTGCGCGTTATACTAAATCAGCGCATGACGACACGTGGCAAGTTAGTGCAAATGCATGGTATACCCAAGTAAATGATTATATTGATGTAACCGTTGAAGGCACGACACAGCGTATGAAAATGGCGTCCACTGAGCGCAATAAACTGCAATTTACCAACATCGATGCCACGCTCTATGGCGCGAAGCTTGAAGGCGCTATGCGCATAAGCGACACTAAGCATGCAGGCACATGGGACTTAACAGGCGCTATTACAGCCACACGGGGTGAGAGAGATAAATCCAATGAGCCACTTTATCAAATTATGCCATTACACAGTAAATTTGCGTTAGCGCAAACCATAGGTAAATGGCAAAACTCACTCACGTGGCAATGGGTCGACAGTAAAACTCGCATAGATCCACGCCGATTAGAAAACCAAACCGATAGTTACCATTTGCTTAACATAGAAACAAAGGCAACGTGGGATAACTTAACGGCTAAGTTTGCGATTACTAACTTACTTGATGAGTACTATCAACAGCCACTAGGCGGAGTGAGTATTGCAGAATTTAAAGGCGACATGAGCAAAGGTTTTAATCAGTTAGCAGGGCAGGGCCGCTCTGTGAATATTGGAATGAGTTACGCGTTTTAAATGTGTTGTATACCCAAGCCACCTCAAGGTGCAAGTTTCAGTTGGAATTAAAAGCGATCTAGGCCAGGCATTGATTGCAAGTAATAGTGATTCTATTGTTAAAATCAATAACGCAGTATAAATCGCGTTTAAACCAACCCGTTGGGCATTTCACAGGGACTTACTCTCAGTGTTGTTCCTTCTTAAAAGGGATGGCCATTGTTGCAAAGTAACGCTTTGATATTAAGCCCCTGTGAAACGCTGAATTCTGCATCTTGAGGTAGCTTGGGTATATATTAGGAGCCCGAGGGCTCCTAATTTGGGAGATTAATAAGGGTTAATTGGTGAGTAATAGTTACTGTTATTACCATTAACGCTCACATCGAGTTGTGTACCGTTATAGCTATGAGTATTTACATTATAGCTATCGCCAGGCAGTAGCTTCACACGACTTACATTTTGATAATTTACGGCGCTGCCACATTGCAGTGTTGCTCGGTTTGTTCGTGTTGTTTCTTTAAATATATAGATCTCAGCGCTTCCATCAACAACGGCATCGCCATTTGTATTAATAAACAGTGATGTTGCTTCACTCGCTGCAATTGAAAAATGCTGACTACTATGGTGGCCAAGCGACACAATTGCCCGGCCCATTCTGTCACGCTCTTGAAAGTGAGTATCAGTTAAGCTGTTATCTAAAAATGGCACATCAACAAAGCGGTTACTAAAGTTAAGTGTTTCGTGGCAAAAATCAGTAACAACTTCATCAGATACGGCGCCGGCAACTCCATCAGGGTCATAAATGCTGTTTGCCATCAAAGCCATGCCCGCTGAAGTCCCTCCAATAACACCGCCTCTATCAAATACATGTTGAACAGCTGCTTGCACCTTGGTGCCTTGCCATTGATTTAAATAATCAGACTGATCACCACCAGCAACCCAGACAAACTCGGCACTGCGAATAGCCCAATCAACATAGTCACTATTGGCTTTCGTTGTGGTATCAACAATAAGGGTTTCTACAGAGTCAGCACTCATTAGCCCCAGCAGGTAATCATTATAACCATCACTGCCTGATGTTCTAAGTACTACAACGTCAGCGCCACTTCCTGTGTGATTTGCAACGCGGTTGCTAAATGCTTGGTCAACATCGCTGCCGCCACCCATTAATAGCACCGCGCCATTACTTGTTGTTAATGAGTTGCAGCTATCACCGTCTGAACCAGTTATATACGAGGTGAGCGAACTGGGTTTATTTGGTTTATTTCCATAGCCACAATCATTGCCTCCAGGGTTAGATGAGCCTCCATCAGGAAAGCTTACGTCTAAATCGTACCAGCCAGTGCCAGAGTAACGTGTTAATTTAATAAAATAAGTACCTGTGCTTGATGCGTAGTAACTGCCTGACTCAGGCTGTGAGCCAGTAGTGCCTTGTGCAATTGCACCACCACTTGATTGGTATAAGTGCCAGTCAAAGTCATCATTGTTGTTATGCGCAACAGAGATATCAATATTGCCGGGTTCTGTTACTTGAAATGAAAACCAGTCAGTATCGTTTCGCCTCAATGACCCAGCCAATGTAGTATTACTACAAAGGCCTGAGTTGGCATTACTTTCTGTATTATTTGATTCGTTTTCGCTGGTTAAACATGCATGACTTGTACCTGAGAAAAGCAGGCATGCAGCTAGTGTTCCTGTCAGAATTGAGAATTTATTTTTCATTATAATTACCTAAATCTTATAGAGCTATCACCAACATTTTTATCGGCAACAGAAGTTTCAGCAAAGCCTACGGACAACGAGGCTGAGTGTTTTATTTATAAAATTTAAGGTTTACTCGTCGAACCATTCACTTAGGTGATAGTTAACAGAGCATTCTTGAGGAGCACTAGGGGCAGCGATAAATAAGTTATTCATAAACGCCTCCTTAGTGATTATTGACGTGTTTCAGCATAATTGCTGAATACTCAATATTGCACAGGATTTGCGCTGTGGCAACTTTGTTTTAACTTTTTATTTACAGTTTGGGTGGTGGGTTTTTTTAAGCAGTTTATTTGAGAGGCTTTATCTTGATGTTTTGTTACATGTTTTTATTGTGGAAGTTACTGTTAAAACTTACTATTAGCACATATCAAAAAATAAATAGTTAAAGGAACTAGGCTATGAAGTTTTCCCCTCTTTTGTTTTTGTTATTGAGTATGTTTAGCGTATCCGCATTCGCTAATGACATAACAAAACAAGAATTTTCACGGATGTATATTGAACGTGCGAAATTATCACTCGAACAAGCAGCGTTTGATAAGGTAGAAGAATTAGCAATTGAGATTGAGTTTAAAAATGGCTTACATGTAAAAACTAATCTTGCTAATAGCTATACCCGTTATTCTTCTGGGCAAGCAACTATTGATGAAGTGCTAAAAGACATAATTGCCAGTCAAATTGAATATCAAAATTTAGGTGAAGCAGATGCCATCAGTATTAGTCAATTGCGGCCAGTTATAAAATCAAAAAGTTACCTAGAAAATGTGAAAGGTCAGTTAATTGCGGCAGGAGCTAGTAACGTACACTTACCTTATTTTGAGAAGTTAACGGGGGAGCTATTAATTTTTTATGCGATAGATTCACCGGATAGTTTGCGTTTTCTTACTCAGCAAGACCTTCAAAATCTTGCTTTATCTAGTAGTAATATAAGAGACAAAGCCATTGCTAATTTAGATAGTTACTTAAATGATATTAATATCAAAATAGAAAAATTAGATATAGAGAACAATGGTCAGTTGTACATGTTAGTTGCGGATGAAAACTATGAAGCAACAGCTATTCTTACACCATATTTTAAAGATTTACTTAAACAGGAAATACCTGGTGAAGTTGTTATTGGTATGCCAAGTCGCAATATTTTACTTATCGCTAGTAAAAATGACAGTCGAGCAGTAAGGGCTGTCGCTGGAATTACTTACAGCCAATTCCCTGAGCTTGCTTATGCTATTTCGCCTTTTATTTATACTCTTAATGACGGAAACTGGCAGCAAATTGAGCTTTAGGAATTGCTTGTTTGTGCATTTCATCACCGAACACAGGGCTTATTTTCTCGCCTTTTGTGATTCATATTTGTCTGTGAATATTAGGATGAGTTACGTGTTCTAAACAAAAGGCACGATAATCATTTATCGTGCCTTTTATATATGAGCTTTAAAACGCGCTTTAGTGAGTGCTAAGCATTAATAAAGTTAATTGACTGCAGATACAGTAAACGTTTTTTCATGCAATATGGCTTGGTTTGATCCCATAATAGTTAACTGCCATTTTCCCGGTACGGATGTTTCATCCAATGTGCGCACCGTTGACCATTCTGAAAATGGATTACCCCAAAGTGTTTGGTAATAAACGTACTCGTTCTGGTTTGGGTCATCAGGGGTGAAGTGCCATTTAGTGAAGACCACTAACCCATCTTTTCTTGAATCGAGTCCCTTTCTATCAAGCGTAAACTCAACACCAAAGCGTTGTTTACTATCCAGTTTATAAGCAAAGTTATCGAGTTTTGATAACTGTTCAACTTCAGAGCGGCCATTGTATTTATCTGATAAAACGAGTTGGAATAAACCAGACCTTTCAATGTTAATTTCAGTTGTATCGAAATCGAGGCCAAACACCGTTTTTAAGGTTGTTTGCAGTGTGAGTAGCTCAGTATCAGAATATTCCCCCTCAAGCATCATAATTGCGAGTAGCTCACGTATACCTTCACGTGTATTAGTGTCAACTTTATCGCCGTAAGTGTTTAATAAAGAAAAACATTCATTAATGTCTTTGGTTTTATCGTTAGCAATACAATGAATCATGGCTAATTTAAACGCATTAATAACACTTTGTTCTTCATCAAACACCGCTTTAAAGTGTTTGGCAGCTTTTGCATAATCAGGCGTAACAAGTTGGCTAACGCCATAGATAAACCCTAAACGTTCTTGTGCATTGATATAGCCTAAATTTGCAGAGCGGGTGTAATAGTCAATGGCTTTATTTATGTCGATTACTGTATTTTGACCTCGATGATAATAACTCCCCACGTTAAATGTTGCGCGGTCATGGTTAAAATCGGCAGCAAGTTTATAATAGTTAAAGCTTTTATCTTTTAATGATGTATCTACACGACTACTGTTAAAGGTATCAGCAAGCAAAATGTGATCGTGCTTTAAGGCTTCTCTTTCTGACTCAGTGTTGCTTTGTACGACTTTTTTGAGCTTGAGTTTTCGCTGTAAAAAATCAGAAACAAGCGCGATTTCTACTTGATCATAGTACCAGTTGTTATGGCCGTGGCCTGAGTATTTAAAAAAGGCTTTTTCAACATCATGACCTAATTTATCTAAGACATAGTAAAAGCGGTTGCTTTGTTCAAAGCCAGAAGTGTCATCTTGTTTACCCGCGATGATGAGGATAGGCGCTTTTAATGACTTAGCTTGGTATACCGGAGAAATATTTTGCAGGTCTTGGCTGTATTCACCCACAGTACGGGTAACAAATTCACGGTAGTCTTCTGTGAGCGCGTAATTACTTGCATTGTAAAGAAGGGGTAGATCATAAATACCAAAACTGGCTATTACGCACTCATAAATATCAGGGTGCTTAATAGCAAGCATAACGGCAGAGTAGCCACCATAACTCGAACCTATAGAACAGGTATGTTCATAGTCATTTTGGCTACGGACATGTGCAACAGCCGCTGAGATATCTTGTTCTATAAGGTTGCCAAATTGACCGACACCGCTTTCTAAGAAGTCTTTACCAAAGCCTGCTGAACCACGAAAGTTAACCTGTAAAATTGAAAAACCACGGGATGCTAAGTATTGCACCTCAGGGTTAAATTCATCACTTTCTCGCACACCGATTGGTCCACCATGGGGCATGACTAACAAGACTTTTTTATCATCGTGATTCGGTGTCGTTAAGTACCCTTCAAGCGAGGTGCCGTCATTGGCTTCGAAGTTAAAAAATGTCGTTTTAGCGTATTGAACATTTTCCATCTTAGAGATTGAAAACAGCAGTTCGAGTTTATTGTTTTGGGCATTATACAAATAATACTTGCCAGGCTCAGTTGCAGAATGATTAAACAGTAGGTTTAGGGTGCCATCTAATGAGCTACTCACCCAAAAAAACTGCTCACCTTCCAGTGCATTTGCAATACTGTTATGTAAGTTTGAATATTCATCTTCAAAGTAGTGGGTGGTATATTTGCCATGCTGTATATACGATGCTGAAACCAGTTTACCATTACTATTGAGTTCAGCTGATTGGATATCGTATTTGGGGTGGGCATAGAGTATGCCCGTGATAGTTTGGGTGCGTATATCAAATATGCTTACTTGGCTTTTATCTGAGTTTTTATTCGTGATCACCGCAACGGAGTGTTGATTGATAAACCCGATTGGTAAAAATTGGTAGTCAGCATCAGTAATTGTAAAGAAAGGAAGCCACTTTTCGGTACCTAGTGTTTTATAAAAAAACGCTAAGCTTTCGGTTTCTAAATTCAGTTTTACAGTAAACAGTTGTTGTTTGTGATCATCGTAAAAGTAAGTGTCAGCCCCTTTTAAACCTGCTTCTACTGGGGAGTATGTTGCAAAGTCATTACTATAAAGGCTTTCAATGGGTACTTTATAGAGTGATGTTTTCCCCTTGGTTTCTTTAGCAAATAGAATGTGTTTCGTGTCATTTATAAGTCGGCTAACTAAATAACCTTTTGCTTCTACTTTTTTTTGAATAAGGGGTGGCTTAGTGTCACCTTCGCCTTCAGTGATGTTAGCGATAAGGTTGAAGTCTTTTTTCTTATGGTTATTAATTCTCAGCAATACATGATTGTTATCAAGCCATTCGTAATTATAAAATCGAGACTTTTCGTCTAGTTGTAACATGCTATGCACTTTCAACGTGTGTGTATCGATAATGTTCAGGTTGGTCGTTTTATCTGTTTGTAACTCAATAAAGCTGATCCAGCGCCCATTGGGCGATAAGGAAACTTGGCTTTTATTAGGCGAGTACATTAAATTTTCACTGGAAAATATTTCAGCATGGAGAGGGCAAATAATGAAAAGTAAAATGAGTATTTTTTTCATTACTTAACCTCCTGCTTTGCTAGTGTTTGCTCGATAAAAGGGAAAAATAAGTCTTCGCCTGGCCCGCCATAGTTTAACGACCGCCCAGCTAATATTATGGGATAATTGCTTTCAACAAACTCAATGGCTTGTGAGCTTTTATTTTCTAAGACAATCTGTGAAGCGGTATACCAAAAACCACGGGTCGTGATATTTAAGTGGCCCACATAATTGATTTTGTTGGCGGCAAGGGTAAATTGCCATTGTTCTTTTTCATCATCAAGGTCAAGGTAGGAATAGTTATTTAAATTGATGCGAGAAATCGTATATTCCCCAAGCGGGAGATTGGCTAAAATGTAGTTGCTACCGCTGCGAATATCTTGTGCGGTTAGTATGAATGACTTAGGCCCGTCGACATAAATTGCTTTTAAGTCTCTATTGGTTTCAATACCAATAAGTAAGTAGCCTTCATCGACTTTGCTGAGTGTGTCTTTATCTGCTTTTATATTGTCTATTTTAGATGCACATGCAGTTAGCAATAACATCCCACAGAATAGTAAAATCCGTTTCATTTACTCGTACCTTATTTTTGTTATTTCTAACTAAGATACTCAAAATAAGGCGATTTGTTAAGTGTTTAACATACTGTTTATAACAATAATTTAACTTTCAGACTGTTGTTCAGCTTCAAGCGCTAACTTTTCACGATCTGCTTTTGACACATAGGCAGGCTTATTACTTTTATGTAATTTCGCGTTAGCGCGTTTATCTTTCTTTTGAAATTTAGTGACGATTTTCTTTCTACGGTTCATGCCAAGCCCTATACACATATGCTTAAAATTGGTGGCGTAGTATACAGCGTATAAGCTATGTTTAGCTATTTAAATATCCAACATTTAATTACAACAAGATACTTTGTACAAAGCTGGCGTAACGTGTCTTTACAGCGTTACAATTAGAGAGTCTTTTTTCCCTTTCGTTTAATAGGAATTTGCTTTGAAAAAGTTAGTTTTAGCGGGCCTCGCAATCGTGGCCGCAAGTAGTCATGCGAATATCGACCAAATTAGTCAAGATGCTGCAAAATACGCGGTAGACACTTACCAGAACACGCAAATTCACACGTTGGCTAATTTAGTTTCTTATCCAACGGTTAATAAAGAAGGGATTTCAACACTTACAAATCCTGATTTCATTGGTTTTAAAGCGTTATTAAAAATGAAAGCAGCAGCACTTGGTTTTGACTATCAAGATTTAGGGCACACAGTGTTGATTGGTATGGGGGAACAGTCGCAAAAAGTGACGATTGTAACTCACGGCGATGTACAACCAGCAGATGCGAGCAAATGGCAGCAAAGCCCATTTAAAATAGACAGTACCTCAGAGCCAGGTAAATTAATCGCTCGCGGAACTGAAGACGATAAAGGCGCTATAGCGACTGCACTTTATGCGATGAAAGCTATTAAAGATCAAGGTATAACGCTTGAGAACCGCATAGAGTTAATGGTCTATTTAGCCGAAGAATCTGATTGGGCACCGCTTAAAGAGCTTATGAAAACGTATGAGCAACCTAAATACGCAGTCACCATTGATGCGTCGTACCCCGTTGTTGTAGCAGAAAAAGGCTGGAGTCTAGTTGCGCCAACTTTTACAGGCACATCACCACAAACAGGTGTGTATGTAAGTGAGCTAGAAGGTGGCGCATTTGTTAGCCAAATTCCAGAGGATGCCAGCGCTGTGCTACATAACGCAACCGATGCGGATATTGAAACGCTTAATACTAATATTGCCACACTTAAGGATGTTAAAGTGGCGGTTACTGAGGTTAATCAAGGCATCAAAGTATCAGTAAAAGGCACGTCAGCGCATTCATCTGAGCCAGAGGCGGGGTTTAATGCCATTGCTCACTTAGCAGAGGTATTTAAAGGTATCGAGCTTGAGAACAACAGCGACGGTCAAGCCATAGAGTTTATCAACCAGCTTATTGGCCTTGATTTACATGGTAATAACTTTGGCGAAATAGCGTATAGCCATGACTTTATGGGCCCGATGACGGTCTCACCAACACTATTAAAACGCGATGGTAATGATATTACGTTATCTGTAAATATGCGCCGTCCTGTTGGTAAAGATGAAGCGAAATTGCAACAGCAAATAGATACAGCTCTGGCAAACTGGCAAGCGAGTAATCAAGTGCAATTAAAGAACATTGATATTGTGATAGGTACACCAATGTTGCTTGATAGCGCGCCGCATGCTCAAGCATTGCTTGATATATTTAAGCATTTCACCGGAGACGAGGACGCAGGTTTTGTATCAATTGGTGGCGGCACGAACGCTAAGTTATTTGAAAATGCGGTATCGTTTGGTCCATCCATGCCTGGCAAAAAATACACAGGGCATTCAGAGCATGAGTTTATTACCGTTGAGCAGCTTAAGTTAAACCTTAAAATGTATACTGCAATGATGATCAAACTGGGTAATATGTAACACGTTAATTTTGCTTACATAAAGGCGTTTAAAATTAACGGTTTGACCCATGATAGTATCCATGGCGTTGTGATAAAAGCATGGATACTATCTTATTTCAAAAGTCACAAGGTGGATTTTCAATTATCGTTTGCGAACTGACTTGGCCAAATAAGGCTTGAACAGAGGCATCACCTGGTAGCGTATCGACAAACGTTAATAAGTCAGCAGTTTCGCCTGTTATTGTTTCATATAAAACAAGCGAAGTGAGGAGTTTACCTAACTGTTTCGCATGGTTTCCATCTGAGCTATGAAGGTCTAACCCGGGGGACAGCATTAACGCTTTATTCCATGTTAATCCAATAGGTGCAACACAACTGTATTGTTTCTGTGCAATATTTGTGTGTATACCGTGTACGTAAACGGCATCTTCAGGCCTATTTTTCAGCGGGTGTTCTGGAAAAATAATTGGCGTGGCTCCTATCGCTTTAGCACGTTGAATCCAAGTAACAGTCGCATCTATAGGGTATAAAACTGAATGACTTTGAGAGTATTTTTGCCCTTGTAAAATAACATGTGTCCATTGGTTATTTTGTAATGCTTCAACAATGCTATCGTTGTTGATAATAGTGTCGAGAAACATGCCTCCACGAGTTTCAATATTAATAGTTTTATCGGCTTTGGCATGAGTAAATATGTTAGTCAGTAAAACCTCAATGCCTGCGACATGGCTGTTACCTAATATTAAAATGTTATATGGATCTGACTCTTGGTTGTTGGGAATTGCTAAATTATCCGCTGATTTGGCAGGTTGGTCAGGCGAGCTCGCCACTTTGCTTGAGTCTTCTGGTGTTTTTGTTGAGCCACTTCCACCGCATGCACTTAGCGCAAGCGTTAATACATAAATAATTAAATGTTTGTTCATCATTCCCTCGAATTTATTAATTCTAAAAACAAAACCCGTTAAATGTTCATTTGCCTAATTTGTAAAACAATCGACAAGATAAAAAACAACCCGCTAGAGTAAGAGTATAAATTAAATTTAGTGTATTTCGCTTAATAAAAAGTTAATTGTTGAAATTCAACTTAGGCATAACTGCTAAAGCGAACAACAGCAAAATAAATTGTTTTTGTTATAAATTTCTTAACAATCGTGCCTTAAAATGGTAAAAAGTTTCTATAAGGATAATAAATATAAAGCTGGGTAGCAGTTACTATGGATTTTTTGAATTTAGCATTTTCTTTCCCCACAGCTGTTTTTACGACACTACTGTTAGTTGTCATTCTGTTTTGGCTGATAACCCTTGTAGGTTTTGCTGATATAGATATGTTTGAATCAGATCTCGATATTGATGCCGATGCGGCACAAACTTCAAGCGTGTCATCATGGTTTAACCTGGGATTTGGTGGGGTGCCAATTACAGTTTCACTTAGCCTCATTGTGATGACCAGCTGGTTAATCAGTATTTATACACATAAATTATTTGCTCACCTATTAGGTGATGGCATTTTATTTTATCTGTTTGGCATGCTAATGCTGTTAGCGAGCTTACTTGTAGCGCTTCCTCTTGCTGCTATTGCAACTAAACCTTTACAGCGCTTTTTTACCAGCGCAGAGACCTCAAAAAGCACTGACTTACTTGGGTTAGAATGCATTATCGTTACAGGGAAAGTGACCAGCACTTTTGGTCAGGCTCGCGTGCAGTTTCAAGGTACTGAGCAACTCATTCAAGTGCGAAGTAACGACAATGAACCGTTTTCATCAGGTGACACAGCCGTGTTACTTGAACACCTCAAAGAACAACACTGTTACACCATAACCCGTAAACCATGGTAAATGGCTTACGTAATTGTACCTGTAGCATATAAAAATCGACAATCAAGTTAGGACATAACATGGAATTTTTAGATAACCTCATCCCTATACTCACGTTTGTAGGTATAGCAATAGCGATCATTTTTGCTATCTTGCTTATCGTTGGTAAGTTTTACCGCAAGGTTGAGCAAGGCCAAGCTTTAATCATCAACAAAATGAAAAACGAGCCTGATGTCACTACAACGGGCGGTATTGTTTATCCGGTGATCCATAAAATGGAAGTAATGGATATTTCGACTAAGCGCATGGTTCTTGAGCGAAAAGACAAAGGTGGCTTAATTTGTAAAGACAATATCCGTGCCGATATAGCGATTACTTTTTATATACGTGTTAATGAAAACAAAGAAGATATTTTGCGTGTTGCAAAACATGTAGGGTGCGCACGTGCATCAGAGCACGACACGCTACAAGAACTCTTTGAAGCAAAATTCTCTGAAGCCCTTAAAACCGTTGGTAAACGGATGGACTTCGTTGAGCTATTTACTCATCGTAACGAGTTTCGTGACAACATTAAAGAAGTGATAGGTCAAGATTTATCAGGTTATACCCTTGAAGATGTCGCGATTGATTATCTTGAACAAACCTCAATAGATAAATTAGATTCACAAAATATTTTAGATGCAGAAGGTATTCGTCGCATTACAGAAATGACGGCTTTGCAAAATGTATCGACCAACCAATTAAAGTGTGATGAGCGCGCTAAAATTGAGATTCAAAACCAAGAGGCAACCGAGAAAACACTCGAGATTGAACGCCAAAAGCAAGATGCTATGTCACGCCAAGTGCGCGAAATTGAGACTGTAAAAGCCCGTGAATTTGCAGAAGCTGAAAAAGTCCGCCAAGAGGAGCGCCTTAAATCAGAGCAAGCACGCTTACAAGCTGATGAAGCAATTGGTATCGCCGAACAAAACAAACAACGTGAGCTTGATATAGCAGAGCAAAACCGTTTGCGCGTGCTCGGAATTGAAGAAGAAAAGGTATCGCGCTCGCGTGAAATTGAAGTGATCGAGCGTGAAAGAGAAACCGAAATTTTACGCATCAATAAAGAAAAGGCCCTAGAGGTTGAGCGTAAAGAAATTGCTGATGTGGTGCGCGACCGTGTAATTGTTGAAAAATCAGTGGCCGAAGAAGAAGAACGCATTAAAGATGTACAAGTATTGGCTGGCGCAGAGCGTGAAAAAGAAGCGGTAATTATTCGTGCCAAGGCAGAGGCTGAAGAAGCGCTGGTAAAAGACATTGAAGCGGCAAAAGCACAAGAGCAAGCGGCAGAATACAAAGCCCGTGAGCTTGAAACAATGGCTAATGCTGAGCTGAGAATCGCAAACCAACAGGCTGAGTCTAAGAAGATTTTAGCCCAGGCACAGCAAGTTGAAACAGCCGCTAAAGGCCTTGCAGAAGCGGACGTAATAAAAGCGAAGGCAGAAGCAAATGCAATACAAGGCGAAACAGATGCGCGCGTACTGCAACAAAAACTTGAAGCGCAAGCACAAGGTGACCGCGAAATAGGCTTAACTCAAGCCCAAGTACAAACCGCGATGGCTGATGCAAACGAGAAACAAGGCGAAGTTGAAGCAATTAACCTTGAGCGTAAGATGCTCGCAGAGGCTAAAGGCCTTGAAGAGAAGCTGCAAGCACTCAATGCAATGGATCAAGATGCCCGTGATTACGAAAGCTTTACCCTGCAACTAAACCAACAAAAAGAGTTAGTGCTTGCTAAGATTTCGGCAAGTAAAGACATTGCAGAGCATCAGTCTCATATTATGGCAAAAGCACTGGGTGACGCTGATATTAATATCATGGGCGGAGACGGCCAGTTCTTTAACCAGTTTATGAGTGCAATTAGTTTAGGTAAATCAATTGATGGTTTAGTTGATGAAAGCCAAACAGTGCAAACGGTATTTAAAGACCACTTAAACGGCGACCGTAATTTAATAGAAGACCTAAAAGGTGTATTAGCAGGGGCAAATGGCTCAGCTGAAACACTAAAAAACTTTAACATGAGTAAATTACTTAAGCAGTTAAGTAATACAACGGCAGCTGAAAAAAGCCAATTACTGAGCATGTTAGGCGGCAATTTAGGTAGCGGCTTAGATGATAAAATTAAACTAGATCCCAAAGACTAGTTTTGCCAATGCTAATAGCCGCAACAGCAAATGCTGCGGCTTGCTTTTATTAAATATCAGGAAAGGTTTTCATGACGGACGTAACTCAACAAGCGCTAGAGCAAGGCTCTTACGATTTAATTAAGCGCCGCTTATCTAATTTTGGCACTGATTTAAAAACCCAAATAGACACAGTAAATAAGCAACGTATTGAAGAGTTTGGCAGCACAGAGTTACAAGTCAAAGGGCGCGTACGCGTTCGTACTGAACAAAACTGCACCCCCCGCGATATTGTTATTGTGGGTGATAAAGTTATTTTTGCTTATAACGTACAGTTAGGCTTAAAAAAAGAAACCGCTATAAGTGATGTATTCAGTGTTCAAAAGCTGGTTGAACAAGATGATCATTACGAAATAGAACCTTATCCTGATACCACCCGATTTTTAACCGACAGCCGGTTTATTCGTGATTTTGAAGAGCTGTATACCTATTACAAACAAACCAGCCTACAGCACCTATACCAGCAAAATGGTAAGCTGTTTGCGTTATTCCAAATTGGTGACAAGTTATCGGATGTACGCGTGTTTCGCTGGGAAATTCACCCAGATAACACCATTAATTACATTGATAACCGCGGTGAGCGAGATATTCAACACGCTCATGACTACGATTTTGAATGGCTCAAAACAGATCGCAACGATCACATTGAAGGGCGTTTTGCCCACATAAATATTGCCGACCAACTGTTTGTTGAAACCACCGGTGGCACACTCACCATTAAAATCGAAAACAGCACAGACACAGGCGAAGGTATTTACCAAGAAGCGGTGGATGATAAAAATCAATCCCTTGCTGACAGTGATGTTGATTATGCGCTGGTGGGTGATTTAATACTCCTTAAAATACTGCCATACCGCGAAAAAACATGGCGTTATTTTATTTATAACACCCGCACACAACAGGTTATGCGCCAAGACGCCATTGGCAGTGCATGTGTAACCTTACCAGAAGACCACGGGATTATTTTTCCCGGTGGTTATTATTTACAATCAGGCCAAGCCCGCTCATTTGAAGAGCAAATAGATGATTTAGAGTTTCACCGTCATGTTAAATCACCTAACGGTGAAGATGTTTTGTACGTGTTTTACGAGCCAAGTGATGGGCGTTATGCGCTGTTTGCCTACAATATTATTGATAAAAACCTGCAAAACCCAATCTACTGCCACGGCTACGCTATTTACAACGATGGTTTAACACTGACCTTTAAAGCAGACAAAGACGAAGCGGAGCGCGTTCACCCAATACAAATTTGGCAAAGCCCGTTTGTCTCCAGTGAATTTGCTGCCAATGCTCCAGTACTTACCAGCTTTTTTGGCAAAATAGGCAATCCTGATTTAGTGCGCGGTATCTCTGATTTATACAGTGTGTGTAAAGCCATTAGCGAGCAAAGCCCAAGCCTCAATCACTATGAAGATATGATAGCGTTAAGCCGTAATATTTTTGACCGCTACCATTGGCTTAACGAGAGCGAATTTGCAGAGATTGCAACAAGTCTGCACAGTATATTTGAAACCGCCGAACAAGTGCTTGACGAGTTTGAAAAAGTCACTGAAATTCAAAATAAAGCTAAACAATCGCTGGTTGATATTAATAAGCAGTACACGGAGGTCACCCGTGAAGTGCGCCCAGATAGCTTTAAAACCGCGCCTGAATTTGTGCAAGCAATTGACGCACTCAAAATATTAAAAGGGCAAATAATCAGCCTTGAAGATATTAAGTACATTGATCTCAATGCCCTTAACGAGCTACAACAACACGTTGATGAAAAGCTTAGCGAAGTAAGCCAAGCTACAGCGGCATTTTTACAGCAAGACAGTGCCTTGCAACCTTACCATGATAAGTTAGGCGAACTTGAAGCACTGAGCACAAAAAGCGAAAGTGTCAGCGAGCTAAAAACCTATATTGCAGCCCTGGATGAGCAAAGTGTAGAACTTGATTTACTTAACCACACTATGCTTGATTTGGACATTGATGACAGTCGCGTTCGTACGCAAATATTAGAAGATATCAGCGCCGTTTATGCACTGGTTAATCGTGCAAAAGCCAGCATTGAAATACGCCAAAAAAGCTTAGGCAGCGTTGAGGCAAAAGCGGAATTTGCAGCGCGTTTTAAACTGTTTTCGCAAAGCATTACCAATGCGCTGAATAATGCAAAAACCCCTGAAGCCTGTGATGACCAACTTTCACGCCTGCTTATCCAGCTGGAGGAGCTTGAGTCTCAATTTAGTGAGTTTGATGAATACCTCAGCGAAATTATTGCCAAACGTGATGACGTCTACGAAAGCTTTGAAGCACACAAACAAAGCCTGATTGATGCCCGCCAACGTCGCGCACTTAATTTAGCCAATGCCGCTGAGCGTATTTTACAAGGTGTAAATCGCCGCGCTCAAAGCTTTACAGAGCTTGATAAACTCAATACTTACTTTGCCGCTGATCCGATGATCAGCAAGTTACGCGCATTAACTGACGAGCTTAAAGAATTAGGCGATGAAATACGCGCAGATGATATTCAATCTAAGCTTAAAGCGAGCAAAGATCAGGGCATTCGTTCACTGCGTGATAAACAAGATATTTATACCGATGGCGGTAACACGGTCAGCATTGGTAAGCATGCATTTAGTGTGAACAAGCAACTGCTTGATTTAACGCTGTTGCCGCGCGATGAACAATTAATGCTGCACCTAACAGGCACTGATTATTTTGAAGCCATTGAAGATGAGCAAAGCCTTGCCACACTTGAGCAAAGTAAACATTTATGGCAACAAGCTCTGGTATCTGAAAATGACACGGTTTACCGCGGTGAATACCTTGCAGCGCAGCTATTGCTGGTGTGTGAAAATAGCGAGCACTCGCTTACATTTAGCCAGCTGCACGATGCGCAAGCGGATGGCAGCTTATTAAATGTAGTGCAGAAATTTGCTGAACCGCGTTATCAAGAAGGCTATGAAAAAGGCATACATGATCACGATGCATGCGCTATTTTAAGCACCTTACTGACGCAAAAAAGTACTCTAGACTTACTTATCTATCCCGCCAGTTGCCGTATTATTGCGCAATTATTTAGTGCGCAATTAAGCACAGAGCAGTTAAGTAATTTTTATCATCAGGCAAATAACGCCATATTGATGGATAAACACTTTGCAGCAACACAATTTATTACCAATTTAACCGAACAAATAAGCACGCAAGTTAGTCATTTCTTACCGCAAGTTGCGTTACTGTGCCAACGCTTCACTGATTTTTCATGTGATTTAACAGCCGGATATTTGATACAACAACTAGCGCAACAAAAATCACCAGATAAGCTTAGCTTTGTGGTGTCGCAACAGGCTAAAAAGCTTGCCGAACAATTCACAAATGAGGCAAAGGTAAAAGGCTTTAGTAGTGAATTAGAGAGCGCGCGTAAAAATGTGAACAGCACCGATGAGCGTGCTTTGTTGTATTTAAGCTGGTTAAACGCGTATTGCTTACATTACCCACAGATAAGCGCCGTTGAGCAAGCGGAAGCCGCTAATTATTTGCACTTAAGTGCCAGCACAGGGTTAACTTACCAAGTGCTAGATGTAACCCCTGCAACGCAAGTTGAAAACCTCATGGGGCAACATAAGCGGGTAAAAGAGCAGGTTCTTAACCTTGATTACGCTGAATTTTATGCTCGTACACGGGACTATATCACCGAGCAAGTGCCTGCATTTGAGCAATATCACCGCCTGCGTACTGACATACTTGCAGAGCAAAAAGAGCGCCTACAACTCGATGAGTTTAAAGCCCGGCCTTTAAGTTCATTTGTGCGTAACCAGCTTATTAACAAAGTGTACTTCCCAATTATTGGCGATAACTTAGCTAAACAAATTGGCTCTGCGGGTAAAAATAAACGCAGTGATTTAATGGGCATGTTATTGCTTATATCACCACCCGGTTACGGTAAAACAACGCTCGTTGAATACGTGGCAAATCGACTAGGGCTGACCTTTGTAAAAGTAAACTGCCCATCAATAGGGCACGACCAAGTCTCACTTGACCCGGCGCAAGCGATTAATGCAACCGCTGAAAAAGAGATTGCTAAAATTAACCAAAGCTTCGAAATGGGCAATAACGTGATGCTCTATTTGGATGATATACAGCACACTAACCCTGAGTTTTTACAAAAGTTTATTTCATTGTGTGATGGCTCGCGCCGTATTGATGGTGTGTGGAACGGTAAAAGTAAAACCTACGATTTACGGGGTAAAAAGTTTGCCGTGGTTATGGCGGGTAACCCGTACACGGAATCTGGCGAGAGCTTTAAAATACCTGACATGCTAGCCAACCGTGCTGATATTTATAACTTAGGTGATACCTTAGCTGGCTGCGAGCAAGAGTTTGCCATGAGCTTTATTGAAAATGCATTAACCTCAAACTCAGTACTTGCGCCGCTTGCTAATCGTAATATGGAAGATTTATACAAACTTGTGCGTATTTGCGAGGGCGAAGATATCTCATTAAATGAGCTTGAACATGGTTATTCTCAAGCCGAGGCAAACGAAATTAAAGCGGTATTAACCCGCTTAATGACCATTCGTAACACGGTGCTAAAAGTAAACGCTCAGTACATCGCTTCAGCCGCACAAGACAATAACTACCGCACTGAGCCGCCTTTTAAACTGCAAGGTAGCTACCGTAATATGAACAAAATGGCAGAGAAGGTCGTCGCTGCCATGAACGATGAAGAGCTTGAAAATCTAATACGCGATCACTATCGCGGCGAGGCGCAAACTCTCAGTAAAGGCTCAGAAGAAAACTTACTTAAACTAGGAGAGTTGCGCGGTACACTCAGTGATGAGCAGCAGCAGCGCTTTGCACAGATCAAAGATGATTTTGTAAGGCTCAATAAGCTCGATGGCGCGGGCAGCCCGGTAATGATGGCTGTTGAACAAATGAGTTATTTGCATGAATCATTGCAAAATATTGCCGGTAAGTTGAGCAAAACTAACCTCAGCCACGATTACAGCGAATTATTGCAAACACTTGGGCTCAATGTGCAAGGGACAGACAGCAATCATGCAATACAAGCACTTGCGCAAGCTGTTGAAAGCGGCTTTGGGCAAACACCTTACAAAGACGTGCTCAAACAGCTAGCAGACAACACGGCTGAAAATAATACCCAAGCACAACTAAACGCGTTAGTTAAAGCAACAACTGAAAATAATACTAATCACACGTTAAATACATTAGCCTCACAGCTAGGTGAAAGTATTGTTTCAATTAACAATAAGAGTGAAATTACCGCGTTAACGAAAGGCATTGCTGCAAATAACACGAATCAAACATTATCTATGCTGGGGCAACAGTTAGCAGAGTATTTAGCCCCTTTAGATAACAAAGAGCAGCTTCAAACCTTGATAGAGACCATAGCGAGTAACAATACGGCTTCGCATATTGATGCATTAAGTGAGCAGCTGAGGGACTCTATTAAAAATAATAATATGCAACATGGTGTGCAACAGCTTATTGCAGCGTTAAATAGCCAAACCGAGCAATTAAATACAAAAGCCGAGCTCGCAGAGCTTACCCAAGCGATAACCAATACTAACCCTAACAGTGCTATTTTAGCATTACAGCAGGCATTACTTGCTGGTAGTGAAGTACAAATAAACGCCTTGAGTGAGCAATTGCTTAGCGCATTGACTACACTGGATCACAGTGAAAAATTAGCTGATATATTAACAGCGCTAAAAAGCACCAACAGCAACGAGCAAACTCAACACTTAATAAGCCAGTTGCTCAGTGAGTTAAAGGCTGCGAATAATCGTGATGTGCTTGAGCTTATTGCACAGCAAAGCGTAGATAATACGCAACAAAACGCTTTGCAACACAGCGAACAAAAACAGGCCTTAGAGACACTCATAAGTGCAATAAAAAATCAGCCAAGGCAAGTGGTTACACAGGTAAGCGAAAAAGATCAGCAAGATGGTTCTATGCCAACGTTGTTATAAAAAACATAAGTTGTTTTTAAACATAAAGGAGAAAAAGAGATGGAAATCAACGCACCAGAATTATACGACTCAATGGGCGAGGCAAAGATAGCCGCTATTTATGTGAATGACGGTCAAGAAGTCATTGTTAATCAAGCACTGTTTGATGTAGAACTTGAAAAAGCCGTGTTAGAGGTTGTGACACCACAAGCAGGCGTTATTCATAACTTTAAGGCAAAAGTAGGTGACATTGTAAGCTCAGAACAAGTGATTATGCACCTACGCGAAAAGCGCAACGGCGAGCACACCGTAGATAAAAAATTACCGCTGGAAGAGGAAGTTGCTTTATTAAGAGAAGAAAACGAGCGACTCAAAAAACTGCTAGCACAACAGCAACTAACAGCTGCTTGTTAGTCGTTTAGAATAATTGATCAAGCCACTATTTTACCCAATGATACAGTTTTGGTTGAGTGTATTTATTGTTTTTGTGTTTTCCTCCCAAGTAAAAATGGGGAAAAGACTCTTTGATAAAATTGGTATATTTGAAAGGTCACTATGAAATATCTCTTTATTGTGCTTTTAACTTTTAGCTTCTCAAGCCTTGCTTGTATGCCTTCGGTGAATATTGATATCGCAGAGGTATTCGTGGAAGTGCCTAATCCAGTTTTTGAAGAAGGAACGGTTATTAACGCGAAGACAGGAAAGGTGACTGCCAAGATATCTTTTAATGAAAAAGGGAAAGTTGTTAAAATTAAAAATTTGGGTTTGACGCCTTCTTCTTTGCCTTTAGCGCCAATTAAAGAGGCTTTATACTCATCAAAACGACATTTTTCTTCACAGAAAGCTACATCACATAATATTGCAATTGATTTTCCAATTGAGTTTAAAGAGAAAATAAAATTCCGTTTTAATTTAAGCCCGCCAATTATTGAAAAATAGAGTATTTCAAATATAAAAAATGCATCAAAAATAACGTCAAATGTTTGCTCGGCGTTTATTTTTCGCTTTATTTTAGCCAAGCATTACCTGTAACGCTAAGGGCACTTAGTCTACCTTGAGTTTGAATGCATAATAATAAATCAGCGTGTTTACACGGGTACTTTGATGTTTTCAGGGAATTTATAAATGGAAAAATACCCAAGGAATCAAAAGCCAACGAAGATTTTGATGTTACAGCATGACCTTATTGGTGATACGTCTCTTTAGATAGATAATGTCTTTATGCTTTAGGATAAACCACAATTTTAGTCTCTTAATGCAGTATTAGGTTTTAAATTATGCTCAGTATTTTACTTATGGTAGGTGCTATACAATTCGGCGAGATAAAAGCTTGCAGTGATCTTTCTATAACGGCATTAGATACCTTCCAAACTAGAGTGGAGTATCTAGGTAAGACACCACAACTTTTTGCCGATGACAATTTAAAAGTTAGAGCCTCATTGCCGTCTGCTTGCTCGTATGTAAACTCAGAATCTGAAGTTAAATTCGATGTAACAAGTGAAGGTCAGATTACGAATTATAAGGTTTTGTTTGAACACCCTGTAAGAATTCATTCCCGTGTAATCAAAAGGGCAATACTAAAAACCCCAGTTAATAAAAGTGCCTGGGGCACAATCGGAAATAAGGTAAGGGTTATTTATGTTCAATATAAAAATAAAATCGAACAAACACATCAAAACTGACCCTACGGCTAAGCAGCTGTGTTTTAAAAATAAGCTAGCTAATAGAGCTAACGTGCCACATCAATAAAAGTACCTTGAAAAGGTATGTTTAGATTTAAAAGCGTGTACAATTCTTTTCGGTAAATTTTGGTGCTTTATATAAAACCATATAATCACCTTTCCTTAACCTCATAATTTAATGGAAAATCAATCATGTGGAAGTGTTTAGTTTTATTATTTTTACTAACTGGGTGTGCGGTACAGTATAAGGTTCCAACCTCTGGCGATACTGCAAATGTTCGAATTGGCACGCGTGTTGGCAACGACCACACATGGGTTTATGGATACAGTAATGCACAGTGTGATGATAAAAAAACGTGGTTAAGGTTAATTGGTGAGCCAATGGCGTCGTGGGCTGAATCTTCCAAGCGATTAGGTATGCCTTTGTGGGATTACCCTAATGGGGCAGCCCATGAGATTTTAGTTCCCGCTAATAAGGCGCAATACATTATGGCCGTTCAAAATCACTACACATTTAAATGTGGTACTTTCATTTCGCATACATTTGATAAAAATAAAGATTATGAAATCATTATTGGCGACCAACATCGCTGCTCAGCAAGTATTTATGAAATAGTACCCACGTCAGAACAAGCAGCAGATTTTAAAAGGGCGCTAATAAAAACAGTGAGCATGGTTGATGGTGTATCCCAAGCATGTAAGGATAAGTTTTAATATAAGCTTACTGTAGCAAAAAATTTTAAGCTAGTAATACCAGCCCGTAATGATACTAAATCATTTTGAGGGATGACGCTAACGACGTTAAAAATTTTTGATTTACGACTGCATGGATGCAGGAGTAATTGCCGAGAACAATTAAGTAACGTAATTTTTGCCTTGTTATCTACGAGGTTTTTTACCTTAAAATTGACTCATTAATTAAGCGAATTGGTATAAGTAGCGTATTTGCCATAAACATTAAAAAGCCAAGCAAAATAGCTTGGCTTAATATAATTAATAGTTAACTAATGTATTAATTTAACTGCATTGACAGTGATATCTCAGCATTCATTAGCTTCGATATTGGGCAACCTTCTTTGGTTTGTACGCATAGTTCGTCAAACTTTAATTGTGAAATACCCTCAATCTTAGCCTCTACATTAAGCGCAATGTGACTCACTTCAAAGCCATCATCTACCTCATCTAGGCTAACGGTTGCGGTGGTTTTGATGTCATCGGCTACATAATCCGCTTCAGTAAGTGCTAGCGACAGCGCCATGCTGTAACAGGCACTGTGGGCTGCTGCAACCAGCTCCTCTGGGTTAGTGCCAGCTTTGTCTTCAAAGCGAGTGTTGAACCCATATGGCTGGCTCTCAAGTGCACCACTTTCGCTACTTATTGATCCTTTACCTGATTTAATATCCCCAGACCAATTGGCTGATGCTGATTTTTTAATCGTCATAATGTCTCCTTGGGTTTGTTGTGTAAAGTTTGCAATAACATTGCAAGCTCTTCATGCTTATACCGGCTAGTCGGTATTTACACGATACTCAAGTAGGGTTTGCAATATTGACACCAAGGTTTATTTTGCGTTTCGCCGACACCGCTCTGAGCAATAAATTACGTTGTCCCAGTCCCGTTGCCCCCGCAACAAAGCGCAATTTATTATAGCTAGTGGCGTACCCCAAGCGTGTAAGAGTAAGTTTAAAAATAAGGTTACTATGCGCCAAAAAATTTATGACGATGCGAGTAATCCAGTGATTAGTCGTATATCGCAAGCATGCACTCAAATGGAGCAAACCGTGGTTACGTTGTTAACCTTAGCACGGCAAGAGCATACTGATGCGGATAAACACAACGTAAAGTTATTACCCTTAATTGAGCAGGCGGTTATTGATCATAGCCACTTGATTAATAACAAGCCAATAGACGTTAAAGTGCATGATAATTGCGATATTAGCGTGATGGCGCAACCGGGTATGGTTAAAGTGTTACTGGATAATATTATTGGCAATGCATTTCAATATACAACACAAGGACAGGTGAGTATTGAAGTACGGGGTATGACATTAATTGTTGCAGATACCGGGCCTGGTATTGAACAAAGCATATCAGCAAACATAACAGACGCCTTTGTGAAAGGGGAGCAAAGCACAGGCTATGGCTTTGGTTTATCAATAGTTAAGCGATTATGTGAGCATCAAAATTGGTTATTCAAAACAGTTAATAACCAAGGGACTGAAATTCATATCACGTTAACTCAATAACGAGTGTTGCGATAAATGCGATCTAGGAGTCGTGCTTTTAAGTTTATCGCTGGCGCGTTTAATTATGGGGGAATGTTCATATTGTTATTGTCAGTAATCACAATATCAGCGGTGATAATTGAGGAAGTTTCGGGCTTATCATTAAGGGCTAAATTTAAAACCCTTTTAACACCAAGTGTAAGCAATGGTGTTAAAAGGGGTCATTGAGAGACGACTCTCATCAATAGTCACATGCCATAGACCACTTTATATCACTATCACTGTTAGTTCCTGTACTGGCACAGCGCCACTTATTGTGCATGCTAAGCATAAACGTTTCTAACAGGTTCTTATACAACAGCGTATTTTCTGTTTTATAAGGGTTTGCAGTCATTCCTACAGAAACGCCCCCATTAGGTGCTTTTGTGAAAATAATGTCGTCAATCACTTTACAACCAGTACTGTCTATTGCGCATACATCCACAGGCGAGTCGGCTTCTTTTCTAACCATCATAATAGGTGGCTTTTTTGAATCAGCAGACATTAAGTAATGTGTAATCGCCTCAGTGCGTTGAATACTGAGTGTTGAAGAGTCTTTTGTTGGTAATAGGGAGTTAAGCCAAGTAAGCATTGAATACATCATGGTTGTATTTTTATACGTATAAATTTCATTGCGTTGTACTGATGCCACAAAATCATGGACTTGGTTGTTAATTGACTCTGAGTCATCACAGTTATTTAACGAACAGTCTTGTATAAAGCCAACAACACTCGGATTTTTAAAATGGCCGACCAATAATAGTTCAACTTCATTTTTATTACGGTCTTCAAAGAAGTACTTTGTAAACGCAGCATTTGCAGACAGTGAATAGGTCAGTGTAAAAACGATTAAAAATAGACTTAGTAACTTCATAATCACTCCTTGTTAAGAATTATGTTACTCCATGTTTTTGCTTTGAAATATAGCTTCAACTGGTTGTACCTAAAATGTAACATCTTGGCGTAATAAAGCAAGGTTGATTTTTTGTTCACTTTACTTTGAATTACGCCGACACCGCTCTGAGCAATAAATTACGTTGTCCCAGTCCCGTTGCCATTTTTTGCGCCGGGTAAAATCACGCTTGCAAACGGGGCAGGTTTTTTGCGGTAAATGTAATTTTTTATGCGCCATTGTTACGCTTCTTTTTAATGTTTTTTGGTCGCGGTGTAGCGCTTACATGGGCTTTGAGGTAACTTTACTGCCATTATTATCTTAATAATGGCAGTATAATTTTGCTAAATTAAGATACTACTTCTCTGCAGAGTATGGATCTTCAGCCAAAAGATAGGCTCTTAAATCGGCTTTTTGCGGCTGTGCATTCAACCATTCCCTAAGTTCTTTTACTTTTGCATAAGTGTCATTGCTAAATTTATCAGCATATATGTCACTAAAGTTTTGCTTGGTACTTTGCTCGCGAATTTGGTTTTGCCATTGTTGTGTTACTACTGCGTTCAGTGTACCAGCTAAGCCTTCTTCTTTTAGTAATTCCCACTCACCCGCATCTAACCAGATACCACCTACTGGTGCGCTGTAATCTATACGGTGGTCAGTTGATGATGAAATACGAAATTTCCGCATAATGACACCTGATACCGGGCAAATTAATGCTTTTTTAGTGTCTGTAGCGTCGGCTTCGAATGAGATGTTCTCAGCAAACGCAAAGTTTGGATTACGCTCTTTCCAAGCTGCAAAGTCTTCGATTAGTATCCAGTGGCCATTACAGTGCGTGCATGTATGCGAACGAAATTGACCTTCAATAAAACTAGGTTTAAGTAACCCTTTACCACAACTTGTACAATTCATAGTGTCCCTTAATTTATATTGTTACTTGAAGAGCTTATATGCTTAAAATTATTATAAGCCGCTAAAGAGCATCTCATAATTTAGTTTTTATTTGCGTTCAAGTTTGATTGCGACAACGGCCGCACTAAGAAGTTTTATGTTACCGTATTTTAAGAGGTGATAACAAAGCTTTGTTATGTTTAGTCAACTAGTTGAATTTAAAAAACTGCTTGTTTTTGCACCGCTGCGAGCAATAAATAACGTTGTCCCAGTCCCGTTGCCATTTTTTGCGCCAAGTAAAGTCACGCTTGCAAACGGGGCAGTTTTTTTGCGGTAAATGTAATTTTTTATGCGCCATTGTTACGCTTCTTTTTAGTGTTTTTTGGTCGCGGTGTAATGCTTACATGGGCTTTGAGTATCGCTGGGATAGCCCGTTGTACATCGCGCCGTTCACGGTATTGCCACAGCCTATCGCGCGCTTCTTTTGAGGCTTTTGTTAAATCTACCATGGGTTCGGGGTAGTCTTCGCCTATTTTAAAGTCGTTAAATAACGCTTCCATTGGCGTTTGCTGCCATGGTTCATGTAAGTATTCTATGGGCAGCTTTTCAAGTTCTGGGCACCACTTTTTTATAAACTCGCCATGTGGGTCTTGATCTTCAGACTGCTTAATTGGGTTGTAGTGGCGAATGGTGTTAATACCGGTCACTGAGGCTTGCATTTGTATTTGCGGATAGTGAATGCCCGGTTCAAAGTCTAAAAAGTAATTAGCTAAGGGGAAACTCGCTTGCTGCCAGCTTATGTTTAAGTGGTGGGTCACAAAGCTGACCAACATGGCGCGCATTCTAAAATTAATGTAGCCGGTGTGTTTTAAGCAGCGCATGCAGGCGTCAATAATCGGCACGCCTGTTTGCCCTTGAGCCCAACGCTGTATATCCTCAGCGACCTTATCGTCATCGCGGTAGGGAAATTGATGATACCCCGGATTAAGCGCTTTAAATTCCATTGAACATTCACTTTCAAACTTTTGCATAAAATGGCAATGCCAATGTAAGCGCGAGACAAACGCCGCTAGTGGGCGCTTCCAGCCTCGTTTGTCAGGGTGTTTTGAGTCATATGCATCGATTGCCTTTTGGTACACTTGCCTAAGGCTAATGTTGCCCCACGCTAAGTAAGGCGAGAGCCTAGAGCAATGGGTTTGGCTTAAACTGGGGCTTGAAATACCTTTTTGATAGCCTTTGCCTCTACTTTCAAAAAAGCTTTGCATAACTTGCTGTGCTGCCAACGCACCGCCAATTTGAAAGTGTGGATGTTGCTCTGTGTAGCTATCGGGTAACGTGGGCATTTGGTAATCATTTAATGCCACCGCATTGACGTTTTTCCAGTTTGGAATAGCAATAGGGCTATGCATGTTTTGATGCCAGTGTTCGTTCCAGCCTTTACGGCTTTTAGCCCCGCGTATAACCCCACCGGTAGGAAACTCAAGCCAGTTTATTGCATAATGTTTACACCATTTTTTAACCGCTTTGTCGCGCTCAAACGTGTTATTTAAGCCAATTTCTTGATGGCTCAATAAGCTAACAATTTCAAACTGGTTGTTTAATGAATCGAGTAGCTCATCCATAGAGCTGTTAAACAGATAAACGCGGGCATTAAAGCGCGCGAGCTGTTTATTCATTTCAACTAACGATTGGTAAACAAAACGCCAATGACGCTCGTTATAGTGAGCATCATCAAGCAGCAGCGGCTCAAAATTATAAATAAGCAGGGTCGGCAGTGGGCTGTCAAACGCGTACTTAAGTGGCTGATGATCAGATAAACGTAAATCTCGTTTAAACCAGACTAAATTAACCTTTTCGCGCATTATTAACTGCTTAATGGCCAATCTGCAGCATCAGCAGAGTCTATGCTATAAACCTCATCACCTCGCCAGCGCTTAATAAAGGTATTTTCGGGATCATAAGTGTGAGTTTGTTTAACTAAGTTAAAATGCCTGCCAGAGCGAGGATCAGCGCCCACCCCAGCAAGGTATTGCCAGTTGCCCCAGTTTGCTGCCACATCGTAATCAATGAGTTGTTGTTCAAAGTAAGCCGCACCAAAACGCCAATCCAATTTGAGCTCGTTGACTAAACAGCTGGCAACCAGTTGTCGTCCACGATTAGACATGTAGCCCGTTTTATTAAGTTGTTTCATACAGGCGTTGACAATGGGGTAGGGGGTAGTGCCCATGCACCATTGTTTAAAGCGTCCAGGATAAAAACTTGTGAGTGGTTTGTTTGAACTTATGCCGCTAAATGCAAATAATTGCTGGTCATAGCGCGCACTATAAAGCTGAAAATATTCACGCCAAAGTAGCTCAAAGTAAATCCAGTAAGTTGAATCATTCGCGCCGTGTTGTTGCTCATATTCTTGCAGTGCGTGCATGATTTGTCGCACCGACACATTACCATTGGCAAGCCAAGGCGAAAATTTAGTTGAATTTGCCATGCCATCGAGGGCATTACGAGTCAGTTTATATTCGCTCGGAGCTGAACTTGAAAAGTACTGGTTAAGATGGTTTTTAGCTGCTATTTCACCCGCATCAAACTCACAGTTTACCTGTTCAATCTGAGGCAAAGATTTAGGCCAAGGTACCGGCGCAATTAACGGTGGGGGGAAATGGCTAGGTCTTTCAACCGGTGATTTTATCGAGAGGTTTGATGATTCTACCTTTTTACGAAATTTACTGAATGTTGACGGCAACTCACTTAAATCAAAAGGTAATTGATGTATGTCATATAAGGTAAATGTATTGCTTTGTTTAAGTGTAATCTCGCTGTATTTATCAGTGATTGCACTGAGTGATTGCCGTTCGTATAAGCCAACTTGGTCGCTACAGTAAATTACTCGGGTATTATGATGAGAGTAATAATGATCAATCACTTCCAGCGGCGACTTAAAATAAACAACTAAATGTTGACCACGCGCGTTCAGCTGGCTGTTTAATTGGTGCAGTGATTTGACTAAAAACGCCCATCGTTGCCCTCCCAAAGCTTGGCAATTAAACCGATTGCTTTTAAACCACTCAGGATCAATGCAATAGATAAAGCTGATTGAAGAGCTTTGTTCACATGCACGCCGTAAAAGCGCGTTGTCTGATAACCGTAGGTCGTGAGTGAACCAATATACAGAGTGTGTCATATAATAAACTTGCCATTAGGGTTTTATTAATCCATTTTATTTCAATACGTGACAAACACTGAACGCGTTTAATACGTATGACTTTTTTATTTTTATTAACATTAAAGCGAGCGATACGTGTTTATAGATTTAACTCACCCCCTTGAAAAACCAACTATCTATAGTCAGTTAGTAGGCGGTATTACTCCTCGCCCAATTGCGTGGGTAAGTACGCTTAGTGCTGATGGCGTGGCAAATATTGCGCCTTATTCATTTTTTACTGTAGCAAGTGTGAACCCGCCTGTATTGAGTGTTACCCAGGTTAACCCCGGTGAAAAGCGCAATAAAGACACGCTAAACAATCTGTTGGCGAGCAAAGAGTGTGTGGTTAATATTGTCAGTGAACAGCAAGTGGAGCAAATGAACCAAAGCTGTGCAAACTACTCACCTGAAGTCAGCGAATTTATCGCTGCAAATATCGAGTCCACAGCAAGCCAAACAGTAAAACCTTTAAGTGTCGCGTCATCAAAAGTTCGTTATGAGTGCACCCTTCGCGAGGTGATTACCATTAGTGAACAATCAGCTGGTGGGCAAATGATGTTACTTGATGTTGCGGGGGTTTATATTGACGATGAAGCACTGGTTGATGGTTATATCGACCCCGTTGCTTTAAAGAGCGTAGGTAAATTGGGCGGAGATGAGTTTGCTAAAACAACGGATATTTTTAGTTTGAAGCGGCCAAGCTTATAGCGCTGCCATTAAACGTAATAGAGGTAATGCTTTTTTAAAGTGTTAAGCGAAGAAGTGTTAACGTTGAAAGGCAGATTGAATTAACAGACGCGACCTGGCAGTCGGAAATGTGGCATTTCCGGACATTCGGCTCTAACTCACTTTTGCCCCTTTTCAAGTTTGCGCAACAAAACGGTGGTAAATCCCGCCAGAAAATAGCCCTACTTTTACTAATGGCACACCGCGCAACATCGATGCACGGAATCTCCCAACTCCTTTCAAAAATAGGCTTCCTGAGTAAAAAATCTGCCTGCATTGTTATGCATGTCCACTGGTATCAATACCATCGTAATGGAGACTTTAAGTTGTAGCATTTTATAATTAAGCTAGTCGCGAATTAAGCCGTGTTTCGCTCAGATAAGAGCTTTACTTGACGGTGTTTCGAACATCAATAGCGATAGAGTAAATGGTTTTATTTTCAATAACTTGAAGCTTTTTAAGCCCTTTGGCATAATCTCTTTTCCTGCCGTCAAAAACAACCAAATACCCTAAATTAGAACCCGTATTATTTTGATAGTGAATTATCTGATCTTCTCCTGATATTGCGTAAGAACTTGAGTATGAAGGGCCACACATTTTAAGCTCCACAACTACCTTTAGGCCGCCAGCAAGTAAAAGGTATAAGTCAACGAAGCCAGCTCCAGCACGGTGCTCCTGTATTATTTGTATGTTACTTTGTCCAAACTTTGCTGATAAAAATGTAATAAGAAGCTGTTTCCCAATTTCTTCTGGGTTCTTGTTCCACTTATGACCTCCTTTCTTATCAGATTGCCAAAAGTGCATCCTATTTTGAGAAGATACTGTAGCTGAGAACTCGTTTAGAGCAGCAAGCATACCATCACTGGTAATTTGAACGACAACTTCAGGTTTGAAACTAGTAGCAATCATGCCTTTGGGCATCTTGATAAAGCACTCTTCCTTTAATTGCTGTAGACCTTCTGTATCTGGGTTTGCTTTATTAAAGTATTCTAAAGCTTCGTGATACTTATGCTGTTCGTAAAGAGCCTTACCGTACCCAAAACACATATTTGGTAATTCACCCAACAACTTGATTCTTGAACTAAAAAGCTTACAGGCTTTCTCCCATTGTTCACTTTCCATATAAAGTCCTGCTAGGTTGTTTGCTGCTGGGTAGTTATATGGATTGGCATCAAGAGACTTCAGGTAGCTTGCTTCTGCGTCAGTTGTTAATCCTTGCTCTTGATATATGAGACCAAAATGAAAATGGACTAAATCAACTACCCCTCTATCGTCCTTCTCTAAGTGTCCCAGTGCCGCATCTAAGAAGTCTATTGAATCTGTAATTGAATTAGATGGATTGATAGATTCTTTGAGTAAGACCGTCCCAATTAAGCCAGAGTTACCAAACGCCAATACATCATCTAAAATTTCCTTACTCAGTTGATTATGTTCATCGTAGTAATCAGCAACTTTAGTTTGAAGATTGAATAACTCATCATCAATAGTTGAACCAATGTCCACAGCCAACTGATTGTAGCGATTAGCTTTGTCTTGAATGCCAAGTTCTAAAGCATATTGAGCTGCCATCATGTACGAAGTATGTAAATTGATTTCAGCACCAAAAACACCTTCATCTAGACCAATTGCATCTTCAATAGTTTTTAAAGCTTCTAGTTTACTTCCTAGCTTATGCAAATATGTGGCTTTGTCCTGTAAGAGGTGGGCTTTTCCGTGACGCTCAAGCAAGTCATCTGAATCTACTAATTTTAAACAAGTTTCCAATGTTTCTAATGCTGAAGATTGTGACTCTTTAGCTTGTAGCTTAGAGAGTTGCAGTAAATTAGTAATCGCACCCTTTTTCTGTCCTGCTTCAAGAAATTTGTCTGCACTTAATCGATGATATCGAGCGATATCCTCTTCGTTGGTGGCGAGATCTGCTAAGCCCTGATAAGCAACTGCTGTATTCCTTGGTGAGGCATTTTCTCTTTTTATCAACTCTTGATACTGAATTACGGCCAGATTCCTCTTGCCCTCTTCTTTAGCGTATCTTGCTCTCTCTAAAATGAAGCCTTCCAAGTAACTATCATTTAGATTTTCTGAAAACTCACTTTCCAAGAGTTCAACATACTTAATGACTGCGTTTAACTCGCCGATGATTGACGCATATCCAAGGCAAAGCGATAAGTGTGATTTCCTAAGTTCTTTATCCAGATTAGTGCTATCGATTGACTCAATAACGTCCAAAACTCGCTTATCTTTTAGCTTAGTGATAAAGAATGCATTCTGTAGCAGTAAGTCTATTGCTTCCTCATGTAACCCTTCTTCAATCTTACTTTGAGTATCCACAAGAGTATCATGTGCAATCTGACTTGGTACTCCTTGTAACGACTCATGGATTTTTCTTCCAATATCCAAGGCTTCTGGAGATTGAGCATCAATTGTTCCTAGTGGTTTTGAAGCCGAGGAAGAGGTATAAGTTATCTTGTGTTCAGATTGAGAATGTTCTTTCATAGGGCTTATTGTTTCCATACCATTAGCTATCTTCTTTATGTGCATATAGTAACACCGATATCGGTGCTAAGTCGCTAATTCTAGCGCCTGTGCTTAGAGTTACTCTTGACATGTTTATCATTATCTGTATTAAACAGTGCTCAATAGGTAGGTTATTCGGCTTCTATGAGTAGCCCTCCCAATAGTTGCTACAAATAGGTGATGACTGAATAAAATAGATACTTTGCGGTCACATGAGAAGTCAAAAGATGATATGAAATCTAAAGCATTAATGTGTTCTAACACCGAATAGGATAATGGTACTTCATGAACTGACGGGTTACATGCATACCTTTTAGCAAGTTCTGCATAAAGTAAGTCTGGCACAACAGATGACAGCTTTTGTCCAGTTCTGCGCGGATCTGCCTCCAATAGGAACGGTGGCTGAGTTCGCTTTGCGACTAAAAGTTATCCGAAGGGTGGATTTGAGCTGAAGGCGCCCAACTCGGTTCTGTCCAAAAATGAGTTTGTTCGACCGTCCGGTTTACGCTGATCGATGTCTGTGAGCTGAAATCTAAATTTACTCGGTAGAAAGTCTCACAGCAGATATGAGCGACTACGTGTTGAAACGTTTACACCAAGCGAGTGGTCGTATAGCAATAGTTGCTATACGACAGATAAGTTGTAATAAGCCTAGTACGCTGGCTGTTAATTAATAATAGTTTTAATTGTGCTAGTGCCGTCTTCGTCGGTAAATTTAAATACGAAGTCTTTTTTTGCATCATTATTAATATCCAGCAGTAGGATGTTGTGGTTTTTTTCAGGTAATTTGTGTTTGATTTTCTTGCGTTTGCTACTGAGTAAGTCGTCGCCTCCACCATAGTAAACAGAAAGTGTTTTACGGCCGCTTTTATAGATGGCATCAAGCTTGTTATCACCATTTATATCACCTAAAAGTAGTGGTTTGAGTGATGAGTTGTTAGACATTGAAAGTGGCATTTCTACTTCAAAATCGGCATTTGGGTCTTCACTAAATTGACCGCTTGTGAGTTGTTTATGTACAGAGAACTCAACATCTACCTCGGTATCGCCTCCGCCCATTGCCATCGATGCAATGGTGCCAAGACCAAAATCGATATTAAATAGCTGTAAGTCCATCAAGCCATCGTTATCAAAATCTTCATCAAACTTTATATCACCTATCATACTGGTTTTAGGTAGTTTGAACGCTTTTTGTGCAAAGCCGCCAGCGGCTAACCCCATGTGAAGTTGACGGTGAACGGTTGCACTCATCGCATCCATACCATCAACGTCGGGCACTCTTTTGGTAATAAGATCAACAAAACCGTCGTTATTTATATCCAGCAGTGATTCAATTTCGAGAGTTTCACCATCCGGTGTTTTGCCAAGTTGCATGTTGAAGTCTAAATAGGAGGTGTTTTGTGCAAAACCAGTTTCATTGGCCAGTAATACTTGGGCGTTTTTTTTGTTTGAAAACACTAAGTCAGTCAGGCCGTCTTGGTTTAAATCGATGACTTGTGGAGCAATACTAATATCAATATCTAATTTAAATCGACTGGATCTAAAGTCACCCTTAAATTGAGCTTGTTTAGTGAAAGTATGCGCGTTAAATTTCCCTTGTTTATCCTGAATGTACAGGGTATTTGTTTCAATATCTGGCAAAAGAATATCGCTTAAACCATCTTTATTGGCATCAATTATAAAGTTCACTTTAGTGAATTTATCACTTTCTAAACGGTTTAAAACGGACTCATATTTGAATAATAAAACGCTTTTATCTTTTTCACTGAGGTAGACCCCATCAGTGGTCAAAATTAAAGCTTGAGGGTGTTGCTTATTGGCAAGTATCGCCGTGTCAAAGCCCAAAGAATGCTGTGGCAGTGTGAGCATATAATTAAGGTTATTCGCTAAATCCACTTGCGCCAATTGCTGTAACTCATCGTTATAGGCAAATGCCATTGAAGTGTCTGTGGTTATTAATTCATTGTTTGTTTTAATAGCAAGTTGTTGACTTGCAAGTACAAGCGGCGATGCGAAGAGAATTGACGTGGCTAAAAATGTTTTGAGCATATTTAATTCCATTTAATTTTAATCGTTGGTAATTTTTGTAAATGTATTATTAACAATCAAGCTGGTTTTACAATCTTAGTTTTGTAAGCAAGTGTAATAAATTGCAGTGATGTTTGGGTAACATACGCAGGGAGTGAACAACTAACATCTGGAAGTTCCCATTATGGTTATGTTAAAATTGCTGATACAAAAATTATTTAAATGGACTTTCCATGAAGTTTATACTTCCTGCTTTGTTACTAATACTGAGCTTCACTGCGTTAGCTGGCCAAAAAACAGCATTACCTGTTGAATCATTTGCATCGCTCAAAGCTTTTAGCCAATTAAAGCTCTCTCCCAATGGTGAAAACCTTGCTTTTGTTCGTAACGTCAATGGTGAATTGGTGTTAATGGTTTATGACCGAAAAAAGAAAGATTTCACACCAATCATTCGCTCTGATAACCACACTATTTTCTTTGATTGGTACACCTGGGCTAATGACGAGGTTTTGTTGCTAGGGGCACGTTACATAAAGCGTGAGTTTGGTGGGCCAAAATACTCATCAACACGCATGTATGCCTACAATATAAAAGAGAAAGAAAACGTTAGACTTGCTATAAAACCCAATTCTAGTCGCGATGAACGCCAGCCTCAATTTGGCGATCAAGTGATCAGCTTTTTACCCGAACGAAAAGACACTATTTTAGTTCAGGGGGACTACGATATAGCAAACACGCCTGCGGTGTATGAGCTTAATTTAAATACTTTCCGTAAGAAAAAAGTGCAGCGTGCTCGAAGCAAAGTAACCAGCTGGATTGCTGATAGGCAAGGCAATGTGCGCATTGCGATGAAAATGGATGAAGATCAATTTGAATATATTTTATATATCGAAGACAGAGCAAAGCGTAAAACGTTATTTAGTTTTAGCGCATTTAGTAAAGAGAGTGTGAGTATTTTAGGGTTTGATAAAAACCCTAACATTATTTATTACACCGCACTTAAAGATGGCCGTGACGCTTTGTATAAAATGGATTTAACCACCAATAAAAACGAGTTGCTCTTTAGTGATGAGAATTATGATTTTGATGGCTCTATCTTTTATTCTTCACTGACGAATAATGTGGCTGGATTTACCCACTCTCAACTTGAAGATGGAGTACGCTATTGGGATGAAGACTTAAATAAACTGCATACGTCTCTTCGCTCAGTGTTGCCCAGTGAAAAGTTTGATTTGGATATTATTGATACCAGCCATGATCAGCGACAATATGTCATTTACTTAACCGGTGATGAAAGTGCTGGTACGTACATGTTAGGTAACCGCGACAGTGGCGAGCTGGTGGTATTTGCCAATGCCTACCCAGATATTGATAGCACTGTTTACACTGATAAAAAACACATTAGTTACAAAGCCAGAGATGGACTGACCATTGAGGGCTACTTAAGCTTACCTGTGGGTTATAAAGCTGGAGATAAGTTGCCGACCATCGTGTTTCCGCATGGTGGGCCAATGGCACGTGATTATGCCGGGTTTGATTATTGGACTGCACTGTTAACTTACAATGGGTATGCGGTTCTGCAACCTAATTTTAGAGGCTCAAGTGGTTATGGGCATGACTTTATGATGGCCTCGGTGCAAGGGTTTGGTAAAGAAATGCAAGACGACCTGCAAGATGCCGCACTTTGGTTAGTCGATGAAGGTATCGCTGATAAAGACAAAATTTGTATCGGTGGCGCAAGCTATGGTGGTTATGCAGCATTGATGGCAGTCGTTAAGCACCCTGAAACATTTAAATGCGCAGCAAGCTTTGCAGGTGTCACAGATTTGGAATACATAGTTTCAAAAGCGCGTTATTTCACTAATAAAGAAATTGTTCGCAAGCAGTTTGGCACCGACGATGATGAGCTTGAAAAGTACTCGCCTGTTAACTTTGCAAAACAAATTAACCGTCCAGTGCTATTGGTGCATGGTTCAGATGACAATATCGTTTCTGTGTATCATAGCCAAGAAATGGAAGATGAACTCAGTGATGAAGATAAAGAGGTCACTTATATTGAGCTTGAAGATGGCGATCACTATTTATCACACCAGCCTTACCGAATTAAAACGTTGCAGGCGTTTCTAGATTTTTTTGATAAACACTTAAAAGATTAGTAAAAGGCGACCTCGGTCGCCTTTATGTTTTCGTTAGCTAATTCAACCTAGTTTTTATTGTCAGGGTTAAGTGTTGGGCAGTCGCCAAGCACTTATAGCTCCAGCTAAACCAAGTAAACTGTAGAATAAAATTAGTTCAGCGGTTGATAAATAAGCATTGAGCAGGCCCACACTTCCTAATATAAGTAATACAAGTCCGATCACCGTATTACTGACAGAAACATAATCAGTGCGTTTATTGCCTTGAGCCATATCGACTAAATAAGTTTTACGACCTAGCCTAACACCTTGGTGAGCAACTGTGAGGAAAAAGTAGCACAACGGTAATAGCCAAAACTCATCTAATGCTGACGGATTAAAGCGGGCGATTAGATAAACAGCTAGGCCGTTTAGGGTAACTAAAAGTGCGGCAAACACCAATACCCGCTGACTGGATAAATCACTTAATCTTCCCCATATAGGCGCTGACACTAGGCTTGCTAGCCCTGATAAAGCCATGAAGGTAGCAAGTAATGAAAAGTCGAACGCTTGCTCGCTTGCTAGCACAATATAAAATGGTGCACTTAAAGCGGAACACAGTAGCAGTGCGCGAGTAAAAACAAAATGAGCAAACTGCTTATCTTCATACAGTAAAGTCAATTTTGATAAAGCATGCATCAATCCATTTTTAGCGCCTTCAGTTGCACCAGCATATTCTTTAATTTGGCTGTACGAGAGGGCGGCAAATAGCCACATAACAACGGCGAGCATAAGCGCAATATACACGCCATTTTCAAAGCCTAGAGTTTGTAAATACCATAAACCAAGTCCAAACGTTAGGGTGGCAAAGCCTGCAAAGCTAGCTGCAAGGCCACTTATGTTACCTCTTTGTTGTTTAGGGATCACCTTGCCAAGTACATCTTTGGAGGCAATCGAATTAAATCCACGGGCAAGGCTAAATACGATAAGAGACGCAATGATTGCGTATCCTGCGGTATGACCGGTGAGAGTTAAAGCGCTTACAAGCATGGCAACAATACAGAGCGCTTGAACGAGCGCACCTACAACCCAAACCCATTTCCTAACTTTGCACTGCCTAATTACATTGGCGATTGCAAGTTGCGGGAGCATGGAGCCAGACTCTCTTATTGGCACTAGCCATGCGATGAAGCTGCTGGGTACGTTTAGGCTTTGTAATAGCCAAGGCAACGTCACTTTTGGATTTAGTAAAGCATCAGCAAACTTACTAAACAGCTGGCTAACCAAAAGAGTAATAAAGTTACCGGGTACGACTTTGCAGGCATTTTCGTCAATGGCTTTACATGCCCTGGCGTCTTCCGTGTTACTAAGTCTTTGGTATACTTCTTCTTTACTGAGCTTTTTCATACAAAAATTTACTTACACAATTTAAAAATCATCTTTACTGTGGCGCTCTGCGAGTTGATCTTCCTCTGGGCCCCATGTGCGATTTACGCGGATGCCTCTTTTTACTGCTGGGCGGCGCTCTACTTGTTTAGCCCAACGTAATACGTGAGTGTATGACTCAACGTCTAAAAACTCAGCTGCATCGTACAATTTACCTAATACTAAATTGCCATACCAAGGCCAGATAGCAATATCGGCAATTGAGTATTCGCTGCCTGCCATGTAATCGTGATCGCTTAAATGACGATTTAGCACATCTAGTTGGCGCTTAACTTCCATGGTAAAACGGTCAATTGGGTATTGCATTTTAAAAGGTGCGTACGCGTAAAAGTGACCAAATCCGCCGCCTAAATACGGTGCAGATCCCATTTGCCAAAATAACCAGTTGCGACACTCTGTTTTACTCGTATGGTCGCGAGGTACAAGCACATCAAACTTTTCAGCTAAGTACTGTAAAATTGCACCTGACTCAAAAACACGCGTAATTGGTGAAGTACTGTGGTCCATTAATGCGGGTATTTTTGAGTTAGGGTTTGCACTAACAAATCCAGATGAGAATTGATCACCATCACCAATTTTTATTAAATAAGCGTCGTACTCAGCCTCATTAAAACCGCGCTCTAAAAGTTCTTCGAGCATTATTGTTACTTTTTGGCCGTTAGGGGTGGCTAACGAGTATAGTTGCAAAGGGTGTTCACCAACGGGTAAATCTTGCTGGTGAGTTGCGCCAGCGATTGGGCGATTTGTTTTAGCCCACTCGCCACCATTGTTCGCGTCCCACTTCCATACTTGAGGCGGGGTATAATCGTTATCACTCATCAGGAATCCTTAATCGTTGCTAATAAATTTGGGGTATTAATTTTATTACGTGTTACTTATCCTAAATGATCAGTTTGACCAAATAAAGCAGGCCAGAGTAGCCAGTACAGAATTTAACTTGAACTTTAGATAACAAAGTTACTTGCAACGGCTATTTCAATCGCCAGCTACGTTAGGTTTACGTCTACAAACAAGCTGGTAGCACGTAAGTTTATGCTATTAACTTTGTGTCTTAGCTTCAGTGTTCAGGTTACTGACTGTAATGAGTCAGTATTGCATTTTTATGTTGACCTTTTAGCATTAAATTTTGATTTTTAAACGAGTAGGTGTTTATTATCCAGTGTCATTCAATACAACAGGGCTTTACATCTGTGCAAACCAGAGAAGATGCATCAAGTGATATTGGTCACAACTTGCTAAAAGTGGCAACGTTTAATTTATTTAATTATCTTGAGCCGCCGAATGCTTTTTATGAGTTTGAGCGAATTTATACTGTGCAGCAATGGGCGAAAAAGCAACGTTGGATTACTGATTATTTAAAGCAACATCAACCTGATGTCATTGGTTTTCAGGAGGTGTTTAGTATTGAATCACTTAAAAGCCTTCTATATGAAGCCGGCTATGCCTATTTTGCCACAGTGGATGAACCGCAGGTGGTAGATGACTTTATCTATTCACGTCCTGTCGTTGCTATTGCATCATTTTACCCTATTACTAACATTAAGGCTGTGCAACATGATCGCAACTTAGCACTTATGTTAGGTTTAGATGCTAATTTTGAATACAGCCGTAAAGTGCTTCGAGTGACGGTTGATTTACCACACCTAGATGAAACGGATTGCTATGTTGTGCATTTAAAGTCGAAACGCTCTACCATCGACATTGCACAGCATAATGATGTTACGCCAGAAAAATGTATTATTGAGCATCTACGTGCGAGCATTGCAGGGAGTTGGGGAGCAACAGTACAGCGTGGCAGCGAAGCCACACTGTTAATGTCAGAAATAATTTCTCGACGGGAAAGTTCACAAAACCCGGTTATATTAATGGGTGATTTTAATAATAATCTTACTGATGGCGTGTTAAGTAATTTACTGACTAATAGTTTACGGTTTGCACCAGCCATTGACTCTAAAGCTTTTCTCGCAAAATACTGCCTTAACGACGCATGGGATTTGTATGTTAACTCACTGGCTAATAATGCTTTATGGCATGAAAGTGGTCCGAGGGTTGATAAAGCCATACCAACACGCACACCCACACACTATTTTGGCGCAAACAGCTCGGTGCTTGACTATATTTTATTATCATGCGAATTCGATGCTAGTTACCATGATAGCTTTTATGACGTTGTTGCATACAATACATATGACCGACATTTAATAAACCCAGATTTTGATATTGATGATCAAAGCACAGATCATGCTGTTGTGATGGTTACTTTTGCTCTAAGAAGCTAAAACTTGCAGCAGGCTGTTTGGTATTAGCAAGTGTTCTATGGTTGTTCTAAATAGTTGATATCGCAAGATTAACATCAAATAAATGCTGTCAGAAGGGTTCTACCTAGACGATTAAGCTGTCCATAGTTTGAACAAGTTTTAATCCGCAAAGGTCAACAAGCCCTCGTTAAAATGAGCGCAATGGCGCTCATAATTTAATAGAGACGGTCTCTTAATTTTATAAAACCTTAATTGAGCGCCTAGAGAGACTAGCCTCCAGCGATTTTCACCTTAAACTTTAAAGCTTCTAAAATGGCTTTTAGCTTTTCACGGTCATCGCCTTGCACTTCGATCACCCCATCTTTCACAGCACCGCCTTGACCCATTTTACTTTTGATAGTTTTCGCTAATTTTTTAAGGTCATGTTGTTCACTATCAAGACCAACTACGAGCATAACACCTTTGCCTTTGCGGCCTTTGGTTTGACGCTCGATGCGTAAAGCACCGTCTTTAAATACCTTAGAGGCAATTTCTTTACTTGCTTTAGGTTGGTTAATACGACCTGTTTCTGTTGAATAAACGAGATTGTTATCACTCATGCTAAACCTGTTATGAAAAAATAGACTTCTGTGGCATGCATGATAACAAATTTCTGCTAACCTGCTTTTATTTTTGGCGTATATGGACGTATGCGTTTATATTAACAATTAGAACGGATTATGTTTTCAATATGGAGTAAACAATGAGTTTAAGTAAAGCACTATCGAGTGACGGAAAAATATTAACAATTCAAATAAAAGGTAAATTCGATTTTAATCTAGTGCAATTGTTTCGCCAAGCCTATGCCGACATTGGCAATAGTACTGATAAAGTGGAAATTGATTTGCGCGAAACAGATTATATGGATAGTTCAGCTTTAGGGATGCTACTGAATATGAAAAAAACACTGGGTAGTTCTGTAGACTCAATCCGTATTAGCAACTGCCAACCACAACTAAAGAAAATATTACAAATATCACGGTTTGATAAGAAGTTTGATATTGACTGATGCGCATCCTCGTTGTTGATGACCAAAAGCTTAATCGGGATTTGCTCAAGATCATGCTTGAGCAACAACATTATGATGTAGTAACAGCCTGCAATGGTATTGAAGCACTTGAAGTGCTTGATAGTGGCCCTGTTGATATCGTGCTTTTAGATGTAATCATGCCAGAAATGGATGGCTATGAAACAGCCCCCAAAATAAAGCAGCGCAGTAAAGACGTTTACCTTCCTATCATTTTTATTACTTCTTTAGATGATAAAGAAAGCTTTGAGCGTTGCTTGGCACTCGGCGGTGATGATTTTATTCATAAACCATTTGATAAAATAATTTTAACAGCAAAAATAAAAGCACACAGTAGAACTCGTAAGCTTAGTCTCGAAGCGCAAAAACAAAATAGATTATTGGAATACCACAACAATCAAACAGAACGTGAACACGACATTGTTGAGCATATATTTAATAATGCACTTGAAAACCAACATGACTTTCCAGATAACATCGACTTTCATTTATCGCCAGCCTCTATGTTTAACGGAGATGTGTTCTTAGTTGCGCAAAGCCCAATCGGTAGCTTGTATTGTATGCTTGGAGATTTTACCGGACACGGGCTCGCGGCTGCAGTGGGAGCTCTGCCAACCTCCAAAGTGTTTTACACTATGGTTAATAAGGGGATGGCGGTCAGTGATATAGCCAATGAGATAAACACACTATTGGTCAAATTGCTGCCAGGTAATATGTTTTGTGCTGCCACAATTATCGAGCTTAGTAGCTCTGGGAAAAGTGTTTCTGCTTGGCTGGGTGGGTTACCTGATGCTTATGTTATAAATCAACACGGTAACGTGCTTAAAACCTTAGAGTCACAACACATGGCGCTGGGTATATTAGAAACGCATGAGTTTGAACGTGAGCTGATTCATTTTGAAGTAGACAGTACGATGAGAGTTGTATTGGCCACTGACGGAATTATTGAAACAACAAATGATAAAGAAGAGTATTTTGGTGAGCACCGCTTTATAGACTTGCTGGCCGAGAAACCGAGCATTTCATGTGATGACATTATTCATCATGTTACTCATTTTGCACAAGGTGAAAAGCAACAAGATGATTTAAGTATTGTGTTGTTTAATTGCCTGCAAATACCTAAACAAAAAGGCGAACAAGAAAGTTATTCACCACTGCCATTTAATATGTCTTTAAGTTTGAATTCGACGCAAATAAAAACCACTGATCCGGTGCTTGAAATCGTCGATGTATTAACTCGAATAAGTGGCTTGAGAGCACATCGTTCGGATATATTTTTGCTTTTGTCTGAGGCCTACAATAATGCGGTTGATCATGGGTTACTCGGCTTAGATTCTGATATAAAAAACCAAGAAGATGGTTTTTTAGAATTTTATCAACAACGCGAAGCAGCCCTAAACAGTTTGCAAGGTGCGATGATCATCGTAGATATGCGTTACTGCCCAACCAGTTTATGCCTTTATTTTACTATTTGTGACTCGGGAAATGGCCATAAGAGTAGTGCTAGTGACGGAATGAGCTTATCAAGAGAGCATGGCCGTGGTATTTCTTTACTAGAGGAAATAGCAGAGCATGTGACTTATAACGCCTCCGGAAACCAAATAGAAATGTGTTATAAACTAACTTAGGTACAAAGCTGGTCTACAAATAAATCACATGTTACTATTTTGCTTTATTTGGATGTTTGGACGGCTAGATGGTTTCTTCTTATTTATCTCATGCACAACTTAATGTGCCTCAACAACTAGTGTCTTTGGAGCTTGCTAAGCTAGAAGATTTTTTGGTTACTAGCCAACCCTCAGCTGTTCGCTGGGAGTATCAAATACCTGAACTTGGTGAAGGAGGAGCATGTAGTTTATTTGGTCACCTTCAGGATGAACCATTTAAACTCACCGATTATTTGGCTGAAGATGCTCAAACGAGGCAAAAGCTGGCTCAGTTACAAAGCGTAGTTGATTATGTTGTTGAGAAAACGGGTGTTGACTGGTTTGGGATATATCAAAACACCCAAACCGAAGTGGGAGTGCAATTACTTAAGCTGGCTTATTTTGGGGCACCCAGCCGACCTCTTTTTCCGTTAACAGAGCAATTTGCTAGTGGTAGTAATAATGTTCAAGTTGCTTTGAGCAGTAAAGGCCGAGTGATCAATAACGTGGAGCAGTATTTAGCGAGCGGCGGAGAATATTACACATGTGATCCTAAAGTGAAATCAGAAGCCTGTTTACCGCTTTTTGATGTGCAAAATAACTGTGTAGGGATTGTAGATGGTGAAGCATTTAAAAATGATTTTTTCACTGATCAAACGCTTGCACTATTAATTGCGTGCTGTATTAAAATTCCTCACTTTTTAGTGTAAATAACACTAGTCATTCTAGTGAGCTTTTATGTTAAGCTAAGTACAACAGCTAACCCCTAAATAACGATAAGAGATAGTCAATGTTCTCAGTACTAAAACCATTACCAACAGATCCTATTCTTGGCCTTATGGCGGCCTATAAGCAAGATACTAACCCAAATAAGATTGACTTAGGGGTTGGTGTTTATAAAGATGAGCAAGGTAACACACCCGTATTAACTGCCGTCAAAAAAGCAGAAGCATTTCGTTTAGAAAACGAGACGAGTAAATCGTACATTGGTCTGGCTGGCAACTTAGATTACTGCCAAAAAATGGAAAGCCTTCTATTAGGCGAGCACCAAGCTTTATTGGCTAATCGCGTACGTACAGCGCAAGCACCAGGTGGAACAGGTGCTTTACGTGTTGCTGCTGAGTTTGTTGCACGTTGTAATCCTGAAGCAACTATTTGGGTTACTAACCCTACCTGGGCTAATCATATTAGTTTATTTGAAGCTGCGGGTTTAACTGTAAAAGAATACCCTTATTACGATTATGAAAACAAAGATTTATTGTTCAATGAAATGATGGACACGCTTAAGCAAGTACCAAAAGGTGATGTTGTCCTTGTGCATGCTTGTTGCCATAACCCAAGTGGTATGGACTTAAACGAAGCACAATGGAAAGCTGTTGCAGAGCTTGCGAAAGAAGTCGGCTTTACGCCACTTGTTGATATCGCTTACCAAGGTTTTGGTGCAAGTCTTGAGCAAGATGCAAATGGCTTACGTATCTTGGCTGATGCAGTGGATGAGTTGATAATTTGTTCTTCATGTTCTAAAAACTTTGGTTTATACCGTGAGCGTATTGGCGCATGTTCAATCATCGCTAAAGATAGCAAATCTGCTGATATATCAAACTCAGTCATGCTGAGTGTTGTACGCAGCATTTACTCAATGCCGCCAGCGCACGGTGCAGATATTGTTAACACTATTTTAGGAAGCACAGAGCTTACTCAAGAATGGCACAGCGAGCTTGATGAAATGCGTAACCGTATTAATGGTCTTCGTACGTTGATCAAAGATAGCTTAGCGGCAAAAGATATTGACCAAGACTTCTCATTTATTGACCGTCAGAATGGTATGTTCTCATTCTTAGGTATTAATAAAGAGCAAATAGAGCGTTTACAAAAAGAGTACGGTATTTACATCGTTGGCTCTAGCCGAGTCAATGTCGCTGGTATAAGCCAAGCAAATATTGACTACTTTGCTAACGCTGTGGCTGACGTTTGTAAGTAATACCATGTAAGTAATACAATAAAAAACCGCACTTCATAGTATGAAGTGCGGTTTTTTTATCTATACCCAAGCGACCTCAAGATGCGAGCGTCGTTGGAATTAAACGCGATTTAGGCAAGGCATTGATTGCAGGTAATAGTGGTTCTATTATTAAAATCAATAACGCAGTATAAATCGCTTTTAAACCAACCCGTAGAGCGTTTCACAAAGACTTAGTCCCATCGTTGTTCCTTCTTCAAAGGGACTGCCATGCTTGCAAAGTAACGCTTTGATATTAAGCCCCTGTGAAATGCTGAATTCTGCCTCTAGATGTTGTTGGGTATACTAAATTATACGTCGATTAAATCTTCAACACCGACGATCAACCAAGGTGAATCATCGCTAGTTGCACGTTCTAAATGCCAGATCTCTAAAATTGCATGCTCTTCTTTATCACCTAAGTCGCGGTACTTACCTTTAAAGCGAACACTTACTTGCCATTTTTGTGCGTCAGTGTCAGCGCGTACGAGCTCTGCATCAATAAACATCACTTCTGTTGCTACGCTCTCAATCGCTTCACGTTCTGCTTTAAATTCTTCAACAAGCTCTGGGCTTAGGTATTCTGCCATTGTGCTAAAGTCAGCATTGTTCCACGCTGTTTGTAGGGTGTGGTAATGGCTACGAGCACCTTGTAGAAAGCCACTAGTGTCAAAGTTAGGTGGAAGGTTAAATGGCACATTGCTTGTTTGACCAAAACCAGTTGAACTGACTTGAGCAGTATCGTTTTGCTTCATTTGTGGGGTATTTTGCCCAGCGTGAGCATAAGCCGGGGTATTTTTACGGCGTATAATACCTATCACTATTTTAAAAATAATAAACCCAATCGCTGCGAGTAACAATATTTCAAATAGTTGCATACCTTCAAAGTCACCGCCCAGCATCGCGGCAATCAAACCGCCCGCTAATAGCCCACCAAAAATACCGGCCATGATCCCTTTTTTGTTTGATTTAGGCTTTGTGGCGGGGGCAATTGTCTTTGTATCAGTTTGTTGTTTTTGTGCTGTTTGTTGAGTTTCTGGTGTTTTACCACGTTTTTTACTACCAAACTTTTTACGCGCTTCTACATCAAAGCTTGTAGTAAATAACAGTGTCAGTAAAGACAAAATAACAATCAGGTTTTTCATGAATATCCTCAAAAAATTTAGAAAGCAGATTCTAAATCAGTTCAATGATTGGATAAATAGGTACAAGTGGAAATGGCATGAAAACTAAACGAACAGGGCGCGTTTGCTGATATTTAACACATTTGTAGAATGAAAAATGTTCTGCTGCCACTTTAAATCAGTGGCAGCAATATTGGTTTTTAATGCAACCAGCGGATGGCACTATTAATACGGCTAGTATATTGGTCAACAGGCGCACCTAAACTAGCAACTAAGATCGTATCAGCGTCAGGGCCGCGATCAATGTGACCTGCAAAACGCTGATCGCTAAAATCATTGTCGCCAATACCGAAAGACTGCGCTTTAGACGGTACAATAAACACGGTCATTGGCCCATAGTCAGATTCGAATACTAAGTGTAAACCACGTTGACCTTTAAAATCGCAAAACATTAAATAAGTCACCTTACCTGGTAGCTCATCTAATTTTCCACCGAGTTCGGCAAATTTTTCGTTTACAGTTTGTAGGCTTATTTCGTTAGTTTTTTCCAGAGAGTTAATCTCATGGTATATGTGTGTCAGTGCATGTTCTCCAGCACCATATGCAACGTTATGCTCGCTACTGGTAAAAAAGAAAGCACCAATAGCGACAAGTAATGATGCCGCCATAGCGAGTGGTGTACCACCAAGTTTAAACCGCGATTGTGCATTGATAACGTTATCTTCAGCGGCTTCATTTACTTGGCTTTCGTTACTAGGCGTATTGTACTCATCGTTAAATTCGGGTGTATTAGCCAAAATACGATCAGCCAACCCTTTAGGCACGGGAATATCCAATGCTTGAGTTAATGAATCATCAAGTTCTTGCATTTGCTCGATGAACTGTTGATGTTCAGGATCTTGTTTTGCATAGTCAGCAATATCCTGCTCCTCATTATGAGGTTGTGCGATTACTCGGCGACGAAACTCGAGATCATCCATTATTTTGATGCCCCTTTAAGTTGTTCATCATTACGGCTAAGTGCCTCTTTCAGTTGGTTTCTAGCACGGAAGAGGCGAGTCATAACCGTGTTTTTATTTAAATCTAATATATTAGCTATTTCTTCCCCTGAGCAGCCCATGACTACTTGAAGAAGTAACGGCTCTTTGTATTCATCAGGTAGTTTAGCTATTTGACGCTGAACGATTGCTTGCTCTACTTCATCATCTAGCGTTACGCTTTTTTCATCGACCAGCGTATCATTTTCTACATCGCTGTAATCAAACTGTTTTCGTTCAAAACGTCGTGCATTTTCACGGCGCAAAATCGTTAATAGCCATGGTTTAGCTGCTTTTTGGTCTAATAATGAATCAAGCGCACGCCAAGCACGTAAAAACGTTTCTTGGACAAGGTCTTCAGCAATATTAGGGTCGCGACATAACCAATAGGCAAAGCGATATAATTCGCTATGATAAACATGAACAAGTTTTTCATAGCGTGCTTTTTTCTCTGTCATATCAACTAAGACCTGACTTTTAGAATTATTATTTCCCGGCATAAGCTCTTTTTTATATTAAGGAGTCTTTAGTTTGCATATTAAATATGCAAACAATTGATTAAATTAATAAAGTCCTTTTAATGCTGTGTGCTGATTTGTCCGTTTATTATTTTTATTTGCCTCTAATACTTTTAATATTTCTGCCAATTCAACAGTGCTTTCAGTTGAACTATAGAGCGCTACTCTTAATTTAGCTACTTGTAGTGTAAGTTGTTGGTCATTAATTTGTTGTGTAAGCACATCTATCGCGTTGTGTGGTTGTTGAGTTACTAGCTTGGCATAACAGTTGAGCTCATGGTGAAATGCAGATAAATCTGCCTTTTTACTCTGTGTTTTTAACCGTGCTAATGAGGCGGCTGAACTATCATCCTCTGTTGTTTTGGTATGTACTTTACCTGATAAAGGTGTGGCTCTGTTGTTCCACCATAAAACAAGCGTAATTAACCACAGTAAGTAACCAATAGCGCATGCAATAATAAGCCATAGTGGGGTGTTATTGATTTTAACAGTCTGAACACGTTCTGCTAGGGGTTGTTCAGCGATCGGTTGTGTTTGCGCAGGAGTAGGTACAGTTGCGTTCAGGCTGCTTGCTGTTACAGTAATTGTGCGTGCAGGTAACGTTGCGTAACTAATACGTTTAATCTTTGTGTTGTACCAAGGGACACTGACTTCAGGCAAAGTATACGTGCCCGGTGTTTGCGGTAACAATGCATATGAAGCGGTTTGTTGGGAAATAACACGGCCATCACGCACAAGGTGATTATTTTCTTTTTCATCCGGGTAGCTACGGATCCCTTGCACCTCGGCCAGCTCAATATCAGGGAGCTGTTCTTTAGTTATCCCCAGAGCGGTAAGTGTTAGAGTACGAGTGATTGGCGTACCAACTTCGACAGTATCGCTATCTGGCTGCCATTGTTCATCTAAATTAACTAATTCACTGGGCAACCATGCACCTTGGTAGTCACTTGGAATAGGCTTAATTTCAACTGTGGTACTGTCACCCATAGCTGAGACTTCTAATTGGCGATAATTTTGACGTATACGGCCTTGGAAAACCGGTGCATCTATCGTGTAGACACCACTTTTCTGTGGTTGTACTAAGTACTCTCGAGTAATCACTAAATAGCGTTTGCCGTCAACCAATTCATATTCTTCTTGCTGTTTACCTATTTGGCTAAGCTGCGCATCTGGCATCGTCGGGGCGGTCAAATTACCATCAAGTAGCTCTTTGGCAAGGTAGAGTTTAACAGTGTAAACCCCAGCTTCTTGCACGAACAAAGAGTCTGATGACATAGATGACTTTATAAAAATATCATTATTTTGTTCTGTTTCTTTACTTCGCTCTGCCACTTTTAATGCGATAGGCTCAGAGCTAATGCCTGCAACATTAAACGACGGGATCGTATAGTCGCCTGCATCTCGGGTCATAAGCTTAACAGACCAATTGGTTTGTTTTGAAATGCTGCCATTAACAATATTTGTGCGTGTACTCACGCTCATTGGGCCGACAACGAAGTCTTTGAGTAAAGCCGAGGTATCAGGCTGATCGTTCTTTATTGTGTCATCAGCAGTGATTGTGAGCATAAAAAATTCACCTGCTAATACAGGGTTTTTGTCAACACTGGCTTGCAGTTGGGTCATAGCCCACAGGGGCATAGCGCTGATAAGCAATAAACAGCAAAATAATCGCATTACCATGATTTTTCGACTCCTTGTGGACGACGTTGATAGTTTCGTTTTTGTGCTTCTAATTGCATTTTGTTACGTAACAAAATAGCAGGATCGTCGGGTACTTTACGCAGCAATTGATTAAGTTGCTGGGCTTTTTCTTTTTCTTCATTTGTGAGCTGAGCGGTTTGTGCTTGCATTGCCTGTTGCTTTGCAGATTCTTCAGCCTGTTTTTGTTGCTCAGGGCTCATTTGTGGCTGAGCTTGCTCACTTGGTTCAGGCTGTTCTTCGTTTGGTGTTTGTTGTGAATCATTTGATTCGCTTTGCTGTGCTTGCTCAGGCTCGGCTTGCATATCAGGTTTGTTTTGCTCATCACTTTGCTGTCCAGAAGGTTCACCGTCTTGTGACTTATCTTGCTGGTCAGATTGCTCGCCTTGTTGTGATTGTGAGTCTTGCTTTGATTGTTCATCTTGTTGTGAACCATCTTGATTTTGCTGATTCTGACCTTGCTCGTTTTGCTGCTCTTGATTTTCGCCTTGTTCACCGTCTTGCGAGTCTTGATTTTGTTGTTGCTTTTGATTTTTCAGCTGCTCCACTAAAGCTTGGTTTTCTTTAGCGTGTGGAAAATCGGGTTTTAGGTTTTGCGCTTGTTTATAAGCGTCAATCGCTTCATCAAGTTGCCCAGCTTTAGCTAAAGCATTGCCATAATTGTAAAATCCATTTGCACTTTTATCTTGGCTAAATGCATCCAATGCGGCATCAAAGTTACCTTGCTGATACAGCGCTGCTCCTTTGAGTTGGTTTGAATTAGCAGCGGCTGCGGCTTGCTCATATTCGCCTTGCTGATAGGCCTCTAATGCGCGTTGGTCTTGGTTTTTAAATAAGCTTGGAAGTTCAACGGCGTATACGGTATCTGTTGGTAGAAAGCTAACTAATGCAAAAACGCCGACAAGTGCGCTTTTTCGGAAGATCCAAACCATCATAGGCAACAACATGATCAATCCGTACATGCCAGCATCAATTCGCCAAAGCGCCTTACCTTGCTTTTCGTCTTTAAGCAATTCTGTATTCGCGCTTGGTGCAAATACGGCGATATCAGTGTTGCTAGGCTGGTAAAGTGCAAAGTGTCCGCCACTGTTGCGTGCTATCGCTGACAATTGTGACACATTGAGTGTAGGCACCACAATTTGGCCATAGTTATCTTTAATAAATCCACCTTCAGGTAATTTGATGGGAGCCCCTTGTTCAGTGCCTACACCGTAAACATTTAACCGATAACGGTTAGAGCTACTAAACTGATTAATGTCAGAGAGCTCATTTTGTTCGACACCATCTGTTATCAAAATAATATCGCCTTCGAGGTAACCTGCTTGAGTTAATAACTCTTTTGCTTGATCAAGGCCTGCCAGCACGTTTGAGCCTTTGTCTGGCATGATGTCGGGGCTTAGGCTCGGGATTAAATTCTCAAGCGTTGTAGCATCATTCGTTAACGGTGAAATTGTAAAGGCAGAGCCTGCATAAGCGACCAGTGCTGTATCACCTTCTTTAAATAATTGGACCATATCAAGAGCTTTAAATCGCGCTTGAACAAGCCTGTTTGGCGCAATGTCGGTGCTGTACATAGATAACGACATATCCATTACAATAACGCGGGCATTCTTACTCTGAAATACAGGCACCTGTTTTTCTTCAAAGCTAGGCCCTGCGCTAAAAATCACACCTAAAACACAAAAAAGTGCAACAAACCACATAGGCTGCCCTGTAGTTTGATTTTTTTTGTTCATAACAAAGTGAGCTAAATGCGGGGCTATTAACTCGCCTTGGCCCGTTTTTTTATGTTTAATTAATGCAACCATAAAGAGTGCAATAACTGGGATTAGTAGCCATAAAACAGTGGGGCGTATAAATTCAAAGTCCATTAGACCTCCTGCCTAAAAGCGCGGCCAGTGATCAGCATAACACGAAGGCTGATAATCAGTAGCGCAACTAATAATGGTAAATAAAAGAGTGAACTTTGGGGTCTAAAAGTTTGTTCATCAGCGCTAATGGGTTCGAGTTTATCGAGCTCTTGGTAAATTTGTTGTAGGCCTGCCACATCTTTAGCACGAAAATATAACCCGCCGGTTTGTTCTGCAATACGCGTAAGTAAACTTTCATCTAAGCTGCTGTCACTGCTTCCCATGTTAAATAAACTAAAGCCACGCGGGTTATCTGAGCCAACACCTATGGTATAGACTTTTATGCCTTCTTCGCGAGCTAAAAGCAAAGCTTCGTCAGGGTCTAAATTACCGGCAGTGTTTTGACCGTCAGTAAGTAGCACAACAATTCGATTACTTTCGTCTTTATTTGCAAAACGCTTGACTGATAAACCGAGTGCATCACCAATGGCGGTGGCACGTCCAACTAAGCCAATTTGCGCCTCTGAAAGCATCTGGCTCACTGTTTTTACATCACGTGTTAAGGGAGTTTGTAAAAAGGCGGTATCGCCAAATAAAATAAGCCCTAGCCGGTCACCTTGGCGCTGCTCTATAAACTCACTTAATACAGCTTTAACCATGGTTAAGCGGTCTACATATTGACCTTGGTAGGCCATATCTTGCTCTTTCATTGAGCCTGACAAATCCACCGCGAGCATAATGTCACGCCCTTCATTTGGCAAAGTGATTGGGTCATCAAGCCATGTTGGGTTTGCAACTGCGCAGACTAAAAGTGCCCAGATTAGCCATTCAGTAAAACTAACACCACGGGCATGCTTTACAGCTCCTTGGCTTGTTAAATTATGTTTCGCAAAACCGGGTATACGTAGCCGAGCTTGCGATTCATCTTTAGCGGGTTGTAAAAACTGTATTAATAAAGGCAGCGGTAGCAAAAGGAACAGCCATGGCCAACTAAACTCAAACATTTAGCGACTCCTTTAGTTTAAACTGTTTTATACCTGCTTTTAATTTCGCGGCTAGTTCAGGCTGTGTATTATTTGCTTGGTATAAACTCATTATTTCTTGTTCACTAAACTGCTGTTCAGTGAGTTTATTTAATGTCTTACACCAGTTTTTGGTTGATGAACTTGCATGTTCAGCACTGTAATAATGTAAGACAAGGCGTTTGATCAGTATATGTAACGCCGCGCAGTCGTTTGACACAGTATCACTGCGTGTAATAGCGTAACGTTTTGCTTTTTTAAACTGGCTGTTACGGTATAGCTTTATGACTAATAAAGTAGCGGCCACTACTGTAACTGCGATAATAACCCACCAAATAGGGGCGAGTGGCCACCAAGCCACTTGGTCTGGCACAATGACATCGTTAAGGCCATCTAAAGGAGATGCTTGCATATTACTTTCTCACTAATTGCAGCTCGAGTGGGGAGGCTGCATCAAATGATATTAAATTTAAGCCTGACTTCGTCAGTCTATCCATTCGAGTTGTAAAGGCCAGCTCAGCTGTTTTTGCAAAGCTGTCGCGAAAGCCCTTGTCCATTAATGGCAGCGCAAATTCGTTACCATTGGCACTTACTGTTACTGTTTGTTTAAATGCTGGAAGCTGATGTTCAAATGGATCGCTAATGTGGCAGCCGATCAGCTCACAGTGGCGACTCAATATTTCAAGTTGCTTAAAGCTGGCATCATCTAATGCACTAAAATCTGAGATTAAATAAACAAGGCTGCCGGGTTTGGCTAAATGGTTAAGGCGTTTTAAATTATCGCTAAAGTTATTTTTTGCTGGTTGATCAATTTGTGTAAGCGCTTGTTGGTGGCTATCACATAGATTATGGCACAGCTTTAACACCGCTTTTTCTCTGGCGCTGGGTTTTAGCTCTAAATGACCGTGTTGATTAAATACAACACCACCAATTCTGTCACCGCGTTGGCAGGCTGACCATGCAACTAATGCACTAATGTGCGCGGCTTGAATTGACTTTAATAATAACTTTGAGCCAAATAGCATGGAGTTAGAAAAATCGGTAAAAACAAAAACAGGGCGTTCTTTTTCTTCCTGAAACAGCTTAGTGTGGGTTTCGCCTGTGCGTGCAGTAACGCGCCAGTCAATTGAGCGAATATCATCACCTTGTTGGTAATGGCGTACTTCGGCAAATTCCATACCGCGGCCTTTATGCGGTGCAAGGTATTGCCCCGCTAAGCTGTTTTTGATTTTTACTTTCGGTGTAAGCTCTAACAGCCGCGCCTTCGCTTTGTAATACATTAGCTCTTTTAACGCTAAATTTACGCCATGGCTATGGCTGGTTTTGAGCCAGCTTTGATTATCTAATTCGCTTTGCATAATTTAGGGTACAGCAACAAGTTCTAAAATACGGCTGATCACCTGATCTTTTGTTACGCCATCTGCTTGGGCTTCATAACTTAAAATAATACGGTGACGTAATACATTGTGCAGCACAGCTTGAATATCATCAGGTGCTACAAAGTCACGGCCATTTAGCCAAGCGTGTGCGCGTGCACATTTATCAAGTGCGATTGTGGCACGTGGACTTGCGCCATATTCAATCCAGCGGCCTAGTTGTTCATCTAGCTCACCACCTTCACGGGTAGCAATAATAAGCTGCACTAAATATTGCTCAAGGGGCTCGGCAAGGTATAACCCTAAAATTTCTTTACGTGCGGCAAATAAATCAGCTTGGCTTATTTGTTGTGCTGGCGCTTGATGTTCACTTAATGCTTCACCACGGGTAAGTCGTAAAATATCACGTTCATGTTCGGCACCTGGGTAGTTAATGCTCAAGTGCAATAAAAAGCGGTCAAGTTGGGCTTCAGGTAGTGGGTAAGTGCCTTCTTGCTCAAGCGGATTTTGCGTGGCCATTACCATAAATAAATCTGACAGTGGGTAGGTATTTTTGCCTACAGTAACTTGGCGCTCGGCCATGGCTTCTAGCAATGCTGATTGTACTTTTGCAGGGGCGCGGTTTATTTCATCGGCTAATATTAGGTTATGGAACAACGGCCCTTTCTCAAACACAAACTCACTGGTTTGTTGACGATAAATATCAGTACCGGTGACATCGGCTGGCAATAAATCTGGCGTGAATTGTACGCGTTGAAATGAGCCTTCTACACCTTTTGCTAATGCATTAACTGCGCGCGTTTTTGCAAGCCCTGGCGGGCCTTCTACTAATAGATGACCATCGGCTAAGATGGCAATCAGCAATGCTTGAGTTAATTCTGGCTGACCAATAATTTGGCTGTCTAAGTAAGTTTTTAGTTGTGAAAAAGCGTTAGCGGCCATAATAAAAAGAGTATCCTCGTTAGCACGGGTTTAAAAAAGCTTAATAAGTAATATGGGCTAGGATGCCATAACCCAAGTGTTAGACTATCATTTTCAAAATAGTTCGTTATTTTTTAACGATTTTTACCCTAACATATAAATAAAGGATAATTTTGTAAACAGGTTAAAAAAAGCCTATGGTTGGTAACTAATTATACTATTTTCAAATTCTCTATTGGCTTTAGTACACGGGTTGTTTAGAATCGAGGAAAACAAACAGGTCAGACCTGTCAGCGGGAGAGCATAAATGTCTGAGCAAAACATACTTAAAACAGCAAAGGGCGACCGTATCGCCATCGTTAGTGGCTTACGTACACCGTTTGCAAAACAAGCAACTGCATTTCACCACGTTCCAGCTTTGGACATGGGTAAGCTAGTAGTTAATGAAATGCTAGAGCGATTGAATTTTGACAAGTCAGAAATTGACCAACTGGTATTTGGCCAAGTAGTACAAATGCCTGAAGCGCCAAATATTGCCCGCGAAATTGTGTTAGGCACTGGTATGCCGGTATCAGTTGATGCTTATTCAGTGTCACGTGCATGTGCGACTAGTTTTCAGGCCATTGCGAATGTTGCTGAGTCAATTATGGCAGGCTCTGTCCAAGTAGGTGTTGCCGGAGGTGCGGATTCTTCATCAGTGTTACCTATTGGTGTAAGCAAAAAACTAGCTGGTAGCTTAGTTGATTTAAACAAAGCACGTACTTTTAGCCAGCGTTTAAAAATATTCTCAAAACTGCGTTTGAAAGATTTAATGCCAGTACCGCCAGCTGTGGCCGAGTATTCAACCGGTTTATCGATGGGCCAAACAGCTGAGCAAATGGCTAAAACCCATAATATTAGCCGTGCTGATCAAGATGCATTAGCGCACCGTTCGCACTCGCTTGCCAGCCAATCATGGGCAGATGGCAAATTAGCTGAAGAAGTAATGACAGCGCATTTGCCACCGTATAAGAGCTTTATCGAGCAAGATAACAATATTCGCCATAACTCAACCGTTGAAGGTTATGCTAAATTAAAGCCTGCCTTTGACCGTCAACATGGTTCAGTAACCGCAGCAAACTCTACGCCATTAACCGATGGTGCAGCAGCGGTACTGATGATGAGCGAAAGTAAAGCAAAAGCGTTAGGCTACAATATTTTAGGGTATGTACGTAGCTTTGCTTTTTCAGCTATTGGTGTGCATGAAGATATGCTAATGGGGCCGGCTCATTCAACACCTATCGCGCTTGATAGAGCAGGAATCACACTTGCTGACCTTGATCTAATTGAAATGCATGAAGCATTTGCAGCGCAAACATTGGCTAATATGAAAATGTTTGCTTCAGATAAGTTTGCCCAAGAAAAACTTGGTCGTAGTAAAGCCATTGGTGAAATTAACATGGATAAGTTTAACGTGATGGGCGGATCGCTTGCATATGGACACCCATTTGCAGCAACTGGCGCACGACTTATCACTCAAAGCTTACACGAACTTAACCGCCGTGGCGGTGGTTTAGCCCTGACTACTGCTTGTGCGGCGGGTGGTTTAGGTGCAGCCTTTGTATTGGAGAGTGCGTAATGACAGATTCAGTATTTAGTTTAGAAATTGAAGACGGCTTGGCCGTTGTTACTATTGACGTGCCGGGTGAGAAAATGAACACCCTGCGCGATACCTTTGCCGACGATCTAAAAGCGCTGCTTGATGATGCGAAACAACAAGCTGTAAAAGGTATGGTATTTATCAGCGGTAAAAGCGATAACTTTATCGCCGGTGCTGATGTGAAAATGCTCGATAACGTTGAAAAACGTGAAGATGCATTGGCTATCAGTGAGCTATGCCATCGCGCGTTTTTTGATATGAAAAAACTACCCTTTCCAACAGTAAGCGCAATACATGGTACAGCACTCGGTGGTGGTTTAGAATTTGCGTTAGCGTGCGATTATCGTGTGTGTTCAAACAGCGATATTACTAAATTAGGTTTGCCGGAAGTGCAGCTTGGTTTATTACCTGGTGGCGGTGGCACACAACGTTTACCAAAATTAGTTGGTCTTCAAAAAGCCCTTGAGTGGATGCTAACAGGTAAGCAGGTTCGTGCTAAACAAGCTAAAAAAGCGGGTTTAGTTGATGACTGCGTACCGCAGACAGTTTTACTTCGTGTGGCGAAAGAGTTTGCTTTAAAAGGCAAAGCAAAAGCGCCAAAACCAAAGCTTGATCGTATTAGCCAATTGCTTGAGTCAAACCCGTTTGGCCGCAATATCATCTTTAAAAAAGCCCAAGAAAACGTACTGAAGAAAACCGGTGGCCATTACCCTGCACCGTTGGCAATCATCAAAGCGGTGCGTGCAAGTGTTGAGCTTGATGAATTAAAAGCCTACAAAACAGAAGCCGAAGGTTTTGCAACCTTAGTAATGAGTGATGAATCAAAATCACTGCGTGGGATCTTTTTTGCGACCACTGAAATGAAAAAAGAGTGGCGCAACGATGATGCCCCAGCGATTGAAAAAGCCGCCGTGTTAGGCGGTGGTTTAATGGGCGCAGGTATTACCCATGTAAGTGCTGTTAAAGCGGGCGTGCCAGTACGTATTAAAGATGTAGCAGAGCAGGGCATTAGTAATGCTATGAACTACAGCTACAAGATTTTAGATAAAAAGCAAAAACGCCGTATTTTGTCTAAAGCTGACTTACAGCAAACCATGAGTAAAATAACTGGTACGACTAATTACAGTGGTTTTAAGCACATTGATATTGTTATTGAAGCGGTATTTGAAGATTTAAGCCTTAAACAAGGCATGGTCGCTGATATTGAGCGTGAGTGCCAAGACAACACTATTTTTGCAAGTAACACATCGTCGTTACCTATTTCGCAAATAGCGGCAGAGGCCACGCGCCCTGAAAATGTGATTGGCTTACATTATTTCTCACCAGTTGAAAAAATGCCACTGGTTGAAATTATTCCGCATGAAGGTACGTCAGAAGAAACCATTGCTCGCGTGGTGAACTTTGCCCGTAAACAGGGTAAAACACCGATTGTTGTTAAAGACATGGCAGGGTTTTATGTAAACCGTATTTTAGCGCCTTATGTAAACGAAGCTGCTAATTTACTGCTAGCGGGTGAGCCAATTGATAAAATTGATGCAGCACTTGTTGAGTTTGGTTTCCCTGTTGGACCATTGGCGCTACTGGATGAAGTAGGTATCGACATTGGCTCTAAAATAGCCCCAATTCTTGAAAAAGAACTGGGTGAGCGTTTTAAAGCCCCTGATGCATTTAGCCGCTTAATTGATGCAAAACGTTTAGGTCGTAAAACCGGTCGTGGTTTTTATATCTACGATAAAAAAGCCAAAAAAGTGGAGGAGTCCATCTACGAGTTACTAGGTGTCAGCCCATCGCCGCGCTTAAATAAAAGCGAAATTGCTAAGCGTTGTGTAGCACAAATGCTTAACGAAGCCGTGCGTTGTTTAGATGATGGCATTATTGCAAGCCCACGTGATGGCGACATTGGTGCGATATTTGGCATTGGCTTTCCACCATTCTTAGGCGGTCCATTTAGTTACATGGATAAACTGGGCGCGAGTAAAGTAAGCTCAGAAATGGCGACGTTTGCTAACTACAACCCTGTATTTACACCATGTGATACATTGGTTGATATGGCAGATAAAGGCGCGAGTTTTTATCAGATTAAACCTGCCACTCCAGTAAATGAAGAGCAAAACGTAACGGCGGATTCTTCAGCAGAAGAAGTAGTTACTGAAGAGGTGGTTGTTGAAGAAGTTGAAACGGTGGAAACACCTAAGACTGAAGAGATAGAAACAGACGAAAAACCAAAAGACGAAAAAACGTCTTAGGGTTATATACCTAAACAAAAAACGCACCTGAGGTGCGTTTTTTATGTTTAAAATAAAGCTTAGTAAAGATAAGGTAATTGAGACGACATAGCAAAATAAGTCATTGCACCGAGCTTTATTCTCAGCACAATACTCGTTTTTACAGGTGAACTTCGATAGCTTTACGGTCTTTTTCTGGCATATTAGATACAACCAAATCAAAGGAATTGTCTATCATTCGTTCAATTTCCCCCTTTGGAACTGAACCATCCAGAATAACAGTATTCCATAACCGTTTATTCATATGGTAGCCAGGTATCACTGAAGGAAAAATATCACGTAATGCTTGTGCCTCATCAGGGTCGCATTTTAAGTTCATCCACCAAACGGGGTTGCCATCTTCATCTGTTTGTCCTTCATTACCAACGGATAATGTGGCAAACATTTTATGATTTACTTTGTAAACGTCAACTTCTTGGCCAAAAGGTTGGGTAACCATAACCAAGGGTTTTTTAGTTAAATACTCATGTGCTGTGTGTTGATCCATGATCCAGTCCTTGAAGTCATTTTAAGATAAGTTAACAATAGCAGCTTTTTCCTAGTTTAGTCATGAAAAAGCGATTAATAGGTATAATTTATTAGTAAAAACAACCCCTACAATAATTGCCAAAAGCTTAAACGTATGTTGATAGTTTTATATAGGCCAGTTGAGTAGCCTATTGTGAAATAACATCAGTGTGTTTATTAAACTGACTTTGGTAAAGATGAGTAAGCTATAACAGCGGCATCTCGCTTTACTAAATCAGGTTTAGATGAGGCTTTCCCATAAATATCACAATATGCAATGGGGTCACCTTCATGGGCTAATAAATTATCATGGCTATAACCAGATAAGACTTTCTGCCATTTCTTAACAATTTGTACGGGAGCAGTGGATAAAGCGTTTAAAATAAGTTTAGATTCTTCAAAATTGCTATTAATTGCAATATTTAGCATATCGTCGTTTGCTGCCCCAAGCCAACTTGCGCCATTAGTGCCAACACATAAAAGTGGCATGTAAGGAGCCAGCGCAGGGCATACATCATTTCTATAAATATCAACCTTCCAATAGCTCCGGGCTATTTTTACAAACTGAGCAAAATCCTTTATCGGTGTAAAGTTTGATGTCGCTAAAGGCAAAATCTCTACTCTGGGTTTATTGGCATTTACGGTGTCGTTAGCAACATCAATATACCAAGGACCAAGTATAAACGCATTTTGAAAGTACTCATCCCGCAGTGACCCCCAGGCTTTTTGTAAAGGATTGCCTTGGTCTATAAGATCTTTTATTAAGTTAATCCCAGGCTTGTCTGTGGTAGGTAATTCCGTTTGCAATAGTGTAAACACTTCATCGCGAATTTCTCTACATCGGCCAATAGGGTAAGGCTTTTCAGCAAAGTAAGGGATTGTTGGTGCCAGTTTTAAATCAGCTAATAAGCGTAAATGGGCTAGATCAGCGCATATCAGTGTAAGTTGTTCTGGCGTAAAAAGTTTATCAAGCACGTATATTCCTTTGAGTTTTTTATGATTTTAGTTGAGCTTGGGTGTCATTTTTAGTCACCTTTTTAATTAAGTTTAGCTTGGACATGTGTATCTTTCGAGATTGTTTACAGTCGTTTTTTAGTTAATGCAGTTCCTGTGTAGTAATTCCCCATAAATAAGTGATAACGCGCAATAAGTTAAAAAGCAAAATTGTATGGATAAAAATAAAGCTGCATTTAGTAAGGCAATTGTTTTTATAATGGTTTTTATGGTGCTTGATATAAATCAAATAAACTGAAAGCTCTATAAAATAAGTGAAAAATAAAGTTGTGGCCTGTAGCTTTTAAACTAAGCTTTTAACTGAATTTAGCATTAATATTTGCAAAGAAATGTAGCATGATAATTGGATATCACAGGGACATTTCAGCATGGAAGCAAAAGTTTACAATCAACAGCAACTTTGCCATACGTGGTTCCCCAAGTGATGAGTTATATAAGGAATCAATACTTATTTAGCTCGAGTTTAAAAGCAAAAGTAAACACAGAGCTGCGCCAGTTGCTCTGAAAAAAGTATATTTAGTTCAATATTATTTAGGTTGATATGATGAAATTAAATAAAGTCACAAAGGCTATGACGCTTATAGGCGCGTGTGCAGCTAATACATTATCAATAGATGCTTGGGCAGCAGCACAAACAATAAACTTTTCTGCTGGAAATGGCTCTGGATTGCAATTTTTGCAAGATGGGCAAAATGGTGTGAACGATGTTACTGGTTTTAGTTTTATATTCGACGCTGGTTTGGCATCTGACTATACAAGTATAAATGACTGGCAGTATTTTAACGGCATAGCAGCTTATTCTTTTTCACTCACGAATGTTTTAACTGGGGGAACTAGCGTTGGCATGGTGCTTTACGAAGAAAATGGAGATAACTTTAGTTTAGAGTCATTTACATTTTTTCGTCAAACGTCCACAGAAAATGGTAATGACTCAGTAACGTTGAAAGGTTATTTAGACGGTAGCCTTATGGTTACTAGCAACGTTGTTATTCCGAATGGCTCCGTTAATTCCTCGTTTACCATGACTCGAGCGTCAGACTTTAATGATGACCTTTTTAAAAATGTTGATAAGGTAACTTTTGATTTTCCTGTAGTGGGAATGGGTAGTGATTATGATCCCCGCCACGCCCCAGTTAATATCGTTATTGATGATGGTCCTGCTGACAGTACGGCTCCGATTATCAGTCAGGTAACACCTGTTGCTTCGCCCACAAATGATAATACCCCAAATTATATTTTCAGTACGGATGAAGTAGGAACGCTTTTGATGGGAGGAAGCTGTGGTACTTCGACGTCAACAACGATAAGTGGCACAGGGAATCAAACAATCATATTGACGCAAACTGATAATAGTAGTGCATTAGCAAATGGCACTTATAGTAATTGTACAGTAACTGTTACAGATGCTGCGGGTAACACAAGTAATGAACTGGCTATTATGAGCTTTACTGTTGACGTAACTTTGCCCACGTTTGATGGTGCAAGCGCAACGCCGAGTGACAATGCCACCAACGTACCAATTAGTGACGATATTATTATCGACTTTAGCGAAAATATTGCACTTGGTACAGGCAATATAACGGTCCGAGATGTTACTGGCAGCAGCAACTTTGCGGTATTTGATGTTGCAGCACAAAGTGATGGCGCAACCACTAGCCCAAGTGCGGGCCGCATTGGTATTGTAAACGATAAGGTTTATATTAATCCGACGAGTAGTTTAACGGGCAGTAATCAATATTCAGTGCGAGTAGATTCAACGGCAGTTGATGACTCTGCTGGTAATAGTTTTGCAGGGATTAGCGACGATACAACATTTAACTTTACTACTGCAGATGTCACCGCACCTAGTTTTGACGGTGGTAATTCAACGCCTAATGATGATGACACGGATGTGTCTGTCAGTAATAACATTGTTATTGATTTTGATGAAAATATTGCACTGGGTATGGGCAATATAACGGTGCGCGATGTCACTGGTAGCAGCAACTTTGAGGTGTTTAATGTTGCGACGCAAAGTGATGGCGCAACGACCAGCCCAAGCGCGGGTCGTATCGGCATCGCTAATGACAAAATTTATATAAATCCGACAAGTAGTTTAACGGGCAGTAATCAATATTCAGTGCGAGTAGATTCAACGGCAGTTGATGACTCAGCAGGCAATAGTTTTGCGGGCATTAGTGACGATACCACCTTTAATTTTACTACAATCAACGCCGCACCTGTGGTTGATTTAAATAGTGGTACATCAGGTAATGATACCACAGCTTCATTTTCTGAAGGGTCTGGTGCCGTTAGCTTCATGACAAGCCCAACAGTCACGGATACTGATACAATAACAACAATTACAGTCAGTTTAACGAATGATCAAGATGGCGCTTCAGAAGGGCTTAATGTATCAGCCAGTGCGCAAAATGCGCTGACAGGAGTAAGTGGCGCTTCTGACATAACACTGCAAGATACACTCTCTATAACGGGCGCAACAGCGACAACAGCCGAGGTTGCAGCTTTCTTACAAGCTGTAACTTACAATAATACGAGTTCGACGCCGGATACCACGTCGCGCACGGTGAGCGTTGTTGTTAACGACGGAACTGACAACAGTGCGTCACGAAGTGCTGTTATTAGTGTAGCCAATGTAACAGCGGCCAGTACGACCGGGGCATCATTTAATACCACATCGGGCGCCAACTTAAGCCCAGCCATTAGTTTCAGCAGTGACAATGAAACACTGACTATAGCATCAGCGAGTCATATTGTTGGGTCTACAGCCCAAGGTGGCGACGGCACAGATGAAATTATTGTTATAGATGGTAGTGATCTCACGCACTTGACCAGTTTAACCGCTTTTGAAACGCTCTCTACCTATAATAACGGCTCGTTAACACTTAGCGAGTTACAACACGATGCGTTTACAACCATAAATGGGACTGGCACAAATACATTTACCTTGGCAAGTGCCGATGGGGATAGCACTGTAATTGCAGATGCAGACATAGAAACGTATGTTTTAAATGCCGCTTTCAATATTACTTTATCAAGTGCAGCGCAAAATATTACCGGAAGTGGCAGTGCTGATACCGTTAATATTGCAGGCTTAAGTGTTACGGGGACGCTTGCTGGCGGCGGCGGTACTGACATACTGCAAATGAGCACTGGTGCTAATATTAGTAATGCCACAGTAAGTGCGTTCGAGTCTTTAACATTAAGCAGTGGTGCTTCAGTGACGATGACTGAGGCGCAACACGACAGTTTTTCAACGGTAACGGCTTCTGGCGCTGATTCAATCACCATAAGCACCGCGACCGATGGCCTAACTGGGAATAGCGCAGTTGAAACCTATGTATTGTCAGCAGGGAATACATTTACCTTAGGCAGCGCGTCACAGAACCTAACGGGTAGTGGTAGTGACGACACTGTAAATGTGAATGCGTTGAGTGCGACGGGTACTTTAGCGGGTGGAAGTGGCACAGATACCTTGGTTGTTACCAACGGCGGTAATATATCAGGTGCAACAGTCAGCGGGTTTGAGGATTTATCGGTTGCTGCTGGTGGTACTGTGACAATAAACGCAGCCCAACTGTCAGGGTTCACAGGGACCGTATCTGGCAGTGGCACAGAAACGGTATCTGTTTCTGGTGATGGCAATTTGAGTACGGTATCAGCCATTGAGAATTATACTTTAAATGATGACAGTACGAACGCTCGGTCGGTGACTGTAACCAGTGCAGGGCATTCTGTTACTGCAACATCGACGACCGATGCCATTACGTTTGATCTAGGCACGCTTGCGTTTACGGGCACCATTACGGGTGACAATACTGTTTCAGATACACTGAGTTTAAGTAATGGTGCAAATATATCAGCGGGTACCATAAGCAACATAAGTAATTTAACTTTGGCATCAGGTGCTTCAGTTAGTATGACCGCAAGTCAGCATAATGCGTTTAGTGGCACAATAACTGCGTCTGGCTCAGAATCTATTACCATTAGCGGAGATGGTGATTTTACTGCTTTAGCCGGTGTTGAAAGCTATAGCGTGGGTGATGACAGCACTAATACTAGAACCATTACAGTTTCAAGCAGCACCAATGTGGATGCTATTTCATCCACAGATGCAATAACATTTGATATAGGCTCAAGTGCCTATATAGGCACACTAACCGGTGATACCAGTCAAACTGATAGAGTATCGGCCTCTAATGGAGCAGATGTCTCTGGTGGTAGTTACTTTAATATTGGTACTTTGAGCTTAAGCAGTGGTGCAACGGTTGCTATCGACGCTGGCAATATCGGTGATTTTGGCACGTCAATGGTCGGTAGTGCTGGCAACGAAACACTGAAATTAATGGATGGCGGCACGTTTGATTTTAGCAGCACATCGGTTTCATCAGTTGAAGGTGTAGCTATTGGAACAAATAGTAATTTTGCAATTACTTTAACGGATAATTTTGCATCAGATGGCGGCACGGTCGATATAACCAATACCACAGGCAGTGCGATCACCGGTACAATTACGTTGGATGCGAGTGCATTTAGTGGTGACGTGTTAACTATTTCAGCAGCAGATTTAAATGGCTCTGATACTTTTACTGGTGGCAGTGGCGCTGATACCATCCGCCCTGGTGGCGGCACCGATTCAATGACAGGGAACGGTGGTAATGACAACTTTATAGGCAGTACGTCAGATCTTTCTGGTGATACCATTGCAGACTTAGCCATTGGGGACATGATCACGTTAATCGGCGTTACGGGGCTATCAACTAACAACGTACGTTTTAATGGTTCAAGCACCTTAGAAGTTGATACCGATGCGACTGATTTTAATATATCCGAGTTGACACTGTCACTGACAAACGCACCTTCAGCAGATTTAGCATTTACTGTTGCTGATAGTGGTGCAAATACGGTGGTCACGTTCATTGCTAGTAATAGTGTACCCGTATTTTCTTCATTAAATGGCGGTTCAACGTTTATTGAAAATGGTAGTGCTGTTGCGATAGATAGTGACGTGACAGTGTCTGATACTGAATTAGACGCACTCAATAGTGGCAATGGCGATTACAATAATGCAAGTCTTACAATTTCAAGAAGTGGTGGTGCAAATAGTGCTGATGTATTTGCGAATAGCGGTCTGTTGGGAACGCTGACCCAAGGTAATAGTTTTACTTATAATAGTGTATCAGTAGGTACTGTAACAACCAATTCTGCGGGTACTATTAAACTCACATTTAATAGTAGTGCAACATCAAGTATTGTTGATGCGGTTATCTCTTCTCTCACTTATGCTAATACTTCTGAAGACCCATCCAGTAGTGTTACATTGGATTATATCTTTAATGACGGTACGTCTGATAGTACTGGCACAAATCAAGCAACTGTATCAATTACTGCTGTTGATGATACGCCGACAGATATAGCGTTATCTTCATTAAGTTTGACTCAATCAAGTACTAGTGTAGGTGCTGATGTTGGAACCTTAAGCTCTACAGATGTTGATGATAACAGTCATACTTACACTTTAGTTAGTGTGGGAGCATCAACAAGTGGAACGTGTACAGCGAGTAGTGGTAACAGTAGTTTCCAAATAAACGGCAGTATATTAGAAACGCAGGCAACAATTAGCGCAGGCAGCTACATTATTTGTGTGCAATCTTACGATGGTAGTACTTCATTCCAAGAGTCATTTACCATAACTATCAGTGATGATGTGGCGCCAAGTGCACCAACGTCACTCGATTTGAATGCAGCATCAGATAGTGGATCTTCAAATACTGATAATTATACCAATGATACAACCCCCACATTGTCGGGCTCTGCAGAAGCAGGCTCAACGGTTAAGTTGTTTAGTAGTGTGACTGGAAACACTGTTATTGGTACAGGGACTGCAACGAGTGGAACGTGGGAGATCACAACAAGTACACTAACTTCTAACACCACTCACACCTTTACGGCAACTGCAACGGATGCAAGTAATAATATATCGTCGATATCCAGCGGTTTGAGTATCACGTTAGATTCGATAATCCCAAGTGTGTCAAGTACACCTGATTTAAGCAGTGCAAGTGATACCGGAAGTTCAAATACAGACAATATTACAACTGATGCCACGCCCACTTTTGTTGGGACTGCTACAGCTGGAGATACGGTTACACTCACTTCAGATCAAGATGGTGTATTAGGATCTGTGGTTGTGCCATCTGGTGGTACGTGGAGTTTTACACCATCATCTGCGTTGTCTTCAAATTTACACTCGATTAGTGCTTTTACAACTGATCTTGCTGGCAATAATAGCATTTCGTCAAGCTCTCTAAATGTTAACATTGATACAAGTGCAAGCTCACTTAGCATCACTACGCCTATTGAAGGCGATGGTAATGTTAATGCCAGTGAGGATAGCGATGTATTGGTACAGGGCAGTGGTGCTGAATCTGGCGCTGCAGTTACGGTTAATATTGGAGGGATCAATAAAACGATCACTGCAGATTCAAGTGGTATTTGGACACTGCTCGGTAATGAGTTAGATATCAGTGCGCTAAATAACGGCAGCTTAACGGTATCAGCAACACAAACAGACTCAGCAGGTAACACGTCGACGGCGGCAACAACCTCAATCACATTAGATAACTCAGCGCCCAATGCTGTAACCATTACGACACCGATTGAAACCGACGGTATTGTGAACGCTGCGGAAGACAATGATGTACTAATTACAGGCTCTGGTGCAGAAGCCAACGCCAGCGTCACGGTCACTATCAGCGATGGTGCGAATAACCAATCGCGAACAGTGACAGCTGACGGCTCAGGTGCATGGACATTCAGTGGCAGCGAGTTTGATGTTAGCAGCTTTAATGATGGCACACTCAGTGTGAGCGTCACACAAAGCGACACGGCAGGTAACATCTCGACGACGGCAACGACATCTATCACATTAGATAACTCAGCGCCCAATACTGTCACCATTACGACACCGATTGAAACCGATGGCATTGTGAATGCTGCAGAAGACGGTGATGTATTAATTCAAGGCTCTGGCGCAGAGTCCAATGCTAGCATCACTGTTACTATCAGCAATGGTGCGAATAACCAATCACGCACGGTGACTTCTGACGGCTCAGGTGCATGGACACTCAGTGGCAGCGAGTTTGATGTCAGCAGCTTTAATAATGGCACGCTCAGTGTGAGCGCCACACAAAGTGACGCGGCAGGTAACATCTCGACGGCGGCAACGACATCCATCACATTAGATAACTCAGCGCCCAATGCTGTTACCATTACGACACCTATTGAAACCGATGGTATTGTGAATGCTGCGGAAGACAGTGATGTATTCATTCAAGGTGACGGGGCAGAATCAGGCGCAACAGTGACGGTCAGCATTGACGGTGTGGCTAAAACCACGACAGCTGATTCAAGCGGTAATTGGACGTTGTCGGGTAACGAATTAGACATTAGCGCGCTGAATAATGGCACGCTTACGGTATCAGCAACACAAACAGACTCAGCAGGTAACACGTCGACGGCGGCAACAACCTCAATCACATTAGATAACTCAGCGCCCAATGCTGTAACCATTACGACACCGATTGAAACCGACGGTATTGTGAACGCTGCGGAAGACAATGATGTACTAATTACAGGCTCTGGTGCAGAAGCCAACGCCAGCGTCACGGTCACTATCAGCGATGGTGCGAATAACCAATCGCGAACAGTGACAGCTGACGGCTCAGGTGCATGGACATTCAGTGGCAGCGAGTTTGATGTTAGCAGCTTTAATGATGGCACACTCAGTGTGAGCGCCACACAAAGCGACACGGCAGGTAACACTTCAACGGCGGCAACAACCTCGATCACATTAGATAACTCAGCGCCCAATGCTGTCACCATTACGACACCGATTGAAACCGATGGCATTGTGAATGCTGTAGAAGACGGTGATGTATTAATTCAAGGCTCGGGCGCAGAAGCCAACACCAGCGTCACGGTCACTATCAGCGATGGTGCGAATAACCAATCACGCACGGTGGCTGCTGACGGCTCAGGTGCATGGACACTCAGTGGCAGCGAGTTTGATGTCAGCAGCTTTAATGATGGCACACTCAGTGTGAGCGCCACACAAAGTGACGCGGCAGGTAACATATCGACGGCGGCAACGACATCCATCACATTAGATAACTCAGCGCCCAATGCTGTTACCATTACGACACCTATTGAAACCGATGGTATTGTGAATGCTGCGGAAGACAGTGATGTATTAATTCAAGGTGACGGGGCAGAATCAGGCGCAACAGTTACGGTCAGCATTGACGGTGTGGCTAAAACCACGACAGCTGATTCAAGCGGTAATTGGACATTGTCGGGTAACGAATTAGACATTAGCGCGCTGAATAATGGCACGCTCACGGTATCAGCAACACAAACAGACTCAGCAGGTAACACCTCGACGGCGGCAACGACATCCATCACATTAGATAACTCAGCGCCCAATGCTGTCAGCATTTCGACACCGATTGAAATTGACGGCATTGTGAATGCCGCAGAAGATGAGGATGTGTTAATTCAAGGTGACGGGGCAGAATCAGGCGCAACAGTGACGGTCAGCATTGACGGTGTGACTAAAACTACCACCGCCGATTCAAGCGGTAATTGGACGTTGTCGGGTAACGAATTAGACATTAGCGCGCTGAATAATGGCACGCTTACGGTATCAGCAACGCAAGCCGACAGCGCAGGCAATACTTCCACAGCGACGACCACGACCATCAGCTTGGATAATCAAGCCCCGAATGCACTGACGATCACCACGCCAATTGAAACAGATGGTGTTGTAAATGCTGCTGAAGACGGTGATGTGTTAATTCAAGGTGGCGGGGCAGAATCAGGCGCAACAGTGACGGTCAGCATTGACGGTGTGGCTAAAACCACGACAGCTGATTCAAGCGGTAATTGGACATTATCAGGTAACGAATTAGACATTAGCGCGCTGAATAATGGCACACTTACGGTATCAGCAACACAAGCTGACAGCGCAGGTAATACCTCAACAGCGACAACCACAACCATCAGCTTGGACAACCAAGCGCCGGATGCGTTGACGATTAGTACACCAATAGAAACCGACGGCATTGTGAATGCCGCAGAAGACGGTGATGTGTTAATTCAAGGTAGTGGTGCAGAGTCAGGTGCAACAGTCACAGTCAGCATTGACGGTGTGGCTAAAACCACCACCGCCGATTCAAGCGGTAATTGGACATTGTCGGGTAACGAATTAGACATTAGCGCGCTGAATAATGGCACGCTCACGGTATCAGCAACACAAACAGATGCGGCAGGTAACACCTCGACAGCTGCCACAACTGCGATTATGCTCGATAACCAAACCCCTGATGCTGTTAGTATTACTACGCCGATTGAAACTGACGGCATAGTAAACGCTGCTGAAGACAGTGATGTGGTAATTCAAGGTGGCGGCGCAGAGTCAGGTGCAACAGTCACAGTCAGTATTGACGGTGTGACTAAAACCACCACCGCCGATTCAAGTGGTAATTGGACATTGTCGGGTAACGAATTAGACATTAGCGCGCTGAATAATGGCACGCTTACGGTATCAGCAACACAAACAGATGCGGCAGGTAATACATCTACGGCTGCTACAACTACGATTATGCTCGATAACCAAGCCCCCGATGCATTAACGATTAGCACACCAATAGAAACAGATGGTATTGTGAATGCTGTTGAAGACGGTGATGTGTTAATTACAGGCTCAGGCGCAGAAGCTAATACCAGCGTTACGGTCACGATCAGCGATGGCGCGAATAACCAATCGCGCACTGTGACAGCAGATGGCTCAGGTGCGTGGACACTCAGTGGTAGCGAGTTTGATGTCAGCAGCTTTAATAATGGCTCACTCAGTATTAGCGCCACGCAAACAGATGCAGCAGGTAACACGTCGACGGCGGCAACTTCATCCATTACATTAGATAACGAAGCACCAAATGCTGTAACTATAACCACGCCAATTGAAAGCGATGATAAAGTTAACGCAGTGGAAGACAGCGATGTATTGATCACTGGCTCAGGCGCAGAAGCTAATACCAGCGTCACGGTCACTATCAGCGATGGCGCGAATAACCAATCGCGGACTGTGACAGCTGACGGCTCAGGTGCATGGACACTTAGTGGCAGCGAGTTTGATGTCAGCAGCTTTAATAATGGCACGCTCAGTGTGAGTGCCACACAAACTGACGCAGCTGGTAATACCTCGACGGCAGCAGCAGCCACGATTACGCTCGATAACTCAGCGCCAAGTGCTGTGAGTATCACAACTCCAATTGAAGGCGATGGTAAAGTTAATGCAGTGGAAGACAGTGATGTACTAATCACCGGCTCTGGTGCAGAGGCTGATACTAGTGTCACTGTTACTATCAGCGATGGCGCGAATAGCGATACACGTACGGTCACGGCTGATGGCTCGGGTACATGGACACTCAGTGGCAGTGAGTTTGATGTTAGCACGTTTAATAATGGTACATTGACCGTTAATGCCACTCAAACAGATAGTGCGGGCAACACGTCTAGTGTTGCAAGTACTTCTGTGATCTTAGATAACGTGGCGCCAACAGGAACTACCGCAGCTATTGATCAAAGCATTATAAATAGAAGTAATGAATCAGAGCTTAGTTTTACCTTATCAGGATTAGAAAGCTCAGGCAGTTTCACTTATCAAATTTCTGATGGGTCTAATACTGTAAGTGGTCAAAGTGCGGTTGCTATAACCAGTAATACAGAACAAGTTTCATCGATTAATGTTACAAACCTTAATGAAGGCACCTTAACACTTACTGCAATCGTTACTGATGAAAGCGGAAACCCTGGAATTGGAGTGACTGATACAGTCACCAAGCAATATAATGTTGTGCCAGTGTTATCAGGTAATCCCACAACAAGCATAAATGAAGATAGTGTTTATAGCTTTATACCAACATTAACTGATTCAGATAGTGAAGATACGCATACTTACTCAATCACTAATAAGCCGACTTGGGCTAGCTTTGATACACAAACAGGTGAATTATCGGGTACACCAACGGATGAGCATGTTGGCACAACATCAAACATACAAATATCGGTTGATGATGGCACAGATACAGGTAATTTAACGGCCTTTGATATTGAAGTAATAAATACCAATGATGCACCAACGGGGCAAAACATCAGCTATACCATTAATGAAGGAGGAACACTTTCAAGAGACTTTAATAATGGCTTACTCACGTTAGCAGCTGATGATGATTTAGACTCTAATGACAGCTTGACGATCGCTAAAGATACCGACCCACAATACGGTAGTTTAACGCTCAATAGCAATGGTAGCTTTAGTTATGTTCACGATGGCAGTGAAAATCTAACTGATAGTTTTACTTATCATGTTGAAGACAGTGAAAGTGCTAGTTCATCAGTGTATACCGTAACAATTAATATGAATGCTGTTGAAGATGCCCCTACAGCATTTAATGACAGCATTTTGACTCTAGAGGATGAATCTAAATCAATTAATGTACTTAGTAATGACTCAGATCCTGAAAGCAATATGGTTGCCTCATCTGTTACAGTTAAAACGCAACCAACAAAAGGTCAGCTTAGTATTGCTAATGGTGTTGTAACGTTTACACCAAATTCAAACGTTAACGGAAGTGATTCGTTTACTTATACGGTGAAGGACTCAACGCTTGCAGAATCAAACGAAGCGATTGTGAACATTGATATTACTCCAGTGAATGATGCCCCTGTAGTGAGTAACTTTAATGAAATGGTGGATGAAGACACCGCAACTAACGCGATTCAAGTTAGAGGAGGTGCCACTGATATTGAAGACACGATTCCGACAGGAAATATTGCAGTTGTAGCACAGCCTTCAAAAGGGGCCGTCAGTATCGACCAAAATGATGGAACTTTAATTTATACACCGAGTGCTAATGAAAATGGCCAAGACACCTTTACCTACACCATTGCAGACAGTGAAGGGTTAGTCTCTAACACCGCCACGGTAACGATTAATATAGGCGCAGTGAATGACCGCCCAATAGTGGTTGATGATGCAGTGACCACAGACGAAGATACCGCGACAAGTATTGCCATTTTAACGAACGATTCAGACGTTGAAGACCAAGGATTCAATGGCGCGAATGTATTGTTAGAAGATAAAGGCGACGGCGTGGGAGAATACAGCTTTGCCAGTGTGAGTGTTGATTTAGATGGCAGTTTAGCCATTACACCGAAGACAAACATCAACGGAGTTTACAGCTTTACTTATACGGTTAAAGACAGTGAAGGATTGGCTTCAGAAGCGGCCAAAGTGACGCTTACAATCAATGC
>NZ_PYHV01000027.1:0-64741 GCF_004766475.1 Pseudoalteromonas sp. KS88
ACCGCTCGACTTGCATGTGTTAGGCCTGCCGCCAGCGTTCAATCTGAGCCATGATCAAACTCTTCAATTAAAGTTTTTTGTCTTTCGACAGCTCAATGAATTCTGAATTTATTTAATATCTTTCGATATTGAATTGACTGTGCTGCAATAAATAAATTTATTGCTGTTGGTCACTCAGTTTCAATTGAGACTCTAAATTTTTTTGCCTCACTACCTAAGTAGCTTGGCTGTTAGAACTCAATCTGTACGAGTGCCCACACAGATGATTGCTTTATATTGTTAAAGAACGTTGCGATTAAAGTGCTTTACTTTATCTCGCTAGGGCTGCGCATGTTACGCCTTCCTGTTTTTTTGTCAACACTTAATTTTAAACTTTTTTAAAAATCTAAACTCAAGTTTTACTCGACTACCTGATTAGCTGCTTGCCTCGCTAAGCGTTGCCTGCTCTGCCGTCTCAGTGGGGTCGCATTATAGGGAGAACCAATTTTTACGCAAGCGTTTTTAATCGTTTTTTTGCATTTAATTTTTACCCCAACGATACTCAAGCAAAACACACAAGTTACACACAAAAACCTGTGGATAAGTGATTAATTTGCGCTCTTTACTAAACTATTTATCACGCTTGTGGTAAGTTGCGCCGCATATTTACAACTCGTTTATTAGGCAGCACACATGACAGATATAATAAATAGTATAAGTGGTCTCTTATGGGGTCATATTTTGGTGTACTTATTAATAGCCGCGGGACTATTTTTTACAATACGCCTTGGCTTTATTCAATTCTTACAATTCCCGCATATGGTCAAAGTAATGTTCCAAAGCCGTCAAGGTTCAGATGGCGGTATCTCCTCTTTCCAAGCATTTTGTACGTCCTTAGCTGCCCGTGTTGGTACAGGTAATATGGCAGGTGTTGCAGTCGCGCTTTATTTAGGTGGTGCTGGTGCTATTTTTTGGATGTGGCTGATAGCTTTAATAGGTATGGCAACGAGTTTTGCAGAAAGTACGTTGGCTCAGGCTTACAAAACTCGCGATGAGGAAGGTAATTTTCGCGGTGGCCCTGCTTACTACATGGAATACGGTCTTGGCAAACGTTGGATGGGCATCGTGTTTTCGCTGTGCTTGATTCTAGCATTTGGTTTAGTTTTTAATGCTGTACAGTCAAACTCAATTGCAGCAGCATTTGAAGTTGCCTTCGGTATTCCCAACTATATAGTAGGTATAGCACTTGTTATAGGCTCTGGTATTATCATATTTGGGGGTCTAAAAACGATTTCACGGTTTGCTGAGTTAGCAGTCCCTTTCATGGCCGCCGCCTATCTAATTGTTGCATTGTATATATGCGCTATAAATTACACTGAATTACCAGATGTATTTATGCATGTAATTAGAAGTGCCTTTGGCCTTGAGCAAGCTGGCGCCGGGGCAATTGGTTATGGTGTTATGCAAGCGATGATCCAGGGGATCAAGCGCGGATTATTCTCAAACGAAGCGGGTATGGGTAGCGCAGCTAATGCTGCGGCAACCGCAACACCCAATCCACCTCACCCTGCTTCACAAGGTTATGTACAAATGCTAGGTGTATTTGTTGATACTATTATTATTTGTACTGCGACAGCCGCACTTATTTTATTGTCTGAACAATTAGCACCAGGCTCAAATGTAACGGGTATAGCTTTAACACAAGCAGCCCTTGAAGAGCATGTTGGTAGCTGGGGCGCAATATTTGTTGCAGTCGCCATTTTGTTTTTTGCTTTTACATCAATTGTAGCTAACTATTCTTATGCTGAAACAAACTTAATGTTTTTAGAGCACAACCATGCATCAGGCATGTTGATATTTAGGTTACTAGTTTTAGGTATGGTAATGTTTGGTGCGCTTGGCGAATTGCCACTTGTGTGGACTTTAGCGGATGTATCTATGGGCTTAATGGCAATAGTGAACGTAATCGCGTTATTTATGCTATCTGGTGTTGTAGTATGGCTAGCTAAAGATTATAACGCTCAACGACGCGCTGGAAAACTACCGACGTTCGACCCAAGTAAAAACGATAAGCTCAATAAAACGATTCCAAAAGGCATTTGGCACAAGTAACTTTAAAATGGTTTCGATAAAAACCCGAAACGGCCGTGGTCATTTCGGGTTTTTTATTGTTTTATATTAGTTCGCTTAATTAAGAGCTCTATTTTAATGTAGACACTCTTTGTCGCTCACTTGAGGTTTAGACTCTCAAAATGATTAAGTGTTATTGCGGATTGGTATAAGCCTCGTCGGTATATTCCTAATAACAGTATTTACCTAGTAAGACTCTTAACAAACGCATTAGTATTATCAAGCGCCTCGTCCCCTCTCTTTATAAATAATTAGTGAAGCAATTTACATTAACGCTATTAATGCTGGTTATGGCTTTGTAATGGTGTTAATACAAATAACAGTATGTGACTTTGGTTGATGCATATTACGAAACAAAACCATCAACGCCATTAAAAGCCTTATATTACTGCTTTTATATAAACCTCTTAAATTGGCCAGCCTGTTTTGGGGTGGATAGTTCCCATCGATAGCAAGGCGTAAATTTAGTGTTTTGTTCTAAATGAGAGGTTTTTTCGTGGCTAGAGTCAGGTTTGGATTATAAAAATGATCAACTGCAACCCGTTAATAGAGCAAATTTTTGCAACAAAGCGTGAGAATTTAACGTTTTAGACTAATGAAGTATTTTAGTGTGATCTTTTACGATTAGTTCGGTTAATCGAGAATAGTTTAATTAAAACTATAAGGGGAGAGCATAAAGTGGTGCCCGAGGCCGGACTTGAACCGGCACGACTTGTTAGTCGAGGGATTTTAAATCCCTTGTGTCTACCAATTCCACCACTCGGGCATCGAGTTTGCTATTTAAAGCGTGTGGACTAATTATTTGGAGGCGGAACCCGGAGTCGAACCGGGGTAAACGGATTTGCAATCCGGTGCATGGCCACTCTGCCATTCCGCCTAAACATATCAAATAATTTGGAGCGGCACACGAGGCTCGAACTCGTGACCTCGACCTTGGCAAGGTCGCGCTCTACCAACTGAGCTAGTGCCGCATAAAACATTATCAGTAATTCGTACGTTGTTGCGCGATTATGTCGCGGTAAAACGTTCTGGCAACTGAGTTAGTGCCCATTATTGAGTATTTATCTAACTTTTAATTACCTTGGTAAAATAATTAAAAGTGGTGCCCGAGGCCGGACTTGAACCGGCACGACTTGTTAGTCGAGGGATTTTAAATCCCTTGTGTCTACCAATTCCACCACTCGGGCATCGAGTTTGCTATTTAAAGCAAGTGGATAAAACTAATATGGAGCGGCACACGAGGCTCGAACTCGTGACCTCGACCTTGGCAAGGTCGCGCTCTACCAACTGAGCTAGTGCCGCATCATATTAATTCTATTTTTCACATAAACTAATTTATGTAACATTATTTTTATAAATTACACTTGGCGATGTAATTAAACCACAAAGTGGTGCCCGAGGCCGGACTTGAACCGGCACGACTTGTTAGTCGAGGGATTTTAAATCCCTTGTGTCTACCAATTCCACCACTCGGGCATCGAGTTTGCTATTTAAAGCATGTGGAGTGTTGTTGGAGGCGGAACCCGGAGTCGAACCGGGGTAAACGGATTTGCAATCCGGTGCATGGCCACTCTGCCATTCCGCCCCAATATCGGGGTTAGCCTTTAAGATAAACTGGAGCGGCACACGAGGCTCGAACTCGTGACCTCGACCTTGGCAAGGTCGCGCTCTACCAACTGAGCTAGTGCCGCTTTGTTTATCTAGGGGGCTATGCCCTCTCAACACGGACGCATTCTACAGAGATTATTAAACGCGTCAATACAAAAAATGCTAGTTTTGAACTGTTTGATTATTTTTTATCTAAAACGGTGCGTTATTAGACGTTTACAATCAATTTTTAGTCAATTCACCCCATGCAGCTACTAAATATTGCAGCATTGAACTCAATGTTAAGAAGGTTGCAATATATAATAAGCCATAGCTTAAATACATCATCCATGTATCGTACTGCCAAATCAGGCCTATAATGGCTAACATTTGTGCTGCTGTTTTGATCTTGCCCATATTAGACACAGCAACATTACCTCTTTTGCCCTGCTCAGCCATCCATTCGCGTAAAGCTGATATAACTATCTCTCGGCTAATGATGATTAATGCAGGAATGGTCATATACATAGATTGATAATAACTAGATAGTGCAACCAGTGCAGCGCACACCATTACTTTATCTGCTACTGGATCTAAAAATGCGCCAAAGGGCGTTGATTGCTCAAGCTTACGCGCTAAGTAACCATCAAGGATGTCGGTTATTGATGCTAGCCAAAAAATAAATGCGGCAGCAAAAAATGCCCATGAATAAGGTAAATAAAATATCACCAAAAAAATGGGGATAAGAAAAAGTCTAAAGGTTGTGAGTGTGTTTGGAATATTCCACATAACTACTTGGAGATGTCTTTTTTTCTATATTCGCACGAAGGGCTAGCCCTTGTCATGCAAATGATTAAATATCTTCTCAGCCATGTCAGGGCTGATCCCAGGAACTTGCTTTAATTGATCTATATTAGCAGCTTTTACACCCTGCATGCCCCCTAAATATTTTAATAATGTTTGACGTCGAACAGAGCCGACACCGCTAATCTCTTCTAGCAACGACTGGGTACGTTGTTTTTGACGCTTATTTCGGTGCCCTGCAATTGCAAAGCGGTGCGATTCATCACGAATATGCTGAATTAAGTGAAGCGCTGGTGCATCAGAGTCCATTGGAATGGTTTTTCTACCACCATCAATTAAAAGTGTTTCCAAACCAGGCTTACGGCTGGTCCCCTTTGCAACACCAACCAATAACGGCATTTTTGAATGTGGCCAAGTTTCAAAATATTGCTCAGCACGAGAAAGTTGCCCTTTTCCGCCATCAATGAATATAACATCAGGAATTTTATCTTCCGCAACAAGCTTGTTGTAACGCTTATTTAACGCAAATTCCATTGCGGCATAATCATCGCCCCCTGTTATACCAGTCACATTAAAGCGACGATACTCTTTATTATTAGGTCCTTGAGAATCAAAAACAACGCAACTTGCCACCGTATTTTCGCCCATTGTATGGCTGATATCAAAACATTCCATTCTATTAATATCATCAAGCCCCAGAGTTGCCTTGAGCTGAGCGTAGCGTTTGTTTATTGAGTCGATGGTACTTTGTTTTACAGTGATACTATTTAATGCATTTTTATTGGCTAATTGTAAATATTGAAAGCGCTCGCCCCGAGTTACTGTTTTTAAAGTTACTTTGCGCTCACTTATTTGACTCATAGCATCACTGAGTACATCAGACTCATTAAGTGTAAAAGGTAAAATGACTTCTTTTGCAATTCTGCCAGTAGCCCCTGGCGCCAGGTAATATTGACCCAAAAAAGATGTAAGGATTTCTTCATGCGATGAATCTTTTGGTACTTTTGGGAAATATGTTTTACTGCCGAGCACTTTATGGTCGCGAATCATCAATAAATGTATACCATTTAAGCCATTTAAGTGAGCAAAGCCTACAACATCCATTTCAGCATGATTTCCAGAAATAGACTGCTGCTCTTGCATCTTACGTAGTAACATTATTTGGTCACGAACTTTGGCAGCAAGTTCAAATTGCAACGCCTTACTGGCAACTTCCATTTTATTTACCAGCTCAGCAATAACCTCATGTGACTTACCCGTCAAAAATTTTCTAACATAATCGACTTGTTGAGCATATTCTTCATCAGTTACTTTATTAACACACGGTGCTGAACAACGTTTAAGTTGATATTGCAAACAGGGGCGACTGCGAGCTCTGTAATATGCATCTTCACACTGGCGAACTGGAAATATTTTCTGCATTAGCCTTAAGCTTTCAGACACAGCCCCAGCACTTGGGAAAGGACCAAAGTATTCGCCTTTGACTTTTCGGCTACCACGGTGAAACGCCAAACGAGGGTGTTTATGAGCAGTAAGTAAGATGTAAGGGTACGACTTATCATCACGTAACAAAATGTTGTAACGCGGCTGATATTTTTTTATTAGGTTGTTTTCAAGCAGAAGCGCTTCGGTTTCGGTATTAGTAAGCGTAACTTCAATACCATTAATATTGCTGACTAAAACACGCGTTTTGCTGTCTGTTACGTTACTTCTAAAGTAACTAGTTACCCGCTTTTTTAAATTTTTAGCTTTGCCGACATAAATGACTTTTTGTTCACTATCAAGCATCCTGTATACACCAGGTTCACTTGATAGTGTTTTTAAAAAATGCGCGTGATCAAATTGAGTCATAAAACAGATTAATTTGCGCTATCAATATCAATCATTTTGTACCGAATTGCTAAGTGGGTTAGCTCTACATCCCCACTCACATTAAGTTTTTCAAACATGCGATAACGGTAGCTATTCACTGTTTTAGCACTTAAATTTAATCGCTCGGCAATGTCTTGAACTTTTTGCCCTTTTGTAATCATGAGCATTATCTGTAGCTCACGCTCAGATAAACAGTGAAATGGGTTTTCATCTGTTCGGCCTGTTACCTGCGCCAAAGCTATTTGTTGGGCTATGTTAGGCGCTATATAGCGTTGACCTGCATTCACAGCCCTAATAGCATTAACCATTTCATCTGATCCCGCATCTTTGGTCAGAAACCCGTGCGCACCAATTTGCATAACTTTACTAGGAAATGGGTCTTCGCATTGCACTGTTAGTACGATAATTTTCACATCAGGACAGTAACGGCAAATCTTTTTTGTCGCCTCTAATCCACCGATCCCAGGCATGTTCATATCCATTAATACAATATCTGGCGAATTTTGCCGACAAAACTGAACAGCTTCTTCACCTGTTTTTGCCTCGCCAACTACCTTAAAACCCCGAATATCATCTAGAATACGTCTGATCCCTGTACGCACAAGTTCATGATCATCAACTAGAAGTACATTAATCAATGGAACACCCTCATATAACCTAAAAACATGCCCTAATGGCAAAATTAATGCGTCACATTAACACATAAAGCTGAAACGATAACAGTATTATCGTTTCACAAACTTCAAATTAGGCTGATTGTTTTTCACTAAAACGATCAACCCACAAAGCAATGACACCGTCTCCCGTTACATTACATGCCGTACCGAAGCTATCTTGGGCTAAATAAAGTGCAATCATTAACGCTACAGCCCCTTCGTTAAATCCTAACATACTGGTTAACAAGCCTAATGCAGACATTACGGCACCACCTGGCGCTCCTGGTGCAGCAATCATAACGACCCCAAGCATCATAATAAATGGCAACATACCAACAAGTGAAGGTACGCCCATATTGGGTGATAAGAACATGACGGCCATCGCACATGTTACAATAGTAATGGTCGAACCTGAGAGGTGGATAGTCGCGCATAAAGGCACACTAAAGTTAGCAACATCTTCTTTTACGTTATTTGCTTTACTCGCTCGTAATGAAACAGGAATTGTTGCAGCACTTGACATAGTGCCTAATGCTGTAAAATACGCTGGGAGCATGTTCTTCAACAACTCAAGTGGATTACGTTTGAGTAAGATACCACTGCCTACATAAAGGATACTTAACCACACCCAATGCATAACAAGCGCAGCGATAAGTACAACGCCAAACGTTTGTAAGGTATCAACGACGGTGCCAGCCACAGTCATTTCAGCAAATACACCCGCAATGTAAAAAGGTAAAGCAGGAATAATGACCTTAGCGAGTAACGCATCAATCACATCTCGCCCCTGATCAGACACTTTCTTAAGCGTTTCTAATTGTAATTGACTCATGCCAATACCAAAAACAAATGCAGTAGCAAGAGCAGTCATTACACCCATCAATGGTGGAATTTCTATATCAATAAAGCTTGTAACTTCAGTAACAACTTCAGCTTCAAATGTTAGGCCACCATCAAAAAGCGGGATCACTGCACTGATAACTAAAAAAGCCAATGTACCTGCAATGACTGTTGAACCATACGCAAAGCCAACTGTTTTTCCCAGAAGGTGACCTGAGCCTTTAGGTAAACCCGCAATTCCCGAGGCAATAAAAAATAAAATGATTAAAGGGATAGTAAAAGAAATTATTTGTCCGATAATTTCTTTTGCGGTGTAAAGAAGCTCAACACCTATCAGTGGCGCATACAAGCCCACTAAAATACCACCGACAATACCGGCTATTAATTTGAGTATTAAATTCATAACGTTCACTTTAAGATATAGATATTAACCTTTTACCACGTTTTAATTTATTTTTGTTATAAATTAGGCAGATTTATGTTTAATCGTATAAATTACCACCACAACAGGGCTCAAACTGATTTAAACGTAAATATATGCGCCCTATCGCGTTGCATTTGTTAACAAACATGCAAATTTATAACATACCCCTAGTTTGAACTTTTATAAGCATTTATGTACAAATCAATTATCTGTGCAGCCTTTATCAGCGCTTCCTTTAACGCTATTTCGGCCACTCAACCTATTAAACTACCTTACATCCCTCAATCAGCTACTGTAGATGGAAAATTAGATGAACCAAGCTGGAAACAAGCCAGAAAAATAGTCATAGATAATGTAACTTGGCCTTACGAAAATACTAAAAGCCCGGTGAACACCAACGTATACGTTTACGAAAATGGTGAAACTCTTTTTATCGGATTTGATGCACAAGATTCAAACCCTGAAGATATTCGCGCATTTTATCGTGATCGTGATGCTGCTTGGGACGATGACTTAGTCGGTTTAAAAATAGACTCTTACAACAACTCTCAACTTGCATATCAATTTTTTATAAACCCTCTTGGTGTCCAACAAGATTCAATTGAAAATGAACTTACTAAAAGCGAAAGTTCATCATGGGACGGTATTTGGGATAGTGTGGGCATTATTCATGAAAATGGTTATACGGTTGAAGTAGCCATACCTCTGCGTGTACTTAACTTTGATGACAGTATCGCTAATAAAACCATGGCTATGGAATTTTTACGGTTTTTACCCAGAAGTGAACGTTTGCGTATTTCGAGCATGCAAATAGATCATGGTAACAATTGTTGGATTTGTCAGATGCCCAGTTACATAGGATTTGAACAAGCAAAACAAGGTAACAATGTAGCTGTTATTCCTTCTGTGGTAACTGGAAAAAGTGAAAACCGCGACATAGATGCAACTGAGGTAGGTGAATGGCAAGCCGATCAAAATACTGAAGTAAGCCTTGATGTAAAGTGGGGTATCACTCCCGATATTACGCTTAATGCTACCATTAACCCTGATTTTTCTCAGGTAGAGGCTGACGTTGCACAGCTGAGTGTTAATAATAACTTTAGCTTGTTTTTTCCAGAAAAAAGGGCATTCTTTTTAGATAATGCAGACTATTTTGCCTCTACACTAAACTTAATACATACCCGAAATATTGCAGAGCCAGACTACGGAACTAAAATTACAGGCAGCAAGAACGGTCATACTTTTGCAGGCTTTGTTGCCAACGACAGTCAAACAAACGTTTTAATCCCCGGGAATCTAGGTTCTTCACTTGTTTCTTTTGACAGTAAAAGTGAAAACGCTGCGCTGCGTTATCGATATGATTTTGCGTCAGCTTTGTCATTGGGTTCAACAATAACACACCGTCAAAGTGATGATTACCAAAACAGTGTATTGAGTATTGATGGCAAGTTTAAACCGACAGTGAATGATACATTTTTACTTCAAGTCTTAAAGTCTGACACACAATACAGCGATGAATTTATAAATGAGTTGTGTGATGGTGAGAGTTGTTTAGACGCTGATCCTGAGCCTTGTGAAATAAATCAGGATTGTGATTTTAATGAAGGTGTTTTACGAGTTCTTAATCAACATAAACAATCAGGGACTGGCTACTTTGTAAAATATGAACACGATGAAAAATATTGGCGAGCTTTTGCCGATTACCAATACCGCGATGCCGATTTACGTGCTGATTTAGGGTTTATTTCACAAGTTGATTTTCAAAAGTTTACCACTGGTGGGGAGTATCGCTGGTATGGTGAAAAGCACAACTGGTGGAATCGTGCTAATTGGTATGCGGATTGGGATATTACACACAACGAAAATAACGAATTACTAGAAAAAGAAGCCCAAACTAGCTTTTCAGTCAATGGCCCTCTGCAAAGTTATTTTGAACTATCTATGGAACACCGAAACCGAACTGGCCTTCGTCATGATAAATCACGGCTAGACATCGACAATAATACTGATCTTTTCAGCGAAAATGGTATTGGTTTATACAGTAACTTTAAGCCCAAAGCTGGATTATTTGCTTCTTTATACATGTACACGGGTAATGCAGTAGATCTGGCCAATAATCGTGTTGGCAACAAGCTTCGGATCCGCCCGATTTTAAATATGAATTTGGGTAAGCACTTTGAAATACGCCTTCGTCATACCTATGAGAAGTTAGACGCAAACGGCCGTGACGTATTTACCGCTAATTTAAGTGACGTCAGGTTGACCTATCAATTCAATGTAAATAGCTTCTTAAGGCTTGCCGTTATCTACACAGATCTCGAAAGGAATAAAAGCAACTATATTGAAGATGTCGACAGCCAATATAAAAAATTAGCTACACAACTGTTGTATTCTTACAAACTAAACCCACAAACAGTTTTCTTTGCAGGCTACTCCGATACAGGCTATCAAGATGATGAGCTTTCATCCATCACAAAAGAACAGCGCACTTTATTTGCTAAATTCAGCTATGCTTGGCTTTTATAATTAACTAATGAGCCTCAATAGAGAGCTCATTTTAGCTGTTAGCCGCTGATTATAAGGCTTATGACTAAATGCTATAAGCCTATTCGCTATATGTTATAGCCAAACTTTACTTTCGTTTTTTATGGGGCAAAGTAAAGTGTGGTTATTATAGATCGAACACATACGTGATTTGATCCCCATTGAATTAATTGCTTCCAAGGGAACATTATGTCTAACATTTTTGAAGATAACTCATTAGCGATTGGTAACACACCAATCGTCAAGCTTAACCGCGTAACGTCTGGGAATGTATTTGCCAAGATAGAATCTCGTAACCCAAGCTTTAGTGTAAAATGTCGTATAGGCGCTTCAATGATTTGGGAAGCAGAAAAATCGGGCGTTCTAACTAAAGATAAAGAATTAATCGAACCAACATCTGGTAATACAGGTATCGCGCTTGCTTTTGTTGCAGCTTCACGCGGCTACAAGTTAACGCTAACTATGCCAAACACAATGAGCTTAGAGCGTCGTAAGCTACTTAAAGCATTAGGTGCAAATCTAGTGTTGACAGATGGTGCTAAAGGTATGAATGGCGCTATTGAAAAAGCGAAAGAAATTCAAGCAAGTGATCCTCAAAAGTACATTCTTTTACAACAATTCGAAAACCCTGCAAACCCTAAAATTCACTTTGAAACAACGGGCCCAGAAATCTTCGAAGCAATGGACGGAAAGATTGATATCTTCGTTGCAGGTGTTGGTACAGGCGGTACAATCACAGGTGTTAGCCGTTATCTAAAACTAGAAAAAGGGCTAGATGTGCTATCAGTTGCTGTTGAGCCAACAAACTCACCCGTTATCAGCCAAACACTCGCTGGTGAAGAAGTTAAACCTGGTCCTCATAAAATTCAAGGTATTGGCGCAGGCTTTATCCCGGGCAACCTAGACTTAGAAGTTGTAGACGCTGCTGAGCAAGTATCTAATGAAGATGCAATTTCAATGGCTCATGAACTTATGAAAAACGAAGGTATTTTAGTGGGTATTTCATCAGGTGCCGCTGTTGTAGCTGCTAAACGTCTTGCTGAAAAGCCTGAAAACGCAGATAAAAACATTGTTGTTATCTTACCAAGTGCGACCGAGCGTTACCTTTCTAGCCCGTTATTCGCTGATGAATTTTCTGATCAAGAACTCGTACAGTAATATATTCTCGATATACTAAATACCTCAGGCCCCGTATCTATGCGGGGCTTTTATTTGTAACTCAATAAAATTAAAACACAACCCTCCCCTCCATAATTAAGACACATTTGACGGCTAGTGTTATATAACTCATTTCCATTTTGCCTTCTTATGTACAACTTTATATACCCCTTAGTGTTAATATTATCTTTTTCAACTTTAGCTGTTGCTGATGCCAAAATAAAAAAAATCGAAACATCTGTAGCAAATGAAAATTTAGACATATCAAGAAAAAGCTTAGATTCATTTTTTGAACAGATGGAGTTTGCTAAGTCACTAAGAAAAGCGAGTAACCATAAAAAGGCCATTGAAGTTTTAAAGCCTCTATTAAACTATACACACCTGTCTAACACAGAGCTATTCAAACTGCACACTGAGCTGGGGATCAATCATCGACGCTCTTTATTATTAAAAAATGCCACAACACATTATCTCTTAGCCAAAAAAATAGCGAAAGAAATTGGCGAAAATGAATTACTTTCCAAAGCCCACAGTAACCTAGGTGTTTTATATGAAACACAGAGCAACTTATCTCTGGCTATGCAAGAGCAAACTAAAGCGTTAGCACTTCTTGATAAAAGTTCAAACTGGGGGCTAATAGCGAGTGTGTATTACAATCTAGCTGAAATATCTAGTAGGTTAAATAAGTTAGAGGAGGCAGCCTACCTTTATTCAAAAGCACTTGAGAACGATAAAAAATCACAGGACAAATTTAATATTGCTTCCACTAATTTAAGTTTAGCTAAAATAACAATTAAGCAGACTAATTATCATCTTGCAATAACACAGCTCATTAGCACTCTCGAGTATCTATCTAGTTTGAAAGCTCCGCAGCAGCTCTCTGTTACGCATAGACTATTATCCTTGAGTTACATGAAAACAAACCGATTAAATAAAGCATTCAAGCACGCAAATAAAAGTGTATCGTTTGCACTAGATACAGACTCGCCGATTTATAAAGCTTATTCATTAATGCAATTGTTAGAAGTGTCGTTAGCGAAAAAAAACATACTTTTAAGTACACAAACTTTGCACAAGATTCAGCAGCAACTTGAACATATTGATAACGAAGTACTGCTTTTAAAGTACCACAGATACAGTGCTTTACTTCTTGAATTAACCGGCGATCTTGAAAAAGCAATTCTGCATTGGAATATAGTTGACTCATATCACAACATCATTCAAGTAAACTATTTAAATGAGGCTACTACGAATTATATGCATCAAGTGGATTCACTTGTCCAAAGACAAAAGCTTATTACCTCTGAACAAAATAATATTGTCAGCCAGGCTAAACTGAAAACACAAAGGCTTGAGAAAAAAATATGGTTACTTGCATACTCAGTAGTATTTCTACTGTGTATTTTGATAATCAGCCTTTACTATATAAAACACAGAAAAGCTAAGTACAAAGCTAAGCTTTATCAATCCAGCTTGAATTTGAAAGACAAAATGTTAGCCGACATCTCACATGAATTAAGAACGCCTTTGAGTGTCCTCAAACTCAATATCGAAAGCTTAGAGCATGATTTACAGGAAGATAAATCACTTGCATACCAAAAAATTAATGACAAAATTAGTCAACTAAATAACTTGATAAGTAATGTCTATCAATTATCGCAAGTAGATAATGCATCTATGAGTTTAAACAATCAAACCTACTCTATTGTCAATTTATTTAAAACCTATTCTGAAGACCTTAAATCAATGGCAGAACATAAAGGGCTGACATTTATCATAGACAATGCGGTTTCACAAAAACAAAGTATTTTTATTGATAAACACAAACTCGATCAGATAATTTATAACATATTCAATAATGCTTGTTTGTACACAAATAACCCTGGATTAATTAGATTTAAAGTTCGCCTAAATCCAACACAACTTTTTATTCAAGTGGATGATAGTGCTCCTGGCGTCTCAGAATCACATATTGAACATTTATTTGAACGCCTTTACAGAGTCGAGGATACACGCTCTAAATCTGTTGATGGTTCAGGCTTAGGGCTCTCAATATGTGCTAGCTTGCTAAAGCTTATGCAAGGTTCAATTAAAATAAAAAAAGGTAAATACGGGGGGCTATGTGTGAGGGTGTTACTCCCACTTAAATATTAAAAAACTATAGAAATTAATATCTTATCCATTTTCTATCCATATTTAATTGTTTAAATTTAACAATACAGTGATGGAGAGAAAACATGACACAGCAAACATTAAAACACCGAGATTGGGTAAAGATAATTGATAAACGCCATAGAGAGCTCTCACTTAAAAAAAAGAAAACAATAGCTGACTTACTGCCTTGCTATTTAATTTGTTCGGTAGCGATTGGCTCTGCATTTTTAATATTATCCAGCTTCATAAAATCAAACAAGCAAGAAGAACTCTCTGCTCAAGAAAAGCAAATTATTCAGCAGTATTTTAGTAAAAAATTGAAAGCAGGAAGATGGTATTTAAGTCATTCAGACTTCAATGGTAATAACATAAGTATTTATATCAACTTACCGGAGCTGCTTCCTATAGAAGAGCCCTATCTGAGCAACTATATTCAAAATACTTTGTGTCCATCGCGTAAAGAGCATGAATCAAAGCTCATAGAAAATTACAACTTATTGATAAATTTGTTCACTGGGCCAAAAGCAACCAGTATGCAAAGCACAAGGTGTAAGGTGTAATTTGAACTGCAAAAAGCCAGTATTAATAGAATACTGGCTTTTTTATTGACTGGTTAAGCTATTTCATCTTTATTGAAGCAATAGCCGGCTCCATATACAGAGCCAACTATTTTAGGAGAGAAATTTAAGTGTTTAAGTTTTTTGCGGATGTTTTTAATATGGCTATCAATCACTCGGTCGGTGATATCCAAGTTGCTCGGTTGCACATATTCAAGAATATATTGTCTAGAGAACACACGGCTTGGTGATTTATACAGGAGTGAAAAAATGTCAAATTCTACTTTAGTAAGAGCAAGCAAGTTGCCTTTTAATTTTACAGTTAGGTTTTCAGTGTTTATTTCGATGGCCTGCTCAGCCTCTGTATGTTGATTTTGTGAGCACCGGCGTAATATAGCTTTCACACGCATTACTAACTCAGCCGCACTGAAGGGTTTACAAACATAATCATCAGCCCCCAGTTCAAGCCCTTTTAATCGGTCTGACTCAGCAACTTTGGCTGTAACCATAATTACAGGTACTAACGAAAAAAGCCTAATCTGCTTTAAACACTCGACCCCACACTGATTAGGTAGCATTACATCCATTATTATTGTATCGGGTTTATTTTCTTTAACCCAAGAGACAACTTTTGCACCATCATCAATATGTGTTGATTTAAAACCTGCCGCTTTAAAAAAAAGCATTACTTGTTGAGCAATATCAATATCATCTTCAACAATTAAAACATGATGCATAAATGAGCCTGTTTATTTTATTTGAATTGTTTTTAAATGCTTTTTTATCGAGCATCTAAAGGTTAATGATAATGTTTCGTCAAATAACAACATTGATAATACATCATATATATCATCACTATTTTCCAACTCACAAAGTAAATCCTGCTCAATGGGTGTTGTTGACTTGATAAAGCCAAGGGCCGATAGTTTTGTATAAGAAACAGACATACCTAAGCGCTATCCATATAAGTTTACACCAAAAATACTATTTTGGTTTTAAATTCTAATATGGTTATTACAACTCAATATTATGGAGAGAATATGGATAATGTCATAGGATGTTATTTATTTAAGTATAAAGGAACAGTAATGAGCACGCTGACGCCGCCTAATTCACTTAGCGATGCGTTGATAGTCCCCCCATGTAAAGATATTATTTTTTTACTTATTGCCAGTCCTAAGCCTGAACCACCGGATTCTCTGCTTCTTGATTTATCACAACGGTATAAACGGTCAAAGATTTTATCTAAATCATTTACACTGACACTTGGACTGGAATCACTTAAGCATAGAATCAAATCGTTATTAATGATCTCGCTACTAAACTCTACTTTACCTGGTAAATCTGTGTAGTTAATACTGTTGCGCGCGAGATTATAAATAACCTGATTTAATTTATGAACATCAATTGATACTAAAACGTTTAATTGTATATTAACTTTACTTTCAAATGATAAACCCGCTTTAGTCACTAAAAGCTCAATGTCATTTGAGAAATTTGAAACGAGCTCATACGCATCACACTGCACCCTTTGTAACTCTAGATATCCACTATCAGCCTGAGCAAGTTCATATATATCAGAGATTAATTTATTTAGGCTGTCCAACCTGACATGTAAGAGTTTATATGTCGCGTCTGGATCATCTATCAAGTTATGCTCTAGTGACTCTATATTTAATTTTAACACCGTTAAAGGTGTGCGAAGCTCGTGTGATACATCCGCTAATAATTGGTCCTTCATCATAAGCGACTTATTTAATATTGTCGCTTCTTGCTGAGCCAACTTGCGTTTTTGACGATAGAGTAAATACAAGCCAATAAAACTGAGTAGAAGTATCAGCGCCACACCAGCAGCAATAAACATATTTTGCTGATTTTTAATTTCATTAACTTCCTGCTCTGCTTTCATTTCGGCTAATTCGATCTGAGACGTTTGGTATTGCGCTTGTGCTGCTAACCCTAGCGCGCGTGAGTTACTCTCATTATTCATTTCGTCTGTTAGATTATTGTATGCCATATTTTTCATAGCAAAGGCTTCTTCAAAACGACCTAGTTGGCTATAAACTGTGGCTAATAAGTTTGTTAATGAATGTTGAGAACTCTGTGTAACACCGCTGGTATTGAGCTTATTTAAAACCTTCAGAGCCTTCATATGATCATTATTACCCACAAGCGCTTTAGCATAAGATAGTGAAAGCTGTTGATGTAGTACCTTACTTTCAATTTTATCTAAGCTTTCAAGTGCTTCTTCAAAAAGAAGAATAGCCTCTGCGTATTGCTGTGTATGTGCAAGTAACTCAGCCTGATTACCTTTAGTCCATGCAATATTTCTTTCACTTTTTAACTCAGTGAAAAGCGTCAACGCCTCTTCTAAAAAAACGGGTACTTCAGCATATCGCTCAAGAGCCATCAACTGTTGACTTATTTTAATTAGGTCAGACCCCGCATAATTAAAAAACTGAGTTTTTTTGTCATACTTATATGCATTTAAATACGCATCGAGGCTTTTTTCATGGTCTTTTAAATCTGCATAGCTTTTACCAATACTGTAATATAGTTGACCATACCAATTTTCGGGGGACTCTGCCTGATTCGTTACATAATCTAAGAGATCTAACTGAATTTCTAACGCTTTAACAGGCAACTTTAGATCACTATAAATCATTGCTTCAGCATTATAAGCAGCCATGGTAACAGGTGTGTTATTTGCCATAGTCGCCGCAATTTTGGCCCTTTCTACAGCTCGCATCGCTTCACTAAATTTACCGCTCTCTTTAAGAGCAAAAGAGTAAAACCGTAAACTATGGCTTAGCATCCGATGGTCTTTTGTTTTCTCAAAGAATTTAATTGCTTGCTCAAAATTTCGTTGTGCTGTTATAAATTGCCCGAGATTTATAGCCAAATCTCCACGAGTAATAAATAATTTTCCCTGATATTCAGAACTTTTAAACCTCGTAAGCAACTCCTCAAGTTGATTCAAGTAATTCTCTACTTTAGTAAAATCTCCCAGCTTATTGTGCAGTAGTGCAACTCTGTGAAGAACGTAAGCACGTTGGCTATCAGCAAGCTCACTTTCAAGCAACCTTGCTCCTTCTTGAGCCAGCATTTCTTTATCTTTTTGTTCTTTTATTGCGGCTACAAACGAATCAAATTGTGTTGCCTCATTTGCAATTAATACCGGTGCTGTAAATACACTTAAAACTAAAATGAGTTTGATCAATAATTTCATTTACTCTACAAGTCCATACTGTGAGATATTTTATTGATTTAATAATAACAGTTTGCGATATAAAATTCTGTTCATAATAAAAAAGCAAGCCAGTAGGCTTGCTTTTCATATTCTTAAACTTTCAAAACGTTATACTTCTAAGTAGTCCATGATCCCTTCAGCGGCATTACGCCCTTCGAAGATTGCCGTAACTACTAAATCTGAGCCGCGAACGATATCGCCACCAGCAAAGATTTTTGGATTTGTGGTTTGATGGGTAAAATCACCTTGCTCTGGTGCATTAATGCCACCCCAATGGTTAATTTCAACATCGTATTTTTCTAACCAATCCATTTTGTGTGGCTTAAAGCCAAACGCCATAAGTACTTGGTCGGCTTCGATTACATGCTCTGAGCCAGGTACGACTTCTGCGCGGCTACGACCATTCTCATCAGGTTCACCCATTTGAGTTTTAACCATTCTAACGCCAGCAACATGACCTTTGTCGTCAAGTTCGATACCTGTAGGTTGTACGTTAAAGGTAAATTCCACACCTTCTTCCTTGGCGTTTTTAACTTCACGCTTTGAACCAGGCATATTTTCTTCGTCACGGCGATAAGCACAAGTTACTTTGTCAGCACCTTGACGAATCGATGTACGTACACAGTCCATCGCAGTATCACCACCACCAAGTACCACAACTTTTTGCTTAGCCATATCGATGTAAGCTTGGTTTGTTTCGTCATAGCCCATTACACGGTTAGTATTGCCGATTAAGAACGGCAGTGCATCATGTACGCCCGGTGCATCTTCATTTTCAAGGCCTGCACGCATACTTTGATATGTACCCACACCTAAAAACACAGCATCGTAATCAGCTAAAATCTCATCCATGGTGATATCAACACCGACTTCGACGTTAAGTTTAAACTCAACGCCCATTTCAGTGAATATTTCGCGGCGCTTTTGCATCACTTCTTTTTCAAGTTTGAAAGAAGGAATACCAAACGTTAATAACCCACCAATTTCAGGGTGACGGTCAAATACGACCGGTTTTACACCATTGCGCACTAGAATATCAGCACAGCCAAGACCTGCTGGGCCTGCACCAATAATGGCTACTTTTTTATCTGTCCATGTCACATAGGACATGTCAGGCTTCCAGCCCATTTTAAATGCCGTGTCAGTGATATACTTTTCGATATTACCGATAGTTACTGCGCCAAACTCTTCATCCAACGTACATGAGCCTTCGCATAATCTATCTTGTGGACAAACACGTCCACATACTTCAGGCAAACTATTGGTACGGTGAGACAGCTCTGCGGCCTCTAATATACGGCCTGTACGAATTAACTTGAGCCACTGTGGGATATAGTTATGTACTGGGCATTTCCACTCGCAATATGGGTTACCACAATCTAAACAACGATCAGCTTGAGAGTTTACTTGAGTCTCTGAAAAGGGTTCGTAAATTTCAACAAACGATTTCTTACGTGACGAAATAGGTTTCTTTCGCGGATCAACCCGCTGCACGTCTATAAATTGATATACATTCTCGCTCATACTACCCCCTTACTGTGCTTGAACACGAAGTTCTGCACTACTGCGAGCGCGATGCCCGAGTAAACTTTTCACATCACTTGATTTTGGTTTAACCAACTTAAACTTAGGTAAGTAAGTTTCAAAATTAGCTAAAATATTCTCTGCACGACTTGAGCCTGTTAGCTCTAAGTGCTCGGCAATTAGACCGCGTAAGTGTTCTTGGTGAGAACTGAGTTCATCCAATAACACAACTTCAACCAACTCTGGGTTAATGCGTTTTTCAAAGTCGTTACGCTCATCTAAAATATAAGCAAAACCACCAGTCATACCCGCACCGAAGTTAACCCCAACGTTACCAAGTACGCACACAACTCCACCGGTCATGTATTCACAGCCGTTATCGCCTAGGCCTTCTACCACCGCTTGCACACCCGAGTTACGCACAGCAAAACGCTCACCTGCACAGCCTGCAGCAAATAACTTGCCGCCTGTTGCACCGTATAAACACGTGTTACCAGCAATCGTCGCTTTGTGGCTTTGAAATGATGAACCTAGTGGCGGGCGAATAACCAGCTTACCGCCAGCCATACCTTTACCAACATAATCGTTAGCGTCACCTACAAGCGTCATTTCAAGTCCGCCTGCATTCCACACACCAAATGATTGACCAGCAGTACCGTGCAATTCAATTGATACAGGATCAGCTGCCATACCTTGGTTGCCATGTTTGTCAGCAATATAACCTGATAGCATGGCACCCACTGAGCGATCGGTATTACAAATACGATTAACCAGCGAAATCCCCGTACTTTCATCGATTGCTTGTTGTGCTTTTTCAAGCAGCGTTTCGTTTAACTTACCTAAGTAATGTGACGAGTTTGGCGCACTGCAATAAAGCGTTTCACACGTTGGGTTATTTGGCTGAGCAATCACAGATGATAAATCAATCTTTTGTTGCTTCGCGGTTTTGCCTTCAATCGCTTCAAGTAAATCTAAGCGACCAATTAAGTCGGTTAAATTTGCTACACCAAGGCTTGCCATTATTTCACGGGCTTCTTGTGCAATAAACTTAAAGTAGTTCATCGCCATTTCTGGCAGACCATGATAATGCTTTTGACGCAGTGTATCGTCTTGTGTTGCAACACCAGTCGCGCAATTGTTTAAGTGACAGATACGTAAGTATTTACACCCTAATGCCACCATAGGGCCAGTACCAAAGCCGAAGCTTTCTGCCCCTAAAATAGCCGCTTTAATAATGTCTAAACCTGTTTTTAACCCGCCATCTGTTTGTAGACGAATACGGTGACGTAAGCCATTTTCAACCAATGCTTGTTGGGTCTCTGCAAGACCAAGTTCCCATGGGCTACCTGCATACTTCACGGATGTTAATGGACTTGCACCTGTACCACCGTCATAACCCGATATTGTAATTAAATCGGCATAGGCTTTTGCAACACCCGTTGCAATCGTCCCCACACCTGGCTCTGATACTAGTTTGACCGAGATCAGCGCTTTAGGGTTTACTTGTTTTAAATCAAAAATTAGCTGGGCTAAATCTTCAATTGAGTAAATATCGTGATGTGGTGGAGGCGAAATAAGCGTTACACCGGGTACTGAATAGCGTAGCTTAGCGATATACGGGGTTACTTTTTCACCCGGTAACTGGCCGCCCTCGCCTGGCTTTGCACCCTGCGCTACTTTAATTTGAATGACATCAGCGCTGCGTAAGTAATGCGGTGTTACACCAAATCGGCCCGAGGCAACTTGCTTAATACGCGAGTTTTTCTCTGTACCGTAGCGTAGTTTGTCTTCACCACCCTCACCGGAGTTCGAACAACCGCCTAAGCGGTTCATTGCGATGGCCAGTGCTTCATGTGCTTCTGGTGACAACGCACCAATACTCATTGCCGCAGAGTCAAAACGTTTGTATAGCTCAGTAGCAGGCTCAACATCATCAATGCTGATACCTTTATCTGGCAATTTAAGCGCCAACATGTCACGCAATGTAGATACTGGGCGTTTATTAACCAAATCAGCATAGACGCTGTAATCAGTGTAGTCACCTGAACGCACTGCTTTTTGCAATGTTTGAATAACGTCTGGGTTGTAGGCGTGGTATTCACCGCCATGTACATATTTTAATAAACCACCATGGCTTAATAGCTTGCGTTTACTGTGTGCTAACTGATGAAGTTTACGTTGGTCTTCATCAAAGTCGCTAAAACATGCGCCCTTGATTCGACTAGCTACGCCATTAAAACACGTATCAACCACGGTATCTGACAAACCAACGGCTTCGAATAACATTGAACAACGATATGACGCAACGGTACTGATACCCATTTTCGACATAATCTTGTATAAGCCTTTGTTTATCGCATTACGATAAGCAAGGGTCACTTCGCAGTAGCTTTTCTTAATCACTTTTGAGTCGCTCATTGCAACCAATGATTCATACGCAAGATATGGGTAGATTGCCGTTGCACCAAAACCAATTAGTACGGCAAATTGGTGCGCATCTCGAACGCTACCTGTTTCAATGATGATATTTGATTCACAGCGTAAGTTGTTATCTACAAGGCGTTTTTGTACAGCGCCAACAGCCATTGCTGCTGGGATTGGTAATTGATTTTCATCAAAATTACGGTCGCTTAGAAATAACATTACACAGCCTGAAGCCGCTTTTTCTTGCGCTTCATCGCAAATACGGGTGACCGCATTAGCTAAGCCTTCTTCTTTACTATAAGTAATGTCAATTTTACAGTAGCTGTAATGCGCTTGGTCGGCACTTAGTAACTGCTGCATGTCAGCGTACATCAAAATCGGTGTATCAAACTGCAAGCGTTTAGCGTGGCCTGTGGTTTCGTTAAACACGTTTTGCTCACTTCCAATACAAGTAGCCAGTGACATAACGTGATTTTCACGGAGAGGGTCGATCGGCGGATTAGTTACCTGCGCAAACTTTTGGCGGAAGTAATCAAACAACGAACGGTTACCTTCAGATAGCACGGCAAATGGCGTATCATCGCCCATCGAGCCCGTTGCTTCTTGGCCAATTTCACCCATTACACGAATAACACTGTCGAGCTCTTCGTTAGTAAAGCCAAACATTTTTTGGTATTTAAGTAAGGTGTGATCGTCAAATGAACGATTACCTGCATCTTGCTCTGATAACTGCTCGAACGGTGTTAATCGTTTCACATTCTCTTGCAGCCATGCTTTATAGGGGTGGCGCGCTTTTAAATCTTGATCGATTTCATCAGAGTGCCAAATTTTGCCTAAATGTGTGTCAATAACTAACAGTTCACCCGGACCAACACGGCCTTTTTCAACGACTTCATCAGCGGTATAATCCCAAATACCCACTTCAGAGGCAAGGGTAATAAAGCCATCTTGTGTGATCACATAGCGCGCAGGACGAAGGCCGTTACGGTCTAGATTACAGGCCGCAAAGCGACCATCAGACATAACGATACCCGCTGGGCCATCCCACGGTTCCATATGCATTGAGTTAAAGTCATAAAACGCACGTAAGTCATCATCCATTGCACGGTTTTTCTGCCATGCAGGTGGCACAAGCATACGCATAGCACGGAATAAATCCATGCCACCCGCTAAAAATAGCTCAAGCATATTATCTAAACTTGATGAATCTGAGCCTGTTTCATTAACAAAGGGTGCTGCTGTTTGTAAGTCAGGAATAAGTGGCGAGGCGAACTTGTACGAACGCGCACGCGCCCACTGACGGTTACCTTGAATCGTATTGATCTCACCATTGTGCGCTAAATAACGAAATGGTTGAGCAAGTGGCCAGCGTGGCTGTGTGTTTGTTGAAAAGCGTTGATGAAAAACACATATCGCACTGGTCATACGAATATCAGCTAAATCTAAATAAAAGTTAGGTAAATCTACCGGCATCATTAAGCCTTTGTAGATGGTCACTAACCCAGACAAGCTCGCTATGTAAAAACCTTCATCGTCGCTTAAACGTTTCTCGGCACGACGACGTGCTACGTATAAGCGGCGCTCTAAATCTTTCGGACGCCAACCCTCAGGCGCACTTACAAAAATTTGTTCAAAATTTGGTAGTTGTTTTTTGGCAATAGGGCCCAAGCACGATGCATCTGTCGGCACAACACGCCAACCCTGAATATTAAGCGTTTCTTTTTCGAGTTCTTCACTCAATACATCTTTGGCAGTTTGTGCAAGTACTGGATCTGCGTTTAAGAAAATCATGCCAACTGCATAATTTTTACCTAAATGCCAATTTTGCTCACTGGCGATTGCGCGAAAAAAGCTGTCTGGTTTTTGTAACAATAAACCACAACCATCGCCTGTTTTACCATCGGCAGAAATACCACCACGGTGTTCCATACGGTCAAGGCCTGTGATCGCTGTTCTTATTAAGCGATGACTAGCCTGACCATTAACCTGGGCTATTAAGCCAAAGCCACAATTATCTTTTTCTAATTTTGAGTCGTATAACATAGACCCCTCCCCTTGCTACAACAGCTAGCTATTAAAGATCTTCTCGACGGTTTGCTAGCAGACGGTCAAAACTATCGCCAATTGTACATAGAGTCAATAGCATTATGAATACATATTCATATTCTTGAATATTTCTCACGCAAGTACAATCTTTTTATTTCGTGCCAATTTTTAACATTTAGCCAATAAATACCCATTATTTTTTTATGACACTGGTGTCAAATTTAACAACTTGTAAAAAACGACACTTCTAAAATCACAGTTTACGTAAACGTAAAGGCGCCATAAAATGCATAAATATTCACTATCGAGTTTGAGTGATGTCCATCGTTTTTTTCCATTGGGTGTCGAATTTTTACTTATTATAAATGGCGTAATTAAGATGCACTTTTACAAATTGACTCAAGGCATAACTCTGTTGAGCTGCATAAAAAACACATAAATGCATAAATACCGCTTTGTGATAATCCGGCTATTTACCTTCCCTCACATAAAAGCACTATGAAATTGACCTTAAGGGAATGCTCAAAAAAGTGTCCGCTGCGGACACATTTGCTGTCCGCGGACACATTAAAAAGGGCAAGTAAAAACATTTAATACAATAAATCAATAACTTGAAACTTGGCACAGTAATCGAATACATAAAACTAAGATATTAATAGGACACCATTATGTTTATTCTCAGTTTGTTTTTAGTCTCGCCAATTACCATGCTTGCCGTGAGCTTAATGATTACCTACCTCGAAGAATAAATATAAAAAATAAAGGAAGTCTCATGATAAAAGACACTAGCGCACAGGACACTTCTGTTGTCCGAACTAAAAACTATATGAAACCGCTCATTATTGGGGCAGCAATCATGTCGCTTGTTGCATTGTGTGCTCAGGCATTTATGGGCACTGAGAAAGGGGCTTTTTCTGTTGATAGAGATACATTGCAGATTGCCCACGTAACCCGGACTACATTAATTAGGGATGTTTCTGCCAGTGGCAAAATCGTCGCTGCAAATGCACCAAAAATTTACAGCCCAGAGCGAGGCTATGTGGATTTACGAGTAAAAGCAGGCGATAACGTTAATAAGGGAGCGATTATTGCTATTGTTGAAAGCCCTGAACTCACGAACGAATTAAAGCAACAACAATCTGTATTAGCGCGCCTAGACGGTGAGCTTAAACGCAAACACCTTGAAGCGCGCAGACAAAAACTTAGTTTAACTAAAGCTCTCGACCTCGCTCAAGTTGAACTCAATGCTGCGGATAGGGAAAATCGCCGCGCCAAACTATCAATTTCTAAAAATTTAATTAGCCAAATTGATCTAGAAAAAGCAGTCGATGATTTAGCTCGCGCAAAGCTTTCATACAAACATGCCCAACAAGAGGTAGCGTTAGCTAAGGATACATTGGCGTTTGAACTTCAAGCCGCTGAACGAGATTTAGCACGGCAACAGCTTGTTGTTGACGAACTAAACCGACAAGTTAGCAACCTGACTATTGAAGCTAGCGTTTCCGGTATTGTAGGCAATTTATTAGTACAACAAAAAGAAGCGGTTACGCAAAGCCAACCGTTAATGACCTTGGTTGATTTGAGTAACTTTGAGGCAGAACTGCAGGTCCCTGAAAGTTATGCAAATGAACTGGGGCTAGGCATGACAGTCGAGCTCACATTAGGGGCTAGTAAAGTGTTAGGAACGCTTAGTGCAATTTCACCCGAAGTTAATAACAGAGAAGTCACCACTCGGGTCAGGTTTAATAAAGAACTAACAGGAATTCGTCAAAATCAACGATTGACCGCCCGTATACTATTAGAAAACCGCGACAATGTGTTGCAGGTCAAACGTGGTGCATTCCTACAACAAGGAGGAACTCGAGCCTATAAGGTTGTAAATGACTCTGCACAATTAATTGATATATCTATTGGGGCAACAAGTATCAATGCCGTCGAAATAATTACAGGTGTAGAACCCGGCGATAAATTAATAATTTCAACTTATGACAATTTTAAAAACGCATCAACCTTATTACTCCGCTAATAGTCGCGTTTAAACAAAACAATAAAAGGACACAATCATGCTAAAAATGAACAACATTAGTAAAATATATCAAACTGAAATGGTACAAACACATGCATTGCAAGACTTTAGTTTACAAGTAGATGAAGGTGAATTCATTGCTGTAACAGGGCCTAGTGGCTCAGGTAAAACAACATTCTTAAACATCGCTGGCATGCTAGAGCCCTTCTCTGAAGGAGAATACTTACTTGACGGTATTGATGTTGGCAAACTAAACGATAACCAGCGCGCTGATGTTCGTAATCAAAAGATTGGCTTTATATTTCAAGGCTTCAACCTCATTCCTGATTTGAATTTATACGAGAACATTGAAGTACCTTTGCGCTATAGAGGTATTAAAGCAGCTGAACGTAAACGTCGAATTGAACAATGTTTAGAGCAAGTAGGCCTTGCCTCGCGTGCTAAACATCTACCGCAGCAACTGTCTGGCGGTCAACAACAACGGGTTGCGATCGCACGAGCGCTGGCGGGTGAACCAAGGTTTTTACTCGCTGATGAACCAACGGGTAATTTAGATAGCCTAATGGCACGCCAAGTGATGGAATTACTTGAACAAATAAATCGCGATGGTGCAACCATTGTGATGGTCACACACGACCCCGAACTCGCCCGCCGCGCCCCCCGTAATATTCAAGTAGTCGATGGTCAACTCGCCGATTTTACCTTGTACCAAGGCGCGCAAAACCTGAAAAATGTTGCTGGAGCGTAAGCCATGCTATTACATTACTTTGATTTAAGTTGGCGTAGTTTTAAACGTACGCCATTGGTCAGCAGTTTGATGGTGTTAGCAATTGCTATTGGCATTGGTGTCACCATGACAAGCCTCAGTGTTTATCACATGATGGCGAGCGACCCAATCCCTAGTAAAAGCAGCCAGCTGTTTAGTGTTCAAATGCAAATAATGGATGATGGCAACACGTGGTGGACAAAAGATAATTTACCACTGCAGTTGACATACAAAGATGCGACCAACTTATATCGTGCTAATACTGAAGGTAACCGCTTGAGTATGGTACGTAGTGGCTTTTCTATCTATACCGACTCAGACACCGTTAAGCCTTTTAGCAAAAGTGCGCGGATGACCACACCTGAATTTTTTGACATGTTTCAACTTGAGTTCTTATATGGCAATAAGTGGTCGCAACAGCAAGAAGAAAATGCAGCTCCTGTCGTTGTCATAAGTGAAGAGTTGAACGAAAGGCTATTCGCTGGTGAAAATTCTGTCGGCAATATCATTTACCTTGATAACGAAAGCTATGAAGTTATTGGCGTCACAAAGAACTGGCCTTTAGTCGTTAAATACTACGATTTAAATAATGGAGCCTTTAACGAGCCTGAGAGCATGTTTTTACCATTTAGTCTTGTTGAAGCGAGAGAATTTGGCAACTGGGGTAATACCAATGGCTGGAAACATGAAGACGTTAGAAGCTTTAAAGCGAAGCTACAGTCAGAAATGGTATGGGTTCAATTTTGGGTGGAATTAAACAACGCACAGCAAAAACAAGACTATGAAACCTTTTTAATGGCCTATATGGAAGAGCAACAAAAGCGTGGCCGTTTCAATCGCAAAGAGCTTATTTACAGCTTGCGTGATGTTAACCAATGGATGGAATACAACAATGTAATCAGTGAAGACAATAAAATCTTGGTCGCCTTAAGTTTTATGTTTTTAGCCGTTTGTTTAGCCAATATTCTTGGCTTATTGTTAGCAAAATTTTTACGTCGCGCGCCTGAAGTCGGTGTACGCCGCGCTTTAGGGGCTAGTAAACGGCAAGTATTTTTACAGCACCTTGTTGAAGTTGCAATGCTCGGATGTTTCGGTGGCTTAATCGGTATCGTACTTGCACAATTAGGGCTGTGGGGTGTTCGTCAAAGCTATGATTACTACTCATCAATCGCCACTATGGATATCACTATGTTACTCAGTGCACCCATCATTGCAATTACAACCTGCATCTTAGCCGGGCTCTACCCTGCTTGGTTAGTTTGTAAAACAAACCCTGCAATTTACCTAAAGAGCCAATAGGGGCAAATTATGTTAGAGATAAAACCAATTTTTCACGCGTTATGTCGCTCAAAAATAGGCGCCTTATTGCTATTGCTTCAAATTGCTATCACCACCGCGATTGTCAGTAATGCTGCATTTATAATTGAAGATAAAGTGAGCTATTTAAGTCAAGAAACAGGCTACCCTGAAGACGAAATATTTTCATTCCACGTCATGTTATTTGGTGATGATGTGTCTAGCCACCAGCAGTTTGAGCTGGACGAAGCAATGTTACGTAGGTTACCTGGCGTAATTGATGCTGCTTATATTAGTAATACACCGCTTTCAGGCAGTGGCAGTGCGTCTGACTTTAGTATTAACCCAGCTCCTGAACCCGGGCTTTCAGCCAGAACGTCCTATTTTTTTACTGATGACCATGCTTTAAATACATTAGGACTTGAACTTGCTGCTGGACGAAACTTCAACGAAAGTGAAGTTATTGTAACTGATAATAATGAGCAACGTGCTAATGTAACTATCATTACCCAAGTACTAGCCGATGAGTTATTTCCTGATGCAAATGCTTTAGGTAAAACCGTATATTTAGGTGATATTGCTCTTAAAATAGTGGGTATTATCAAAAAAGCTAAAGGCCCTTGGCTCAAAGATAGCCGCCCTGATAGTGTTGCTTTAATTCCTTACATCAACCCAAATATTTCAGGTAACTTTATCGTTCGTACTGATGCCAGCCAACGCGCAAAATTAACGAGTACAATTGAAGATGAGATGCTAAAAAACTATGACAAACGCGTAATTGTAAGAGTCCGAGGTTTAAATGAAGCCAAAGAAAGTTACATGGCGCAAGACACCTTAATGATGCGTATGTTAATTGTGCTCATCACTATATTAGTACTGGTAACTGCTCTAGGTATATTCGGCTTAACTTTATTTAATATCAGTAAGCGGACTAAACAAATTGGTACCCGTCGTGCATTGGGCGCGAGAAAATCTGCCATTATTAGCTATTTTTTAGTTGAAAACGCCATGATCTGTAGTTTTGGTTTAATATTAGGTTGTATTGCAGCCTTATTACTTGGCCAATTGCTCATGCAACATTTTTCAATTGCTGCATTGCCAACAAGTTATATAGTAGGCACCGCAATTATGGTGTTTGTAATGAGTTTGCTCGCGGTATTTGGTCCAGCCAGACGTGCGGCGAATATATCCCCTAGCATTGCTACGCGAACCATATAAAGCCATTCCCAACCTATGCTACACTGGTTTAATACCGTGTAGCATTTTAAATAAAGATAATAAAAACAGCGATTATATTCTCATGGAAAAAATACTTATCGTTGATGATAACCCCGCTGTTTTAGAGGCGCTATCATTACTACTGGAAATTCATGACTTTGCTGTTGTGACTGCCACTAATCCATTTGAGGCCATTCAAGTGGTGCAATATCAACGTATTGCGTTGGTCATCCAAGATATGAACTTCACTGCAGACACAACCTCTGGTGAAGAAGGTAAAGCGCTTTTTTATCAATTAAGGCAACTCAATCCACACTTACCCATTATTTTGATCACTGCTTGGACAGAGCTTGAAGTAGCCATAGAGCTTGTTAAAGCAGGTGCCGCAGATTACCTACCCAAACCATGGGATGATACAAAGCTGCTAACGTGTGTCAGTAACTTGATCGAACTTGGTCAGGCAAAGCAACAAAACGCAATTTATAAGCGTCATCAACAAGAACGTGATAAAAGTATAAACAATGCAGAACTTGTCGGGTTAGTTTACAAAAGTACGGCCATGGAAAATATTCTCACAATGGCCATTCAAGTAGCTAAGTCGGATGTTTCAGTGCTCATAACAGGCCCCAATGGCAGCGGTAAAGAGCGAATAGCACATATAATTCAAGCCAATTCTTTATTGCACGATCACCCCTTTATAACAGTAAACGCCGGTGCCCTGCCCAGTGAATTAATTGAAGCAGAATTATTTGGCGCCGAAGCTGGTGCATACACAGGAATAACCAAACAACGTATTGGCCGCTTTGAGGCAGCTGATGGGGGAACATTGTTTTTAGATGAGATTGGCAATCTACCTCTGTCAGGGCAAATGAAGTTGCTACGCGTTTTACAAACGGGTGAATTTGAACGACTCGGTTCGACTCAAACACGAAAAGTTAATGTGCGAGTTATTTCAGCAACCAACGAAAACTTGGTAAACGCTATTAAGCTGGGTAAATTTAGAGAAGATTTATACTATCGCCTGAATGTCATTGAGTTAAATTTACCCGCTCTTGCTGAGCGTCCAGATGACATCTTGGTACTAGCAAATCACTTTTTGAACAATAGAGAGCTTAGCATTGAAACAGAGCAAGCATTATTAGCCCACAGTTGGCCTGGCAATGTTCGTGAGCTTGAAAATGCATGTAAACGCGCGGCCGTATTAAACTCATCAGGTATTATTACTTTGGCTGATTTTGCATTACAAACACCCAAAATGAATAATTCGAGCACTAAAACTGAGGTGACAAAACACGATATAGAGCAGGCCATGCATCTTCATCAAGGAGTAATTGCAAAGGTTGCGAGGCAATTTGGTATGAGTCGGCAAGCACTGTATAGACGTTTGCAAAAATTTGAGATTGATTATTGATGAATATTAACAATCGATTTATGAGTATTCGCTATGGTTTGCTTTTTATAAGTATTGTTGCCGCACTCGTCCCAATTTTGCTAATTAGTTGGATTACAGATCTTTCATGGCAGCTGACTCTTGCTTTCAGTGTATTTTGTGTACTGATAACCAGCTACTTATCACTGCGGTTGGTTAATCCACTAATGCAAGGAATACATTCATTAGAGACCGGATTGCTTAATTTTAAAGATGGGGAACTTTCATCATTACTTGCCTATGATGACAACAATGAAATTGGGAGATTATGCGAACTTTATAATCAAACGGCAAAACAACTGCGCCAAGAGAAACAATGGATTTATCAACGTGAATTGATGCTAGATAAAGTGCTACAAAGCTCACCGCAAGCGGTTATTTTAAAAAACGACCAAGGCTTTATCGTTTACAGTAACCACAGCGCCAGAGACTTACTCAATGCTAAAACGTCACTTGAAGGCAGTCAGTTTTCAGCGCTATTTGCCAATGCCCATCCACAGCTAATTAATGCCCTTGAGCGCGAAGTTGACGGTTTATTTACCCTCGATAATCAACAACAAGAATCGCAAACGTGGCATTTAGCCACTGGCAAACTGTTACTCAATAATCAGTTTCATACTTTATATGTATTTAAACAATTAACTCGCGAACTAAGCCGACAAGAAGTGGAAGTCTGGAAAAAAGTGATACGTATAATCAGCCACGAGCTTAATAATTCACTTGGGCCTATGTCATCCATGTTACACAGCGGAAAAATTCTCAGTGCGAAAGTCGATGAGCCAAGACTAAGCCGCGTATTTTCAACCATTGAAGAGCGTATTAAACACTTAAACGAATTTGTTCAAGGTTACGGTAAGTTTGCCAAACTCCCCACACCACAGCTTTCTAAAATAAATTGGCCAACATTATTCTTACAACTACAAAATCAATGGTCATTTAATTTATCAGAGCAAACCGCAGTAACAACGTTTGCAGATCAAACTCAGATTGAACAATTACTCATAAACTTGTTGAAGAATGCGCATGAATCGGGCTCTAAAGCTGAGCATATTTCAATCACACTAGCACAAGATAATAACAATACCCGAATTATTGTAAATGACCAAGGCAAAGGAATGAGTGAGCAAGTGATGGCCAATGCACTTATTCCTTTTTACTCAACAAAATCAAGCGGTAGTGGTTTAGGGCTCGCATTATGCAGAGAAATCGTTGAAGCACACCATGGACAGATAAGTTTGCATAATCAAGCTACAGGCGGGTTAAGCGTACACATAATACTGCCTAATAACACCCAATAAAAAAGCCGCTAAACAGCGGCTTTTAAACATTCTAACTGGCAATCAGTATTACTCAGCGTCAGCTTCTTTGAACTTTGCTGCTGTTTCAGTAATCAATGGTTGTAACTCACCACGCTGGAACATTTCGATGATGATATCGCAACCACCAATCAACTCACCTTCAATCCAAAGCTGTGGGAATGTTGGCCAGTTAGCATAAGCTGGAAGTTCAGCACGGATGTCTGGGTTTAGTAAAATATCAACGTACGCAAATGGTTCGCCACAAGACATTAAAGCTTGAGACGCCTGTGAAGAAAAACCACAATTTGGTAATTTAGGTGAGCCTTTCATATAAAGGATAATTGGATTTTCTGAAATCTGCTGTTTAATTTTATCAATGGTTTCCATCTACAACCTCAAAGTGACGATAACTGAACATATTCATGGCTTGAAAAATTTTCATTAAGCCTCATATATGTATCTTAAAATGGGCAAATAAAGCCGCAATCGAAATAGTCTTGCATTTGCATTGCTGTTTTGCATTGCTGTTTGCTAAAACTTGAGTAAAATACTCAACAATTATAGTAACACTATAATTCTGTTTGGTATAGATAAGTGGTCTGTTCAAGCAGGCATTACGTATTACCAAACGGACTATCAACCAAAAGAAGATGGAGATAAAAATGTCATTTGAACTACCGTCACTACCATATGCAATTGATGCACTTGAGCCACACATCTCAAAAGAAACACTAGAGTTTCACCACGGCAAACACCACAACACTTATGTTGTTAAATTAAATGGTTTGATCCCTGGCACTGAATTTGAAGGCAAAACACTTGAAGAGATCGTTTGTTCTTCAGAGGGCGGCGTATTTAACAACGCAGCTCAAATCTGGAACCACACTTTCTACTGGAACAGCCTTTCTCCGAACGGTGGCGGCGAACCAACTGGCGCAATCGCTGACGCGATCAATGCTAAGTGGGGCTCTTTCGATGCGTTTAAAGATGCATTAAATGATAAAGCAGTAAATAACTTTGGTTCAAGCTGGACGTGGTTAGTTAAATTAGCAGATGGTTCACTAGACATCGTTAATACGTCTAATGCTGCTACGCCACTAACTGATGAAGGCGTTACGCCTGTTCTTACTGTTGATTTATGGGAACACGCATACTACATCGATTACCGTAACGTGCGTCCTGATTACCTTAAAGGTTTCTGGTCTCTAGTTAACTGGGAATTCGCAAACGCAAACTTCGCGTAATTTAGTAACCTATTTAGAGTTTACTAATAGAAAAGGTGCTTCGGCACCTTTTTTTGTTATTACAAATTGCTCTGTATTATTGACCACCCTCCTTAAAAATATATTTCCTCTATTTGAACGCCGTACCCACGCAAGGTAAGCAACAAGGTGTATTGAAAGTAATCGTTTGAAATAAGTCCTCATAAAACCCTAGGATAAATTTTTAATTTTATTGCACAAAAATCCAAATTCATGACTAAGCTTTAAATAGCCTTTGCTTACTTTTAATAATTCAGCACCTAGTTTAAGCAGGTTTTTTGGAGGTCTTCATGAGTATTTTTGAGCATTACCAAGCACGCTACGAAGCGGCACAAGAAGAAGAATACAGCATTGCTGAATTCTTAGAAATTTGTAAAACCGATAAGTCTGCCTATGCCAGTGCCCCGGAACGATTACTAATGGCAATTGGTGAACCACAAATGATTGATACGTCTACAGACGCGCGACTGAGTAGACTATTTTCAAACCGTGTTGTAGCCCGGTATCCCGCGTTTAATGACTTTTATGGAATGGAAGACGCCATTGAGCAAATCGTTTCTTACCTAAAACATGCTGCGCAAGGTCTCGAAGAGTGTAAACAAGTACTCTACCTACTTGGGCCTGTTGGCGGTGGTAAATCTTCGATCGCAGAGAAACTAAAATATTTAATGCAACAAGTCCCTATTTATTCAATCAAAGGTTCACCTGTTAATGATCACCCCTTAGCATTATTTGATGTGAATGAAGATGCAGGTGTACTTGAAAAAGAATATGGCATTAAGCCGCGTTACTTAAAAACAATCATGTCGCCATGGGCAACTAAACGCCTACATGAATTTAATGGTGATATAAGTCAGTTTAAAGTAGTGAAACGCTACCCTTCAATTTTAAATCAAATTGCAATTGCAAAAACTGAGCCCGGCGATGAAAACAATCAAGATATTTCTGCACTGGTTGGTAAAGTAGATATTCGTCAACTTGAGCATTTTGCCCAAAGCGATCCTGATGCTTACGCTTTTTCGGGCTCATTGTGTCTTGCGAATCAAGGGTTAATGGAGTTTGTTGAGATGTTTAAAGCGCCTATCAAAGTGCTGCACCCTCTACTAACAGCGACCCAAGAAGGTAATTACAACGGCACCGAAGGCATCAGTGCTCTGCCCTTCAATGGTATGATTTTAGCTCACTCGAATGAATCTGAATGGCAAACATTTAAAAATAATAAAAACAATGAAGCGTTTCTAGATCGTGTCTACATAGTAAAAGTACCTTACTGTCTACGTGTGTCTGAAGAAATTAAAATTTATGATAAATTACTTGAACACAGCGAGTTGTATAATGCGCCGTGTGCACCAGGGACGCTTGAAACTCTCGCCAAGTTTACCACCCTATCACGCCTTAAAGACCCAGAAAATTCCAGCATCTATTCTAAAATGCGTGTTTATGATGGGGAGACTTTGAAAGATACTGATCCCAAGGCAAAGTCGTATCAAGAATACCGTGACTATGCGGGGGTTGATGAGGGGATGACTGGACTATCAACCCGGTTCGCCTTTAAAATTTTGTCCCGCGTATTTAACTTTGACACGCTTGAAGTTGCAGCTAACCCTGTGCATTTATTTTATGTATTGGAACAACAGATAGAGCGAGAGCAATTCTCGGCTGATGTAGAGGAGCGTTATTTAAGCCATTTGAAAGGCTATTTGATACCTCAATACGTTGAATTTATAGGCAAAGAGTTACAAACCGCTTACCTTGAGTCTTACTCTGAATATGGACAAAACATATTTGACCGCTACGTTACCTATGCCGATTTTTGGATTCAAGACCAAGAATATCGCGACCCAGATACCGGCCAGTTATTTAATCGCGAAGCACTTAATGCGGAGCTTGAAAAAATTGAAAAACCTGCGGGTATCTCTAACCCCAAAGATTTTAGAAACGAGATAGTTAATTTTGTTCTTCGAGCTCGCGCTCACAATAACGGTAAAAATCCACTTTGGACAAGCTATGAGAAACTTCGGACGGTTATTGAGAAAAAAATGTTCTCAAATACCGAAGAGCTATTACCTGTTATTTCATTTAATGCCAAAACATCGGCTGAAGATCAGAAAAAACATGAAGACTTTGTCAATCGCATGGTCGAAAAAGGCTACACCCAAAAACAAGTTCGCTTGCTGTCAGAGTGGTACTTACGCGTTCGTAAGTCGCAGTAATAAAATGGTAGGTGCATTTTAGGGGGTCAATATGGCGAATTTTATAGACCGTCGTCTAAACGGTAAAAATAAAAGTACGCTTAACCGTCAGCGCTTTATAAGACGGTATAAGAAACAGATAAAAGAAGCGGTATCTGATGCTGTAAACAAACGTAGCGTGACAGATACCAGTAGTGGCGAAAGTATTTCGATTCCACAAAGAGATATTAGTGAGCCGATTTTTCATCAAGGTAGAGGCGGTGATAGAGAGCAAATACACCCAGGGAATGATCAATTCTCAACGGGTGATAAAGTTGAGCGCCCTCAGGGGGGACAAGGGGGAGGCGCTGGAGAGGGTGAAGCAAGTGACTCTGGTGAAGGAGAAGATGATTTTGTTTTTTCTATTTCTAAAGACGAATACCTAGACTTATTATTTGAGGACTTAGAGCTGCCTAACCTGCAGAAAAATCAACTTGATAAACTAGTACAAATGAAAACTCACCGAGCGGGATTTTGTAGTGATGGTATGCCCAGTAATATTGACATAGTACGCTCCTTACAAGGCTCTTTAGCGAGGCGTGTTGCAATGAGTGCAAGTAAAAAGCGCCGTTTGAAAGAACTCAATTTTCAGCGCGAAATCTTGCTTGCAGAAGCTGAGCCTGACTTAGCTGCAATTACTTTACTTGAACAAGAGATTGCGCAATTAGAACTGCAAATAAAGGCGGTGCCCTTTATAGATAACTATGATTTACGCTTTCGTAACTATGAAAAGCAGCCCCACCCCACCAGCAAAGCGGTTATGTTTTGTATTATGGATGTGTCTGGATCAATGGATCAGGCAACCAAAGATATGGCTAAGCGTTTTTACATCTTGCTCTATCAGTTTCTAACAAGAAGCTACAAAGATATAGAGGTGGTTTATATTCGCCACCATACGCAAGCAAAGGAAGTGGATGAACAAGAGTTTTTTTATTCACAGGAAACCGGCGGTACCATTGTTTCAAGCGCGTTGAAGCTCATGAATGAAATAATTCAAGAGCGCTATAACGCATCACAATGGAATATTTATGCCGCACAAGCATCTGATGGTGATAACTGGGCCGATGATTCACCACAGTGTTCGCAGATCCTGCAAAATAAGCTGCTCGACGATGTACGTTATTATGCCTATATAGAGATCACGACTCGCGCTCATCAAAGTCTTTGGCGAGAATACCAGAGCCTCTGCCAAAAATACGACAACTTTGCCATACAGCATATTAAGCGTGTTGAAGATATTTACCCTATTTTTCGAGAGCTATTTAAGAAGAATCGTCAACATCAAGGTGCTGCGTAACCTGCACAATGAGGTATTTATATGACCGATCAACGTATGAGTGATGGTCCTGACTGGACGTTTGAGTTATTGCAACAATATCAAGATGAAATTGCACGTGTTGCTAAGCATTATCGATTAGATACTTACCAAAACCAGATTGAAGTTATTACTGCTGAGCAAATGATGGATGCCTATTCAAGTGTGGGTATGCCTATTGGTTATAGTCACTGGTCTTATGGAAAGAAGTTTATTCAAACAGAACAAAATTATAAGCGAGGACAAATGGGTCTTGCTTATGAAATTGTGATTAATTCAGACCCTTGTATCGCTTATTTAATGGAAGAAAACACCTTACCAATGCAAGCACTTGTCATGGCCCATGCATGCTACGGACACAATTCTTTTTTTAAAGGGAACTACTTATTCAAAACATGGACCGATGCAGGCTCAATAATCGATTACTTGCTATTCGCTAAGAATTACATCTCTCGTTGTGAAGAAAAGTATGGCATCGACGAAGTCGAAACCCTGATAGATTCTTGCCACGCGTTAATGAATTACGGCGTTGATAGGTATAAGCGCCCGCAGCAAATATCTTTATTTGAAGAACAGAAGCGTCAACAAGAGCGTGAAGAATACATGCAATCACAAGTCAATGAACTTTGGCGTACTATTCCTGTTCAGCATCAGGAAGCGAAAAAAAGTGAACATAACTTTCCTTCAGAACCACAAGAAAATATTCTGTATTTTATTGAAAAAAATGCGCCGTTATTAGAATCATGGCAACGTGAAATAATTCGTATCGTGAGAAAAATATCGCAGTATTTTTATCCGCAAAAACAAACCCAAGTTATGAATGAAGGCTGGGCTACGTTTTGGCATTACACTATTTTGAATCACCTTTATGATGAAGGGAAACTGACCGACTCATTCATGCTAGAGTTTTTACAAAGCCATACCAATGTTGTATATCAGCCGCCTTATAATAGTAAATATTATTCAGGTATTAACCCTTACGCACTCGGTTTTAATATGATGGTGGACATTAGGCGCATCTGTGAAAACCCGACTGAAGAAGATAAACGCTGGTTTCCTGAATATGCTGGCAGTAATTGGCTGGATACTTTGCATTTTGCTATGGAGAACTTTAAAGACGAAAGTTTTATCAGCCAGTTTTTATCGCCTAAGCTTATTCGTGATTTTAAATTATTTACTATTATTGACCATGAAAAAGAGCCTACTTTAGAGATTGGCGCGATTCATGATGACAGTGGTTATCATAAAGTGCGAGAGTCATTATCTGCACAATATAACCTAAGTAATCATGAACCAAACATACAAGTATATGATGTAGATATTAGAGGCGATCGTTCATTAACGCTTCGATATGTTCCCCATCAACACATCCCGCTGGCGAAATCTCAGGATGAAGTTCTTAAGCATCTATATCGATTGTGGGGTTTTAAAGTAAAGCTAGAACAACAGTCCCCCTCTGGGGAGATAACAGCACTGGGTCAATGTCCAATGGACGACTCTCGCCATAGTACTGAATGAAACATTGAAACCCGATTGTCTAGACAAAAAATGACGCTAGGCGTCATTTTTTAATTCATCGTTAGGTTGCTGTAATGCAGTGTAATCTGTAATACAGTTTCGCCCTTTATCTTTTGACGTATATAGCGCTTTATCAGCAGCTTCAATCCACTTTTCATAGCGTTCAAAATCAGATTGGAAACAGGCAAGACCAATGCTAATCGTCATTTTTATTTGTTCTCCATCAAAATAGATCGAAGAAGCTTCAATTAAACTACGCAGTCTTTCTGCCAATATTTCAGCGCCCGCCTTATCTGTATCAAGGAGTGTTACTGCAAACTCTTCACCACCATATCGACCCGCTACATCTGTTTCACGCAATGTTTTTCTGAGCAAATCCGCAATATGACGTAATGCCTCATCACCACAACGGTGTCCGTATTGATCATTGATTTTTTTGAAGTGATCAATATCAAACATCAATAAACAACTGCTACCAGCACTTCTTTTTATCCTTAAAAACTCTTTTCTGAGAGAGTCTTCCCAGTGACCACGGTTGTTCAATTTAGTTAAAGCATCTGTCTGGCTCATTAGCTCTAATTTGCTATTTAGCTCTTCGAGCTCACTTTTGTTCACGGCTACATCTGTAACATCATAAATAATGATACAAATATGGCTTACTTCACCTCTGACATTAGATAATGGAATAAAAGTCGCATTTTGATACATATGGTCCGCTTTACCTGTGATAGGCCTGTAATTTTTAAAGCGGAATATATAAGGTTGTTGCTCCCATATGGTGAACGAGCGATTTTTTAAAACAAATACTGATTCTGATTTACTGCGAAACCACTTCTCATCAATCGAAGGAAAAAGGTCGAATAAGTCTTTATCTTTTACAGCACTTGGCAATAAACCCGAATGATTTTCCATAAAACCATTCCAGATACACACTTTATATTCGCGATCTAACACTACCAAGCCGACATCGACAGTGTTAAACATATCCATTAACCAATGGATTTCATTCATATTAAAATCAGCTGCTGGCATAATGTTAGTCTTCTAATAGGTACGCAACTTTGTATTTCAAAGTCTTCATTGAATCTTCGGTGAATAACAGCATTAAATCACAATTTATATTATGGTTTTCAATACCGTAACTGATCTCAATCGCAAGGGTGCGTTGCCAGCGAGATTTATTCGCTTTCACTAAGTCAGACACATCACAGTGTTGACCTAGCACGACCGGGTGACCTTGGCTAAACGTCATATCTAACTGGCGAGAAAGGCCGGTTAAAATGGCGCCAATTAAGATATTACTAATATCCATTAATAGCTCAAGTTCAATATTGTTATTTAGCTCGCCTTCGTAATTCATTAACGAAGCAATTTCTTTGAAGCTTGAGTCATTTAAAAGTAATAATGCCTCACCCGACACACCACCACCAATAAAGCCCTGGCATACGCCTGAAGTAGTTGCATTTGCATCAATTGAGCGCAATGCCATATCTAATTCATTAACTTCAAGGATATTAACATTAGGTATCGGCAGTTCGACAAACACGTTTAACAGTCGAGCAAGCAGGTCCCCTGCTTGACCCATAGCAACATTGGTTAGCTCCTGATAGATATCCCGCACATCGGGGTCGACTTGCTCCCCTAACTGGTGTGCTAAACGCTCACGCATGGCTTTGTCTTTAATACCATGGTGTTCAATAATATCGGCAAGCTTTTGAGCGTCACAGGGTTTTTGAATAAAGTCAATTGCACCTAAACCGAGTACCCGCTGATGGGCGTTCGGTTGTATATCACCAGACACCACAACAGTGAGTACAGAAAGAGATTGATTTTGAATCTCTTGCAATACTTCGTAGCCATCCATTTTTGGCATGTTTAGATCTAGAAATAGGATTTCTGGTTGTATGGCTTTGATCTGCTCAATGCAATGCTCACCATCTTCAGCAAACTCAACTTTGATATCCCAATCATCTGGTAGCGATCGTGCTAATTGTCGCCGTGCTAGCTTTGAGTCGTCGCAAATTAATACCGATGTTGACATAGCTTCTCTCTGTTTTGCCGTTGCACGTATTTAGTATACAACATGCTTTTATTGTTATTTGTCAGCGAATAAACGTAAATCTGTGCAATATGTTAATCAATGTAACCAATATTTACAATTTTAAATTTCAGTAAACTCTTTGTCCCATTCGTTGATTATAATACACTGAATGCAATTGCGTTAATTTTAAAGGAAATACCTTATGCTTAGATTGCTTACTTTTGCTTTGTGTAGCTTTTGTGCCACTACTTTTGCGGCTGATATTGGCCAAAATACCTTAGATGCCGGTAAGGTATCAGCTCAATCAAAACCTGTTACTCTGCTAGGCACGGGGGTTGAAGTAGATCAGCAAGCTCCAAATTTTAAAGTCGTTAATGATTCATTTGCCCCTGTTACTCTGAAAGACTATCAAGGCAAAGCCGTTTTAATCAGTGTTGTACCAAGCCTAGATACCGGTGTTTGCAGTATTCAAACTAAACATTTCAATGAAAAAGTAGCTGCGCAATTTCCCTCGATTGCCATGCTTACAATCAGTGCTGATTTACCTTTTGCTCAAAAGCGATTTTGTAAAGCTGAAAATATAGACAAAATCACGACGTTATCAGATTCTGTTTGGCGTGACTTTGGCCAGAACTATGGACTAATTATTAGAGATATGGGCTTGTTAACACGTGCAGTATTTGTATTAGATAAAGAACATAAAATTGTATACAAGCAGTTAGTTGATGAGTTGTCTAAAGAGCCTAATTACGCGCCTGTCATTGATGCAATGAAAACAATTTAAGCCATGACGTATTAAAAACCGTAGTTATAAAAAACCATAGTTATAAAAAAACCGCCAAATTTGGCGGTTTTTTACTTTAGGCACTTTTTAGCCTAATAATTCACCTAGCTGTTGGCTTACCGCTTCAACTGCTTGAGTACCGTCTAATTTATGGTACTGGGTGTTACCCGCTTTTGCTTCTGCTTGGTAGTAATCAACCAACGGCATAGTTTGCTCATGGTAAATACCTAAACGTTTGCGTACTGTTTCTTCAGTATCATCGGCGCGGATGATTAAATCTTCACCTGTTACATCGTCTTTGCCTTCCACTTTTGGTGGATTATAAACAATGTGGTAAACGCGACCAGAGCCCGGATGAACACGACGTCCGCCCATACGCTCAACAATGATTTCATCAGCAACGTCAAATTCGATAACGTGGTCTACTACTACGCCATTTTCTTTCATTGCATCTGCTTGTGGGATTGTGCGCGGGAAACCATCTAACAAGAAACCTTTTTCGCAATCTTCTTTAGCGATACGCTCTTTCACTAAACCGATGATGATATCATCAGAAATTAACTGACCTGCATCCATTACTTTTTTAGCTTCTAAACCCAGTGGTGTGCCTTCTTTAATTGCTGCACGTAACATGTCACCAGTAGAAATTTGTGGAATACCGTATTTGTCCATCAAAAACTGAGCTTGAGTGCCTTTACCTGCACCCGGCGCGCCCAAAAGAATAATGCGCATATCATTGTCCTCGGTTGATACTGTTCTGAACAAGCAGCCCAGTAGTATTTATCTTAAAGATTGAATTCTTCCATAAGCGCTTGCGATACTCAAGCAACTTATACTAATTGCTTATCCGTAATTAACAAAAAAGGGAGCTATTTGCTCCCTTTTTATTCAATGACACATCTAATGCTATTATTTACTAAGATCGAGCATCAATTTATTCAAACGAGTCACAAAACCAGCAGGGTCTTTAAGCGTACCACGCTCTGCAAGCAATGCTTGATCAAGTAATACATTTGACCACTGACCAAACTTGTCTTCATCCTGCTCAACATTAAGGTGCTTAACAAGCTGATGATCTGGGTTAAGCTCAAAAATTGGTTTCGCTTCTGGTGCAGTTTGACCCACAGATTCCATTAGCTTTTGCATTTGCGAGCTCATGTCGTTATCGTCGCTAACTACACACGCAGGCGAGTCAGTTAAACGATGCGTAAAGCGTACATCTTTAACGCTTTCACCGAGTGCAGTTTTAATGCGCTCAATTAAGCCTTCAACTTCTTTTTCAGACTCTTCTTGCGCTTTCTTCGTTTCTTCGTCATCCAAGTTACCTAGGTCAAGATCGCCTCGGGTAATTGACTTGAACGGTTTTTCAGAGAATTCTGTTAAGTGGCTCATCATCCACTCATCAACACGGTCGCTCATTAGTAATACTTCGATACCCTTCTTACGGAAGATCTCTAAGTGTGGTGAGCTTTTAGCCGCTGTAAACGAATCAGCAACAACATAGTAAATAGCATCTTGCTCTTCGTTCATACGTTCAATGTACTGCTCTAATGAAACGTTTTGAGCTTCTTCATCTGTGTGCGTTGAAGAGAAGCGTAGTAATTTAGCAATCACTTCTTTGTTGGTCGCATCTTCAGCTGGACCTTCTTTCATTACTTGACCAAATTCGTTCCAAAATGTTTGGTAATCATCGGCTTTATTTTTCGCCATGCGCTCAAGCATTTTTAAAATACGTGAAGTACAACCCTTACGAATAGCTTGTGTCACTTTGTTATCTTGTAAGATTTCACGCGATACGTTCAACGGTAAATCGTTTGAATCAAGTAAACCTTTTACAAAGCGTAAGTAGCTTGGCATAAACTGCTCAGCGTCATCCATTACAAACACACGTTGTACGTAAAGTTTTAAGCCACTTTGACGTTCACGGTTCCATAAGTCGAAAGGCGCTTTTTTAGGGATATAAAGTAGGCTTGTGTATTCAGTTTTACCTTCAACTTTATTGTGACCCCAGCTTAGCGGCTCTTCCCAGTCATGACTTACGTGCTTGTAGAACTCTTTGTATTCATCTTCAGATATTTCAGACTTATCACGAGTCCAAAGTGCTGTAGCGCGGTTAATGCTTTCCCAAGCAGCAGGCTCTGCTGGTGTTTTTTCGCCATCTGGGCCTTCAGACTCAGGTACTTCCTCTTTATACATTTGTACTGGTGTAGAAATGTGATCAGAATATTTAGTAACAATGCTACGCAGGCGCCAATCATCAGCAAATTCAGCTTCGTCTTCACGAAGGTGCAGAATAATGTCTGTACCACGGCCTTCTTTTTCAATCTCTTCTAGGGTGTACTCGCCCTCACCTTGTGATTGCCACTCAACACCTTTTTCTTCGCCAGCTTTACGAGTGCGAACAGTCACTAAGTCAGCCACAATAAACGCTGAATAGAAACCAACACCAAATTGACCAATTAACTGTGAATCTTTGCTTTGGTCGCCAGTTAAGTTTTTGAAAAACTCAGCTGTGCCCGATTTTGCAATAGTACCTAATGAGCTGATAACTTCATCACGGGTCATACCGATACCGTTATCTGAAATAGTCACAGTTTTTGCATCTTTGTCTGCACTGATACGCACACGTAAGTCCGCATCGCCTTGGTATAAATCACCATTTGAAAGCGCTAAAAAGCGTAACTTGTCGGCCGCATCTGAGGCATTAGACACAAGTTCACGTAAAAATATTTCTTTATTTGAATAAAGCGAGTGGATCATTAGGTTTAATAGTTGTTTAACTTCTGTTTGAAAGCCTAATGTTTCTTTTTGTGCTGCAGTCATTGTGTAAATCTCCAATTAGCAAATTGTCTGCGTTATGCACTTAATATGGGGCGCGCAGAATGAACTTCAAGGGATAATTTAAAAAAGGTGTGTGATCAGAAGTAAAAAGTGTATGAAATTAAAAAGCCTGTACTTAATTTAATAAATACAGGCTTTTTTAAAGCTTTTAGGACTATCACGTTATTAGGGTCTGTTGACCTTTGTGGATTAAGACTTGCTCAAACTAGGGGCGGTTTAATCGCGGCGCGAGGTTTGTAACCTAGTGGGCTAAGTCAAACCCTGGCTACAAAGAGTAAATCGCCCCTAAGCAGAACCCGAACGAAGGGCAGCGCCTGTTAACCTTGCAAGGTAAACAGACCCTAGTCTTGGCTTACGGCTTTTCGACCACTAAAGGCATGCATTAAGGTCATGCCATCAAGTAAATCGAGTTCACCGCCTACTGGTATTCCGTGGGCAATACGAGACGCTTCGACTTTATGGCGGTGGCACAATTGTGCAATAAAATGGGCTGTAGTTTCACCCTCAACCGATGGGTTGGTGGCCAAAATTACTTCATTCACTCCACCTTGACGCAATTTGCTCTCTAAAATATCAAGGCCAATTTCGTTTGGACCAATACCGTCAATGGGTGATAAGTGCCCCATTAAGACAAAGTATAAACCTTTATATTGCCCTGTTTGCTCAATCGCCAATACATCTGTCGGTGATTCAACTACACACAAAACGCCACTGTCTTGGCGTTTTGGGCTCATGCAAATCTCGCACTGTGGCTGCTCTGCAAATGTTCGACAAGATTGACAATGTCCTACAGCACTCATCGCTTTAGTTAAAGCATTACCAAGTTGCGTGCCGCCTTTGCGGTCACGCTCAAGCAAATGAAACGCAATGCGTTGCGCGGACTTTGGACCAATGCCCGGCTGGCATCGCAGTGCTTCAATGAGCTGGCTTAAACTTTGTGAAAGTTGCATTGTTTACCTTAGAACGGCATTTTCATACCTGGTGGTAATTGCATGCCACCAGTTACTTTACCCATGCGTTCTTGCGTTTCTTCAGCCACACGACGCACAGCATCATTACATGCTGCTGCAAGTAAGTCTTCAATCATGTCTTTATCGTCTTCCATCAGGCTTTCATCAAGCTCTACACGGCGAACGTTGTGGTTACCAAGCATAGTAACTTTAACAAGGCCTGCACCGGCTTCACCAACAACTTCCATAGTAGCGATTTCGTCTTGGGCTTTTTGCATGCGCTCTTGCATTTGCTGCGCTTGCTTCATCATGTTACCCATTCCACCTTTAAACATAATTCTCTCTCTTTGTGTAATCTTTAATTGTCATGAAGATAAGGGCTATTGTAATGAATTACAATGCCTGGATGCTGTTTTCGTCTATTATTGCTGAAAATAGCTGCTGAAATTGCACGATATTTTCATCTGAATTAATCACATCAATCGCTTGTTGATGACGCCCTACATCTATTTTCTGCTGTATTAAATAGGGTGAGTCAATTACACCCTGCGCAAAATTGATACTGAGCGTTACGTTGTGCTCATAAATACTTGAAAGTGCTGCATCAAGTTTTTGCCTAAGTATCGGTGAATCTAAATGCTTTTGTGACTCGTCAACGTCGATATGTAAATTGTTATCTTGTTTTGTAAAAATAGAATGCAACGCAAATTGGCGCATTCTGCCACCGAGCCCCATTCGCTTGATTAAATAAGCCCATTCATCTTGTTGATGAGCAAACCTGATCTCACTAATTGGACTTTGAAAGTCATCAGGAACTGGAATGCTCGGCGCTTGTTGAACAACCTCTGGCTTTTTTTGTGGGTTAATTTGTTCTAATAACTCAGGCGCCAAATTTTCAGTAATTGTCTGATGTTTATCTTTAAAGTCTACTTTTTTTGTTGCAACTTGATTATTTGAGCGTGTCTGGCTCCCCGACTCTGGGAGCTCTGGCTTTTTTACGGTTTGGCCTGCGTCATCATTTGACCAAGGCGGCGCATCGATAGCTGCTGATTTGGGCTCTGCAGCCTGTTGTGGCTGTGACTCAGGTAATGGCGTTTGAGGTTCAGGTTCAGGGCTAACTCTGTCAGCATGTGTAACTTGTTGCTCAATGGTTTGGGTATTATTAATACTTGTACCAGATAACTTACCTACACCGGATATGTTTCTATCACGTAGAATGCGTGCAATGGCTGATTGTGCTTGTGACTCTTGTTGTGCAATTGAGGTTTGAGGTTCGCTATTATAGCTATTAGCTTCAGGCTCAACGTGTGCTGTTTGGGTTTGCTCATTAAAGCCTTGCTCTACTGCACTACTCATAATGTCATCAAACTGTGTCGCTAACGTTTGTTCAGCGTCACTGTGTTGTTGGTAGGCATCATCTTGACTTTGCTGCTGGGCATGCTCATCGCTGAGAGTGTTTTCAGTACTTGCTTGTGCTTCTGTTTTATTTACGGTTTGAGCGAGTTCATCACGTTGTTCATTGGTGTTGCTTTGCTCAACTTGATTATCCGATGCAATGTCCTTCTCAGGCTGCATATTATCGGCTACATTTACATCACTGTCTGATGACTGGATTTGACGATTAGCCTCAGCAAGAGGAGTTTGCTGCACCATTTTATTTTTATTAATAATATCGCGCAGAGCACTGGCTCGCCCAGCGTTGTTTTGTTTCGGTTGCGCTGTGTTTGATGAGTCTTGCGTTGACAAAGAACCGGTAGGCTCAAAGGCAAGAAGCCTTAGCATGATCATTTCAAAGCCAAGACGCGGCTCAGGCGCCCATTGTAAATCTTTTTTACCATTGAGCAGCAACTGGTAATAAATTTGAATTTGTTTACAGTCGCTTGCTTGCGCTACTTCTTGGATAAACTCTGCATTATGCTCATCTAACTTTGCTGCATCAGGTACTAGCTGAGTTAGCTGAATAAGGTGTGTTAGGCCAATTAAATCATCAAGCAGCGCATTATATTGCGGGTTTTGACTCGCAATTTGTTCTACTTGCATTAACAAAGCTGCCCCATCTTGAGCTAATAAAGCCGCTAAAATGTGTTGGCTGTAGTGATTATCCATCAACCCCAGCATGCGTTGCACTGCTTGATGTTGAATGTTGCCATTTGTTTGAGCAATCGCTTGATCTGTCAAACTTAGCGCATCTCGCATACTGCCATCAGCGGCTTTAGCAATTATATGTAATGCCTGTTGTTCAAAGCTTAACTGCTCTTCGTTCAGTACATACTCTAGTTGCTGTAAAATTTCAGGTTGTGATAACGCATTCAGATTAAACTGTAAGCAACGAGATAAAATAGTAACTGGAAGCTTTTGTGGGTCCGTTGTGGCAAGCAAAAATTTAACGTGCTCTGGTGGCTCTTCTAAGGTTTTCAATAAAGCATTAAAACTATGCTTTGAAAGCATGTGCACTTCATCAATTAAGTACACCTTATAACGCCCACGAGTTGGAGCATATTGAACGTTATCTAGTATCTCACGCGTATCTTCGACTTTGGTTCTCGATGCCGCATCGATTTCTAGCAAATCAATGTAACGCCCCGCTTCAATATCTTTACAACTACTACATTGACCGCAAGGTTGGGCAGAAATACCCTCATCACAGTTTAAGCTTTTAGCAAAAATACGTGCAATGGTGGTTTTCCCCACCCCGCGGGTCCCAGTGAATAAATAAGCGTGGTGCAGTCTATTTTGTGTTAATGCATTAACTAATGCTTGCTTAACATGTGACTGACCGACCAATTCATGAAAGGTCTGAGGTCGCCATTTTCTCGCTAGGACTTGGTAACTCATGTAATTATTCGCCTTCGAATTCAACCAATTTAAGGATATTTATACCCATTTTCTCAATGCGTTGCTCACCACCAAGCTCTGGCAATGACACAACAAACGCAGCATCAGTTGCATTACCACCAAGTTTATTAACAAGCTTAGCAGTCGCTTCAATTGTGCCACCTGTTGCTAACAAATCATCTACTAAAAGTACTTTATCGCCAGGTACAATCGCATCAGTATGCAGCTCGAGCACATCTTCACCGTATTCAAGTTGATAATCTTGAGAAATAACAGCGCGAGGTAATTTACCTGGTTTACGCACAGGGATAAATGGAATTCCTAATGCATAAGAAAGTGGAGCCCCAAAAATAAAACCGCGTGACTCTGTACCAATAATTTTGGTAAATCCTTGGTCTTTATAAGCGTCGATAAACGCATTTATAGTTGCTTGAAATGCAGCTGGATCAGCCATAAGTGTTGTTACATCACGGAACATGATGCCCGCTTTTGGGTAGTCGGCTATCGTTGTGATGCTGTCTTTAATAATCGATGGAGTTGTCATAATTTAAGCTGTTATATCGTTAATATTACAAAGCAGGTAATTATATACCCAAGCGACCCTAAGATGCGAGCTTAGCTGAAATTAAAACGCCCAGATAAAGAATCTAGTTAACCTCAACGCTGGACAACAAATTTATCCCCAGCGGCTACTTCCAACGCTGCCTGCGTTGAATTTACTTGCAATAAGCCTGCTATTGTCGCGTAAATTCGCTTTGTTATCGCTAAAAGTCTCCGACTGGAGACGGATAAATACATTTGTTATTTAATATCAAAACATTAGTGCATTTTTCAACCAGATTTCAAGTTAAATACAATTAAATTAGGACTTATGGCGATATGTACTGCAATAGTTTTGTTTATATGTGCATTTAGATTGATAAAAAACAGCTGTAAAGGAGGGATTAAAACACATTAAAGAGGCTGTACTAAATACAGCCTTATTATATTTAAACTGGTTAAATTACGATAATGTCGTCATCCAACCTAAAATTGCATTCAAGCAACCAATTCCAACAAAAATAGCTAAAAATGCTAAAAAATACATTAAATTAAATGGGTCTTTAAAATCTTTATCTTCCGACATGGTACTACCTTTTATTAAGCGCGACGTTTAAAAGCGCACATGATAATCCATGTGAAATTATCAATAAAGGTTTTCATCCTCATTTTTTGTCACAACAACTCCTTTATGAGCCATTGTCATTAGCGTGCTGTTAGCTCCATCGTGGATTTGTTGTTCACTAAATTGAGGAGCTTGCTGCAATACACAATTACATAGTTCAAAAAAATCAATACCGGGCGTCGTTTCAATAAGAGATAGCAATAATGCTGTCATCGCATTCGTCACAAGAAATTGAATTTCATCTTCATGATCTCTATAAACAACAAAGTAATGCGGTGTTGCACCTGGTTGAGTAGGTATGTAATCTGCGCTAATATTATGCACGGCAAATTGATAACTTAAATTGCGTGCCGTACTACTCAAGAATAAAGGCACTGAAGTGATTGCACTGCCAATAGGTAGTTCGCTCTCGTCTTGTTGACATATCGACACGTCCAATTCAACCCACTCATAATGCGCAAGCTCAATCATAAATATAGGGTCGTTCTTTGCTCGCTCATAAGTATTAACCAGATAATTGACAAACTCCGCAGCAATATCTAAGAAATAAGGTGACTGACAATCATGCTCAATAAAAAATTTCCTGATCAGTTTTTGCCAATCCTCGCGAGAATATAAGGACTTTAAAACCGGAAAACCGGATGAAATAAACCCTTCAATATTATTAAAAAATAAGTCGCGGTAAATAGCCATTCGACGGTCTTCAATTCCATGAGGAAGAGGATTTTCCTTTGGTTGGCGAATATGTTCCATAAAGGCATATTGGATTTTATCAAAAGACATACTACTCAAGCTCGCTTTTTGCTTATTTGGCTATGCTTAATTTGTAATTGAGAAATTGTATCTAACTCTTTGGCTAAAATATCCATAGGTGGGATGTTAAAGTCTCGCTCTAATAACGTTGGAAATACACCATGAACTTCATAAGCCTTATCCAGCAACTGCCAAACAGGGTCAATGACATCAGCACCATGGGTGTCAACAATCAAATCTTCAGCTTCATTATAGTGACCCGCAATATGAATATAATCAATCCGCTCAGAGGGGAGCCCTTGAATAAATTCCATTGAGTCATACTTATGGTTAGTCGCATTTACATAAATATTATTTACATCGAGCAACAATTTACAATCAGCGCGTGAAAGAATCTCTGTCGTGAATTCAAGTTCACTCAATTCTTGCCCAGGGGCTGCATAATACGACACATTTTCAATCGTAATTTGTCGTTCTAATATATCTTGAACTTGCTTAATACGTTTTACTACATGCTTAATTGCGGGTTCAGTAAACGGGATTGGCATCAAATCATACATATGACCTTTACCAGAGCAGTAACTCAAATGTTCGCTGTAACGTTTAATATCATGCTCTTTAAAAAAGCCCTTTAATGATTTTATAAATTCAATATCCAGTGGCTCAGGTGAACCAATAGATAAAGACAAACCATGGCACACAAAATTGTGGGCATTTGTAAGCGACTTAAACTGTTTTTTATAGCGACCACCTAATTTGAGCCAATTCTCAGGTGCAACTTCAAAAAAATCAATTTGGGTAGGTACATGCTCAAGTAATTCGTCAAGCATTTCTCGGCGCAAACCTAAACCCACCATGCCAAACTCACTTACATTTAAGGTCATCTTTATTCCTACTATTTTCCTCAGATAAACAAAATAATATCAGTAACGCATGATGGCTACCTTGTTTACTAATTTTACGCTAAACGGTTAAGTTGTGGCATGGCACTTCTTGATTAATGATGTTGATAACCAATAAAACAAGAAGTGCAACGACAAAGTTTAATGGCTTCCACCACATTTGCCTTCACCACATTTACCTTCTTTTTTGGTTTTCGAGTCTTTCATTTTGGCATGGCCACCACATTTACCTTCACCGCATTTGCCTTCAGCTTTGGCTTTAGCATCTTTTGTTTTTGCATGACCGCCACATTTGCCTTCACCACACTTACCTTCGGCTTTAGCTTTAGCATCTTTTGATTTTGCATGGCCACCACATTTACCTTCACCACATTTTCCTTCGGCTTTAGTTTTAGCGTCTTTGGACTTTGCATGGCCGCCACATTTGCCTTCACCACACTTACCTTCGGCTTTAGCTTTAGCATCTTTTGATTTTGCATGGCCGCCACATTTACCTTCACCACACTTACCTTCTGTTGCGTCTATCTGGTAACCGGTTACTAATTCTTGAAACTCAAACGGATTGGCTTGAGCAGTTGTTGTCACCAAGCTTGCACTGCTGATAACTACCGCACCTAATGCTAACGCAACTGTATTTTTTTTTGCTGTATTCATAATATTATTCTCTCTATCTTCAACGGGTATACTTAATAGACCCACCATTTAGGAAAAACTTTCAAAATTTAACAATAATATTATTTTTTTTCATTAACCGATATTGATTTATCAATCACAGAGGAACAGGTAGACTACGTTTCCCATTTTTTATAGGTATGTGACATTAATGAAACTAGTTTTAGCACCAATGGAAGGCGTTGTGGATTTTAAAATGCGCCAATTACTAACAGATATTGGTGGCTTTGACTTGTGTGTAACCGAGTTTATACGTGTCGTTGATGCACGATTACCTGATAAGGTATTTCATCGATATTGTCCTGAGCTTAATAATAATGGCTATACGCGCGCGGGGACGCCTGTACGTATTCAGCTATTAGGTCAAGTTGCTGACGCTCTCGCGGAAAATGCGGCAAAAGTTGTCGAATTAGGGTCTCATGGTGTCGATTTAAACTTCGGCTGCCCAGCCAAAACAGTCAACCGCAGTAAAGGTGGTGCAGTACTACTCAAAGACCCAGAACACATGTATGAAATAATCAAGGCTGTCCGTAACGCGGTACCTCAAGAGCACCAAGTAAGTGCCAAAATTCGATTGGGCTTTGACGATGATAGTAACAGCCAGGAAATTGTAGATGCTGTGGTAAGCGCCGGGGCTAATAGTATTGCAATCCACGCGCGCACTAAAAGGGATGGCTATAACCCACCGGCATATTGGGAAAAAATCCCGCCTTTAATTAAAGGTAAATCTATTGATGTTGTAGCCAATGGTGAAATATGGCAAGTGTCGGATGCTATTTTGTGCCAGCAACGCAGTACATGCACTGATCTGATGCTGGGACGCGGTGCATTATCACACCCTGATCTGGCAAAAAAAATAAAAGCGCACTTTAATGGCCAGCAATATGATGGTCTTAAGTGGGAGAACATTTTATATCATATTATTCATTCTTCCATGCACCATGATCCAAGTAAAGATGAAAAGTACTTTGCATCAAGGACAAAACAATGGCTTGGCTATTTAAAACGTGAATACAAACAAGCGAGCACATTGTTTGACGAAATCCGACGCTTAAAAACAAAAGAAGATGTTTCTTTGGTATTAAACAAATATGCAATCGCGCCCTAAATTGATACACATCATTATTAACCTCGATTAAATTATGGATAATACCATCATTGTACAATGAGGAAATAAGTTATGAATCAATCACAACATACTTTGGCACGCTTAAACAGTGAACTTACTTCACAGCGTAAGTCACTATTAACTGCTTTAGCGCAATCGAACAGCCTTAGCCATCATTGCTTATTACATACCCTTGAATCGAATAACCCAGAGCGATGGTTAGAGCTCACAGATAAGCAATTGGGTTCTGAATACAGTGCATTGATTAAACGCTTAGAAAAGTTGGAAGCAGCTGTATGCCAAATAGAAATAGGCCAATATGGGTATTGTTGCGATTGCGAAGAAAAAATTGATGCACAGCGTTTGCTAGATGACCCAACTAACCAACGCTGTAGAAAATGTGACCCGGTATAAGTTATAGCTTATTGTCTAACAGCTGTGCGAAGGCAAAACTAAACGCAGGAAAGTAAACAAGGTTTTCAACTGCATATGCTGCTTGCTTATCTGACATTTGAATGCGTTTTTGTAGATTAACTTTTGCTTGTTGCACAGTCCAAGCATGGTAATGAATTCCCAAATCGGTTTCCATCATCGCTAACCAAAATGCCTTGTCTGAATCAGACATTTTCTCAATCTGTAATGAAGCAGAAAGTGGCAAATTATAGTAACTTTGCTCCCAATCAAGTCCCGCAATTAATTCATACGAGTTAAACATTAACCATTTCTCAAGCAATGAATCGCTGTGATCGCCATCGAAAGTTTGAGTGTACCTCTGTTGTTTGGAAAATTCTGCTCTGTTTTGTATTTTAGCTAACCAAATTAATGGAGCATCTGTTTTTTGTGCGAAATAATTTAACTTACTTTGATACCATGACGCGCCATTAGGCAATCCATGTAAACCAACGCTACCTCTAGGTGTATAACTAGATAAGTAGTCACTCAAGCTTTCCAAAGCAACTGAGATATCTTGACTAATACCTTTTATCTCTTCTAATTTTGCAACATGTGACTTAAGGCTGTTTAATTCAATTTTATTCAATTTAAGTTTGCTTTCTAAACCTAACGAGAGCTGTTTGATAGTAAAACCAATCCATTGTGCTATTTCCTGATCAGTTATTAAGTCATTGCTCAACATATTTTCTACAACATTAATATTTGCAGGCCATGGAAAATATCGCGCAGGAAAACGCTCAGAAATACTTAAATAATCAGCTAATTGCTGCTGTGGTTTTGTTAGGTCCATAGCACGTAAAGAGCGATATACATCATGGCGAGTTAGTAAATATGATTCTGAGAAAGGTAGTTTACTATCTAGTGTAATTTCACTAGCTATTGATGTATCTAAAGGCTGTAAAAACTCATTTTGTACTCTTAGTTGTTGCTTAACCTGCTCTATATCTGAATACTTTATTGCAGGCTCACTGCACCCTGTAAGTAACATTAACAAGCATACACCAACATATTTTATCATTTTCAAACCCAAATAGAGGCCTCTTTGATAAGAAGCATTTAATTAATTTATGTGTGTTCAAATAAAAGGAATAAAAAAAGCCCCAAAGGGGCTTTTTAAACTGTAAAGCAATGTATATTAAATTTTCACACCGTTGCGAGCGGCTTTATCTTTAATATATGGAGCCCAACCTTTTGCAAACTTACGTGTGCGTTGGTCATCCATTGCTTTTTGAATCGCTGCATAAGCTTGCTTATACTTTTCTTGATAGTAATAAGCTTCAGCTAAATCTGTATATATAGTTCCTTTTTTGTCAGAACCTAATTCCAGAGCCTTATTCAAACGAACAACGGCAGCACTATAATTTTGCGACTGAAGTAATAACGAACCTGCTTTACGGTAAAGTTCAGCATCGTCATCAAACTTAGCGGCTTCTTCATAATACTTAGCTGCTTCTTCGATATTTTTTGAGCGGTGATAGTTACTCGCTATCGCGCTGATATTTTGTTTATTTCGCTTCACAATCTTATCATTGATAGATTCCTCAAGGACTTTAGCAGCCTTGTAAGGGATCTCATTCAAAGAATAGAAGTTAGATAAAACTTTATAATCAACTTCAGTCTCAAAAAAACCATTTTTGTAGGCTACTTCCATCGTCGCAAGACCTTTTTTATAGTCTTCCGTCTGAAGGTAGTACTTGCCTAAACTAACCCATGCTTTTTTGTCATCAGGCCAGATACGAACAATCTCTTCACCCACTTTTACCATATTGCTATAGTCTTTAAGCTCAAAGTATGAACCTAATTTAAGTTGGTAAGGGCCTTTTTTAGGCTCTTCTTGAAGTTTGATTGCTTTATCTGCAGGCTCAAAAACGTCACGGAATTGTTCTAGCTGGTAATTAGCTTGTGCAATACGGGTATAAACCGTTGCATCTTCCTCACCAGTAAAATCCATCCATCTTACATAAGCTTCTTTAGCTTTTTTGAATTGCTCTGTACCAGCATACATATCACCTAATGTTTTTAAGCTTTGCTCTTGATCTGCAAAGTTCAAAACATCAGGGGCGACAGCTAACTCAAGGTGCTTGATCGCAGTTTTGTACTGCTCTTTCTGACCATACATGCTACCTAGATAGCGGTTAACCGTTGCTTTGTCAAAGTCATCAGAAGGGTCAAGCTCTTTCAGCATAGCGATTGCTTCATCAAGCTTGTCTTCGTTGTACAAATCAAATGCTTTAACAACTTTTTTACCAGTGCGCTCACCCATGATCTTAGTTTTTGCCTTTTTACGCTCTTCAATCTTTGCGTAATCTGGCGCAGCTAAAACCGGTGCAGTAATCACTGCACCCGAGAGAGACATAAGTACCGCAAGTGCTGTTACTTTAGATAAATTTCTCATACTTGCCTCCTTAATTGCCTTGGTTAAGTTTAAAGTCTAATTGAACCTGTAAGCCAACTTGCTTCTGTGGTTTACCATCAATGATCTTAGGACGGTACTTCCACTTTTTAAGTGCACGTTTTGCTTCTCTATCAAAGATTCGTTTAGGGTCTGCGTCAATTACTTCAACGTCTGTAACCCCACCCAACTCATCGATTGAGAATGAAAGTTGTACCCAACCTTCTTTACCATCACGTGCCGCTTGTGTTGGATATTTTGGTTCAATACGAACGATAGGTGTCGCATCACCGTCACGTCCAAATGCACCTGGACCACTTAGGCCACCAGCCGAACTTCCCACATCGATGCTACCCATGTTAAATGACATAGCACCCGGATTAGGGTTGTTAGTTTCCGGCTGAGGCGGCTGCGGTTTAGGCGGCTGCTTTGGCGGTGGTGGAGGCGGAGGCGGAACACGCTTCCTCTCCTGCACCTTAGATTCAGGCGGATTCGTCATAATTTCGACTACGATCTGCTCTTTTTGCTCCGTGTTACGGTCAGCCCCACCAGAGATGAGGAAGGCCATGAAGTAGAACAAGCCGAAAGTAACTGCCCCACCTGCAATCAGTGAAAACAGAAAACGAATCATTACTGATCTCCAGCTATTGAAATTCTCAGGTTGTCACCCGTCGCTTTGATCTGGTCCATAACTTTAACCACAGTGCCATGTTTTGCATCTTTGTCAGCTTGCAAAATTACAACATCTGTAGGTTGTTCTGCTAATAAACTTTCGATCTTTGCTGAAACACGTTCAACATCAACTTGCTGTTTATCAATCCAGATCTCGCCGTTGTCACGAATCGCAATAAAAATGTTCGCATTTTTTTGCTTCGTAGCTTGGGCCGCTTTTGGTTTATTGACTTCGATACCAGCCTCTTTAACGAACGATGTAGTTACGATAAAGAAAATAAGCATGATAAATACGATGTCAAGCATCGGCGTCATATCTACCGCTGCTTCTTCTTCTTCACGAAAACGTTGTTTACGTGCCATATTTAATTCTCTCTCTAGTGATGAGGCATGCTATCTATAAGTTTGGCTTTCACCATTCTCGCTCTTGCCTCAAGGCGTGAGCTAAAGAAAACTCCAGATAGTGCCGCAACCATTCCAGCCATTGTTGGGATTGTTGCCATTGAAATACCAGATGCCATTAAACGTGCGTTACCAGTACCTTGAGTAGCCATCGTTTCGAAAACCGATATCATACCCGTTACTGTACCTAGTAAGCCGATTAAAGGACAAATAGCTACTAATGTTTTAATCAACAACATACGCTGATCTAATTTTTCAGACGCTTCAGAAATCCATGCTTCACGGATTCTGTGTGCGTACCAAGACGTAGTGTCTTGGCGGGCATCCCACTTTCCTACAATTTCCTTCGTCATACGAGGAAACTCAGAAAGTAAGAACCAATAGCGCTCAATCATTAAAACCCACATAAGAAAGAGTGCTATCGCGACCACGTATAATACCTGGCCGCCTGTGCCAACAAAATCCCTGATAGATTCCCAGATCTCCATCAGGACTAGCATTAGGCTTTCTCCTTCTCCGCGTGAGTAGCAACGATACCCGCGCTTTGCTCATCAAGGATGTGTAGTACCGACTTACTGCGACCCGCTACAACAGCGTGAAGAAGGATAAGTGGTAATGCAGCAATTAGACCTAGCGCAGTAGTTACAAGTGCTAGAGAGATGTTACCTGCCATGATCTTCGGATCACCCGTACCGAACAATGTGATTGTTTGGAACGTTAAGATCATACCGATTACCGTACCTAGTAGACCAAGTAGTGGCGCGATTGCAGCAAGGATTTTGATGATGTTGATACCCGCTTCGATGCGAGGCGTTTCACGAAGAATCGCTTCATCAAGCTTAAGCTCAAGGTTTTCAACGTCTTGGTTTTTATTCTCTTGGTACACTTTAAGGATACGACCCAGTGGGTTGTTAGCATTAGGTGTAGACACATTTTTAAGTTGGCTCTTAATTTTACCCGTCGTGATTGTTAAATCAACAAAACGAACTAAGAAGATTAATAAACCAAAGCCTAATAAAGCTGTGATGATATAACCAACTACATCACCTTGATGGTAATATTCCATCAGTGATTTTTTCTGTGTATTGATACGTAAGATAGCACCACGTGTAGGATCCACGTAAACACCTGCGTATTCACCAGCAGAAGTAGCCGCTAAATCATCAATACCTGCAAGGATAAAACCATCTGGTTGCTTACCTAGCGGTTGAATTGATTTAGTCTCAGGTGAATAAATTAAGTAGCCATCGTCTGTAACTAAGTTGAAGTTACCAATACGTGTTACTTTCTTCACAGAAGAGTTACCGTCAAGGCCTGCAACTTCAGTTTCAAATGTTGAAACTTTTGCTGATTCAGTCATTTCAGTTTGAAGTGAAATCCAAAGCTCTTCAAGCTCACGCACTGTTGGTAGTTCTTTTGCAGCAGCAAGTGAACGTAAAATTTCAGCACGGCCTGGCTTTTCAGCAGAAACAAGTGACGCTTCGATTGAACCGATTGCATCTTGTGCAGCACGACGAACAACACCAAACATCTCACCTAAAGTACCTTGTGCACTTTGTAGAGCTGCTGCTTTCTCATTCATTGTATTTTCGTTTTGTGCATATTCTTTAGTTAGACGATCACCACGTGCTTTTTCAGCAGACAACTGGCTTTTCGCTTTATTAAGTAACGCTTGCTTGTCAGCACGAGCTGAAAGAAATTCTTGCTCACGTTGCTTATTGATTTTGCCTTCAGAGATACGCTCTTGCTTAACTTGCTCAAGGATTTTATCTAGAGCATCAGTATTTGCATGTGCATTTAGCGCGGTACCTGCAGAAACAGATAGTACTGCTGCAACAGCAAAACCTTTAAATAGTTTCTTCATTATTGATTACTCCGCGCCAAAGATTGGTAGTTTAACAAGTTCTAATGTCGCTTGCTTACGCGCCATACGAATAACTTCTTTAACAGGTTTTAGGTATTCTTCACCTAATTCTTTCCACTGTTTAGTGTTGTTATCCCAAACCCACGCATGCTTCAAATCGAATGATTGAGCAACATAAGTGATACGACCTAGTTGGCCGAAATCAACGTTGATTGTTTTACCATTGATTTCAAGTGTACCTTGAGACGCAGCAACTAAAGAGCTGTATGCAGCTTCAATTGTGTATGATTCAAGTACTTGACGGAATTTTTCTGAAGTAGTTACAGAAGAAGAAACCATTGTTTCGCGTAATCTTTCAACACGCGCTAAACGAGTCTCAATGTTAAACGGAACGTCCGCTTTGATGAATTGCTCAAGCGTATCGATCATGCGATACATCAAAGGCACAACGTTTTGTTTAGTGTTGTCGATAGTCGCGATTTGGCGATCAAACGATTCAATTTGTGCATTTTGGTCTGCGACCAAACGTGCAACATGATCGTTGTATACTTTCAAAAGCTCAGTTTCATCAACAATGCCACGGTACTCAGCGATAAGCTCTTGAGTTTGACCGTATACGTTGTCAATTTTAGTTTGAGACTTAACCGCAGCCGTTTGAATTTTTTGACCTGCTTTTTGCACGTCATTCAAAGGATCTGCAATCACATTGCTGCTTGCAAATGCAAATGCGCCAACCAACGCAGTTGCTACAAGACTCTTTCTGATTTTAACAGACATAGTTCCCAACCAATTAAGTAATGTTACTTTTATAATTTAATTACCTCCCGAAGGAGACAACCCTGATATCTTTTAATAGATATCAACCCTCCAATAATGCTAAATGCAATGCACGCTGTCAACTTGATGTTTGGAATTAACCATAAATAAATTGTGCTAAAGAAGTTTAGCTAACATTCAAAAAAACAAAGGATTAACACAAATGTAACAATGATAGTGTAGAGTATTCTGCAAAGGCTAGTGTTGATAGCTATTTTGAGATGCAAAAAAAATAACAAAACATAAATGTAACATTTTATTATTACGTTTTAGGCATCATAAAAAGTTTAGAAAAATTTCATTTCAGCTTAGTCATTCAGTAAAAAAGCGTTTTTATTCAGCTAATGATGACAAATTAATCGTAATTTATCATCTTTTAGAAGCTAATTTGCACACTGTGAATTGAACTTTACAACAAGTCCATTATAAAGAGTCGTTATCAACCAGTTTTGCTAAAGAGATTACTGAGTCAACGCCCAACTTTTCAAAGATTTTCGTTTTGTAAGTACTCACCGTTTTATTACTAATAAACAGTTTTTCTCCGATATCCTTATTTGAGGCGCCCTCAACGAGGTGTTTCATCACCGTTAATTCTCTTTCCGTCAGAATTTGATCGATATCTTTGTCATGTGTTAAGAGATCTTCTTGAGGAAAAAAGGTGAAGCCTTTCAAAATTAATTCAACGGCGGATGTTATGTTTTCAAGGCTTTCGGCTTTGTTTATAAAACCTTGCGAGCCTAATTTTGCTGCCGTTCTGATAATATGCTTATCCTGCTTAGCCGATAAAAATAACACACGCCCTTTGTAACCAGCCAAACAAGCTCGTTTATACAAGCTAAACCCATCAGATTCTTCTAGTTCGATATCGAGTATTATCAAATCACACTTATTAACCCTTAAGTACTCAAGTGCTTCCTTTTGGCTTGCTACTGCATAAATACCATTTACTAAAGCTGATTTGCTTAACGCTGTTTTAATCGCTGCGCAGACCATTGGGTGGTCATCAACAACAAGTACATCATGTGTTGTGTTCATTTACTAGCAAACCTTTACTTAGTATTCTCATTTCTTAATTTTAGTGTAAACCCAGATTATCGGTAGCGTGTTTACATTATTTTTATTCTATTAACTTTCACAGAACTCAGTAAGTAATAGCGTAAGTATAATATAGATAAAACAAGCTGATTAGTTTCAGACTGTAACAATCTTCACTGGAAGTTTACAACGAGGTGCGAGAATACCCAATTTAGCTAACTTGATACAGAGTTAAACAACTCTTTACATGAATTTCATAACTAATCATTTATCAATTTATATAAGCTAATAATTTAGTATTGAGTAGATTATGAGAAGTAGTGGGGGTTTTTGGAGAATTATGGTGAAACAGAGACCTGTTTCACCAAGATGAACTTAGGTTCACATAATTAAATTATGCTACTTCTACGTTCTCAGCTTCAGGGCCTTTTTGACCTTGCTTGATGCCGAAAGACACTTGTTGGCCTTCGCTTAGAGTGCGAAAACCTGAGCCTGTAATAGCGCTGAAATGTACGAATACGTCAGGACCATTTTCTTGTTCAATAAAACCGAAGCCTTTAGCTTCGTTGAAGAACTTAACTTTACCAGTAACCGTGTTTGACATACTAAATTTTCCTGTAAGTCAATAATTAAAATTCAGCCAGATTGGCTATATCCTCCCTGAGTGAATGCCCAAAAACGTTGGGGTATAGTACAGGAAGAAGCAAAACCATTAACCGGTAACCTTACACGCCGCACAATAACCGTAAATTCTATACGCAAAAACTCAAAGCAAGATAAGGTTAACACAATAAATCCGTTTTAGCTCTATTAATTAAAAAAAAATTTATAAGCTGTGATTCAAAGGGTTAAACACAGCTTTACAAACTAATATTAGGGCTAAAAAATCCAGACTTTGGCTTTATTTTGACTGTTTATTTTACTTGCCAGTCAATAATAGACTCAGCTTTTATTGGCACAACATGGTCACCACCGAGTGGATAGCTAGCTGGCACAGTCCAAGGTTGCTTTACCAAAGTAATGGTATCTGAATTACGCGGCAAACCATAAAAGTCTGGCCCAAAATGGCTAGCAAAACCTTCTAATTTATCCAAAGCGTCTGCATCTTCAAATGCTTCTGCATAAAGTTCTAGTGCTGCATGGGCGGTATAAGCGCCTGCGCAACCACATGCAGCTTCCTTCTTATCCTTATAGTGTGGCGCTGAATCAGTGCCTAAAAAGAACTTTTTACTACCACTTGTCGCAGCTTCAATAAGCGCTTGTTGATGCGTATTGCGTTTTAAAATTGGTAAACAATAATAGTGAGGTCTAATCCCTCCTGCTAACATATGGTTACGATTATAAAGTAAGTGGTGAGCAGTAATTGTTGCTGCGACATTATCAGAAGCATTTTTAACAAAATCAACCGCATCTTTAGTCGTGATATGTTCAAGTACAATCTTTAAATCAGGGAAGTCATTAACAACATCGCCCATAATAGTGTCTAAAAACACTTTCTCACGGTCAAAGATATCAATCGACGAGTCAGTTACCTCGCCGTGTATAAGTAATAACATCCCCACTTCTTGCATTGCTTCAAGGACTGGGTAGATTTTCTTCATTGAAGTAACACCCGAATCAGAATTTGTAGTAGCGCCAGCTGGGTATACTTTTGCTGCAACAATTTTACCTGTTGCATGTGCTTTTTTTATTTCATCTGCTGTCGTATTATCTGTTAAATAAAGCACCATTAATGGTTCAAAATTACCCTGAGGCCCGGCAGCGAGTATTCGGTCTCTATAAGACAATGCTGTTTCAGTGCATATTGCTGGCGGTACAAGGTTAGGCATAATAATTGCCCTGCCCATGTAACGACTGATATCTCGAACTGTATCTTTAAGCTGATCACCATCACGTAAATGTACGTGCCAATCATCCGGACGAGTAAGGGTTAATGTATGGGTGTTTTGATTTTCTTGATTTGACATTACTTATTTCCACGGCTGAATTTAGCTGATCATAGGCATATGGAGCAACTGAGTAAAGTAATATCCTCGATTTGTTTGTTTAAGTCCTTTGGTTGATATCACACCAATGTGTACTACACTTTACAGCATTGATAATTGTATTTGATATATTTTTTGTACCTTGGTTAATATTAAGTTAACGTATGACTATAATTAAAAATATAAACAGCTTCAGACTCATTTATGTCGAATAATGTAGACTCTCCTACCCCATTAGAGCTCAAAACTGAACAGTTGAGTATTATCAATCAATTTTCTTCTAGTCTTTTGCAGCTTGATGAACTTGATGAGCTATTTGAGTACGTCACGACTCAAGTTGTAAAACGCTTAGGCTTTGTAGATTGCGTTATTTACCTTGCCGACGAAAAAAGTACCACGTTACATGAAGTCGCAGCGATGGGCGTTTCACCTATTGCAACAGACTACTATATCGAACGAAATATCATCCCTTTTAATCAAGGTATAACTGGTTATGTTGCAACCACTGGTCAAGCAGTAATTATTGGTGATGTCAGCTCTGATGTCCGTTACATTGCAGACGCACGGCCAGCGATGTCTGAGTTATGCGTGCCACTTATTTACAATTCAAAAGTATTAGGCGTTATCGACTGCGAACACCCTGCTCGAAATTACTTCACTGACGCTCACCTTGAAATACTCACAACGGTGGCGCATTTATTAAGTGCAAAAATCAACCAGGTAAGAACAGTAAAAAGCCTGCAAAAAACGGTAAACCAGCTTAATGATGCGCAAAAGCTTGAGACTACCTTATTACAAATTGCTAACTTAACGTATCAGGCGAGCGATCTGGACGCATTTTTAGAATCACTGCATAATATTATGACCAGCTTGCTTCGCACAGATAACTTTTTAGTTGGTTTATATGATAAAAACATCGATGTGCTTGAGATTGTTTATATTATAGAAGAAGGTGTACGCTCAAATGCACATAAAAAAGTATCAAAAGAGCAATTAAAGCACACGGCTTCTTATTATATGCTAACCGCAGAACAGTCTTTACTGTTAGATAGAGTTGAATATCAGCAGCATATTGATGCAGGCCATTTTAAAATGGTTGGTCGTCCTTCAGAATCCTGGCTTGGTGTACCCTTTGATGTGAATGATCACACAACAGGTGTGATCGTGGTACAAAGCTACCAAGAGAAATACCACTACAGTGAACACGACAGAAATATTTTAACCTACGTAAGCCGCCAAATTAGCATGGCAATAGACAGGCAACTGTCCCGCCAAGCTTTAGAGCATCGGGCTTTACATGATGAACTAACAGGCTTAGCAAATCGCTCATTATTAATCGAACGAATGAAGCACGCTATTTTAAAATTAGCTAGAGAACCTAAAAAGGTGAGTCATTGCTTACTTTATCTCGACTTTGACCGCTTCAAAAGTATCAATGATTCTTTGGGCCATGAAGTTGGTGATCACTTTTTAATTGCTATTTGTGAGTTAATCAAAGGAACGATTCGCAACACGGATACATTTTCGCGATTAGGGGGGGACGAATTTGCTATTTTTATGGAAAATATTAGCCATAAAAATCAAGTTAATGAAGCTTTGAGCAGAATTGAAACCGTTTTATCTAAACCATTAAATGTTGACGGCCATTTACTACAAGCCTCAACGAGTATTGGCGTTGCATTTACCCAAAGCAGCGAAGATGAAGCATATAAATTGCTTCAACATGCTGATGCCGCAATGTATGAAGCGAAGTCAACGGGACGCGGTCAAGTGAGGTTTTTTAACGGTACAATGCGGAAAAAACTAAAAACTCATGCTGATATTGAAAATGACTTGCAACATGGCATTGAACACAATGAATTTGAACTGTTTTACCAGCCTATATTTACAATTCAGAGCAGTGAAATAATTGGCTTTGAAGCTTTAGTAAGATGGCATCACCCTAATAAAGGTTTTGTTTCTCCAAACGACTTTATCCCTGTAGCTGAAAATACCGGCCAAATAATAAATTTAGATCTACATTTACTCGATTTGGCAGGACAACAAATTGCGGCTTGGGTGTCACAAAAAAAGCGCTTCTTAAGAGTTACAGTAAATGTATCATCAAGACACTTTGCCAGCCTCGATTTTGTTCCACAAATTCACTCCATATATAATAAGTATCAATTACCGCTTGGCTCTTTATGTTTAGAAATTACCGAATCTGGATTAATTGAAAACCTAGAATTAGCGACTCAGATCATCGAGGGGCTAGCCCCTTTAAAAGTAAAACTTTGCCTAGATGATTTTGGCACAGGGTATTCAGCACTTGGTTATTTGCACCAACTACCTATTCATGTGCTAAAGATAGATAAAAGCTTTATAGATAATCTACAGGGTGACTCTAATCCACTTGTGGGCGCCATTCTATCCCTTGCATCGTCTTTAAAATTGGATGTTGTTGCTGAAGGAATAGAAACAAACGAACAATTAGCTATTTTACAAAATACACAGTGCGACTTTGGCCAAGGCTTTTTAAAGTCTAAGCCATTACCTGCCCTTGAAGCGATAAGCTTGATAGATAAGCCTCTTTAATTCACCTTTAAGACACAAAAAAGCCCTGAAAATTCAGGGCTTTTTTATCAACATTAGCTGTCTTGTCCTGAAATGTGTTTACACATTTAGGACTTATTTATGAAGACCACCGAAACTAAAGGCACTAAGCGTACTCAACGAGATTATACATTGGGCTTTAAACTATCCATTGTTGAGCTGGTAGAAAAA
>NZ_PYHV01000028.1:0-66994 GCF_004766475.1 Pseudoalteromonas sp. KS88
CAGCAAAGTAGCAAGCTACTCTCTGTTACCGCTCGACTTGCATGTGTTAGGCCTGCCGCCAGCGTTCAATCTGAGCCATGATCAAACTCTTCAATTAAAAGTTTTTTGTCTTTCGACAGCTCAATGAATTCTGAATTTATTTAATATCTTTCGATATTGAATTGACTGTGCTGCAATAAATAAATTTATTGCTGTTGGTCACTCAGTTTCAATTGAGACTCTAAATTTTTTGCCTCACTTAGCGAACTAAGCTTGGCTGTTAGAACTCAATCTGTACGAGTGCCCACACAGATGATTGCTTTATATTGTTAAAGAACGTTGCGATTAAAGCGCGTTGCTTTATCTCGCTAGGGCTGCGCATGTTACGCTTTCCTATTTTTTTGTCAACACTTAATTTTAAACTTTCTTAAAAATCTAAACTTAAGTTTTACTCGACTTACTGATTAGCTGCTTGCCTCGCTAAGCGTTGCCTGCTCTGCCGTCTCAGTGGGGTCGCATTATAGGGAGATCCGAATTATACGCAAGCGTTTTTAATCAGAAACTTTAAAAAAGAGCCCGTTAGTTTAAAAAACAAACTAAAACATCTAAAAGACGCTATTTAGTGACTAAATTATCAGCAATTTCTCTCGAGAGGAATTTAAGTATTGTCTAATTTTTGTATTTATCAAGTTTTAGATATAAAAAAGCGCCATTAATTAACAGCGCTTGAGCTTATAATCTATAAAATTGATTAATACAGGATGCTGTAGAGCTTTCTTCTATATTTAGATGCTAAGCTATCGCCATCAGGTAATGATGCTATAACTTCAAGAAATGTTGACTTGGCATCTGCAAAGTTTAAATCTTTCTTTAAAATGCTAAACAATGTTTCTAATGCTTCTTCTTTTCGGCCTGCGGTATTAAGTGCAGCAGCTAACTCTAGCTTAATATCTAAATCATTCGGATATTGCTCTGCTTTTAACTGCAATGCTTTTATCTCTGGTGAATCTGTCGCTTCAAGAGCTTGTTCGCACTTAGCACGAATATTTGTGTAATACGCATCACGCTCACCTTCTTCAACTGTATCAAGCAGTGCTTGCGCATCATCTAATTTATGAATTTGAATACAAATATCTGCTAGCACTAATTTAATGCGTGCATTAGTGGTATCTAGTTCGTAAGCCTGCTTCGCATAATTAAATGCACTATTTAAGTCTTTTGCAACGAGAGCCTGTTTTGCTTGTTCTAATAACAACTCATGTTGTGCCGGTAAGTGCTTTGATAAAACATCTCTAACTTGTTGCTCTGTTTGCGCACCAGGCAACATATCTACCGGGGCCGAGTCTTTTAAAAACACTAGTGTTGGTAGTGTTTGCAAACCAATTTGCTGCGCTAGTTGCGCAGCCAACTGTTGCTCTACATCGCAATCAAGTGTCGCAACAAGTAAATGCTCAGGATATTCACTTGCAATTTTATCTAGGATAGCAGCTTGCGATTGACACTCAGGGCTTTGTGCAGAATAGAAACTAAGCAACACAAGTTTCTCTTGTGAGGTTTCACCTAATACTTGCTGAAGGTTTTGTGGATTAACATTTACCATATTATTCATTGCGATTAATTGCCATATCAGACTATTTAGGGTTTTATATGGTGTCGATAACAATAATTACAAGCCACCAGCCAAAAGGTCTTTTATGAAATTTCACAAAATATATGCAGCCTTACTTTTTATTAGCCCGCTCACCAGTGCCACAACCTTAGATCTCAATCTCGATAAAGCCATGCCTGCTATCGAAAAGTTGTATTTAGATTTACATCAATCTCCCGAACTTTCATATCGAGAACAAAAAACAGGTCAAAAAATTGCGCGGCAATTAAAGCAAATTGGATTCGAAGTTACTGATAATGTCGGTGGATTTGGTGTAGTTGGTCTTTATAAAAATGGTGATGGCCCAACAGTGATGATCCGCACTGATACCGATGGCCTTCCTATAACAGAACAAACGGGTAAGCCATATGCATCAAAAGTTACAGTGGTGAATGACGATGGCGCGAATGTGGGTGTTATGCATGGCTGTGGCCATGATATTCATATGAGTTCATTTATTGGCACAGCACAACAACTTGTTAAGCATAAAGATTCATGGCAAGGAACATTAATGATGGTCGCGCAACCCGCTGAAGAAGTCGGTGGCGGTGCAAAAGCAATGCTAAAAGAAGGTTTATTCTCTAAGTTCCCTACACCTGATCACGTGATAGCATTACATGTTAGCGCGAGTGTTCCCGCTGGTAAAGTGAGTATGAAAAACGAATACACGATGGCCAGTGTTGACTCTGTTGATATCACAGTAAAGGGTAAAGGCGGACACGGTGCTTACCCACACACAACTATTGACCCTGTTGTTATAGCATCACGGATTGTATTAGCACTGCAGACTATTACTAGCCGGGAACTTTCCCCGCTAGAGCCTTCAGTTATAACAGTTGGTTCTATTCATGGAGGTTCGAAGCACAATGTAATCTCTGACGCAGTAAAACTACAACTTACATTACGCAGTTATAATCCGGACGTACGTTTACAGCAAATTGCCGCTATTAAAAGAATTTCACAAGGAATTGCTTTAAGCGCAGGCTTGGACAAGTCGCTTATGCCAGAAGTATATGTACATGAAGATGAGTCAATTCCATCAACATATAATAACCCTGATCAAACAAATATTGTACGCAGTGCTATTAGCTCGGCCATTGGAAAAGATAACGTGCTAGAAACGCAAGCCGTTATGGCTGGCGAGGACTTTGGTTTATATGGCCGAACCGAACAAAACATTCCTATTACTTTATTTTGGCTTGGTGGTGTAGAGCAATCTCAATATAGTGCAGCACAGGAATCAGGGCAAACTCTACCGTCATTGCACTCGAGTAAATTCGCCCCAGATTACAAAGTCGCCTTACCCACAGGTATTAAAGCGATGAGTAATGCAGCCGTTGCGCTGTTTAATAACTAAATCGACTTTGTAACTAGGCCGACTTTGCTTTTGGTTTAGCCTTTCTTTTAAAACGTCGCTTTTGCGGCGTTTTTGGTAATTGCGCAAAAACTTGGCTATTACATTGCCCTGCTAGTCCAATGAAATGTGATAAATCGTTTAATAACGGAGTTAAAAACTGTTGGTAGCTCATACGCTGCTCTGCAACATCCCCTAATGAGGCTTCCCATTTTGCCGTTAAATCTGGGCTTGCTAAACCTTCAGGTAATACTCCTATAAGTGCTTTTCCTGTTTCAGTGGCTAAAATGGTTTTACCTTGGCGTTGTAAAAATCGGCGCTTGAATAATAACTCTAAAATACCTGCACGCGTTGCTTCTGTGCCTAAGCCATCAGTATCTTTGAGAATTCTTTTAATATCTGGGTTTTTCACATAACGACTTATTCCCGTCATGGCACTCAATAAGGTTGCATCCGTAAAATGTGCAGGCGGAGTCGTCATTTTATCAACCACTTCGCCATGGGAACACTCAAGCACTTGCCCCTTAACTAACGGCGGTAAAGTTTGCTGATCTTTTAGCTCTGATTTACCCATTAGTACTTTAAAACCTAAGCTGATCTCTTGTTTTGCATTCGCTTTAAATAAACCACCAGCAATGGTTACCTCAACCTTTGTTTCATTAAATATATAGTCAGGATAGAACTGAATGAGGTAATGCCGACATACTAGGCTATAGACCTTTGCTTCGTCTGAATTTAAGCTTACCGACTTTAATTGTTTAGCAGTAGGAATGATGGCGTGATGCGCAGCTACCTTTGCATCATTAAAGCATTTACTACGCTTACTGGTATCGGCCTGACTACAGTGAATTGCACTTTGCCCCCCATTGCTAGCAATCGCTTTTACAATGCTTGCAGCTTCCCGGTGGTGATCTTTTGGTAGATAACGATTATCTGAGCGCGGATATGTGATGAGCTTATGGCGTTCATACAAAGTTTGGCAAATATCTAACACTTTTTGAGCTGGCATCGTAAACGCTTTCGCTGCATCTATTTGCAGGGCTGATAAATTATACGGTAAAGGGGCTTGCTGTTTTTTCTGCTTTTGCTCAAGTGCCGTAACTTCGCCTTTTTGTCCTGCTATTCTTGATACGACATTCTCTGCAAGACCTCGATGTAGTACTCGCCCTTCTTCATCTTGATAAGGCTCGCACGCTTTGCTTGGTTGCCACTTAGCGGTGAAACTTTGTTGCTCCTCCGTATTTAAATGAGCAAACACTTCATAAAATGGTTTTGCTACAAAATTAGTAATTTCATTATCACGATTTACCACTAACCCTAAAATAGGTGTTTGTACGCGCCCAACAGAAAGCACATTACCAAACCCTGCTTTTTGCCCAGCTAAGGTATATGCACGGGTTAAGTTCATACCAAATAACCAATCGGCGCGAGAGCGCGCCAGTGCAGAAACACTCAATGGAATAAAGTCACGATTACTGCGAATACTTGCCAACGCTTTCTTTACTGCACTAATATTTAAATCGCTGATCAATAAACGTTGAATTTGTTGTTTTTTGGCTTGGCTAAGTTTTACTTGCTCAATCACCTCATCAACAAGTAACTGCCCTTCTCTATCGGGATCACCAGCATGAATTAATTGATCAGCTTGTTTGATTAACTTTTTAAGTATCGTAAGTTGTTTGCGGGTTTTTGGTTTAGCTTTTAATTGCCATTGATCAGGCACTATGGGTAAATCATCAAAGCGCCATTTTTTATACTGCTCGTTATAGTCGTCAGGTTCAGCTTGTTCGAGCAAATGACCAATGCACCACGAAACGCAATCACCATTTGCTACCTCAATGTAACCATCATGCTTTTTATGGGGTTTAGGAAGTGCATCAGCGATAGCACGACCCAATGATGGTTTTTCTGCGATATACAGTTTCACAACGAGCTCCAACACTGTTCATATAAACAGTACTTTAGCACACTATATTATCGATTACATAAATTTAAGCACAACAAAACCTTTCACACTTAAAATTTATACCATTCGACTCAATCCATTACCTTACTTCTATAGGATCAGACTCTTTTGCCTTGCCTTGCATAATTGAAATTTCAACGCGTCTGTTTCTGCGTCTGTCGGTATCTGTTTCATTAGGAACCAATGGACGTGTTTCAGCATGACCAACAACGACCATCCTGGTTTTATCAAAACCCTGAGCTTTTTGCATTTCTGTTGCAACTGCAACAGCACGCTTAGATGACAGATCCCAGTTATTTGTATACAGCTCATTTGACACCTGGAAGTCATCGGTATGGCCTGAAACCGTAATTTCACCCGGTACGTCTTTTAATAAAGTCGCTATATCTTGAATAATAGGTTTAAAACGGGGCTGTAAAAATGCACTGCCTGATGGGAACGAACCATTCTCTCGGATACGAATAATTATTTGTTGCCCTAATGACTCTAGCTCAACTGCGCCATCCATAATTTGTTGCTCTAACTGTTGCGCAATCTTCTTAACGAGCTCATTAACTTGCTCTTGATCTGCAGACGATGTGGATTGTTCAGAAGCTTGTTGTTGAGCGGTGCTTTGCGACTCACCACCACGTTTATTACCACGTTGTTCTTGACGCCCCCCGGCCGAGCTTTCATCTCCTGCTTGAAACTCAAGCATTTGTTGAGTCATCTCAACGGTTTGCTGTTGAATGGTTTCAATGGGCGTGGGTTCAGGTTTACCTGGGGTAAATTCCATCGCTATGACAGAGGTTCCTTTTGGTATATCTTTTACCTCAATCTTATTTTGCACACCAAAAGCAAATTTCATTGAGCCCGCAATCTGTTTAAATTTAAGCACATCCATTTCTGAAAATGCGAGCAAGAGTACAAAAAAGCACATTAACAATGACATTAAATCAGCGAAGGTCCCCATCCAAGCTGGCAATCCTGGGGGGGGACATTTGCACTCTTCATCAGACATGCTTACTCCTCAGTGTCCACATTACGCTTAGATTCAGCGAGGTAATTCTTTAAAATCCCTTCAATAACTTTTGGATTTTGGCCATCTTGGATACCTAAAACAGCATCCAAAATCAAACGTTGGTTCATTGCCTCTTCTTCTTTACGAAGCTCTAATTTAACCTGAATAGGGATCGCGATAACGTTTGCTAAAAAGGCACCATATAAGGTAGTTAATAACGCAACCGCCATTGCTGGGCCGATTGCTTTTGGATCATCCATGTTTGATAACATTGCAACCAAACCAATCAACGTACCGATCATGCCCATAGCAGGTGCGATATCAGCAAGCGCTTTAAATAGCCCTGCCCCTGATTCATGACGTGTAGAAGTAAGCGAGATGTCTTTTTGGAGCGTTGCGCGAACAACATCAGCATCATGTCCGTCCACGAGCATATCAACGCCTTTTCGCATAAAGCCGTTGGGAATTTCGGCCTCTTCGAGAGCCAAGAATCCTCCTTTACGAGCAGAATCAGCAAGCTCAACGGCCTTTTCAATCAGCTCTTCAGGCGATTCAATTTTAAACATAAATGCTTTAGCGCATACTTTACCAATACCTAAGAATTGGCCCATGGTGTAGTTGGATAGAACGATAAATATCGAGCCACCAAATACGATGACAACTGATGGCGTGTTGTAAAACATAGCCACTTCACCGTTACTACTTTGCACCATCGACATTACGATTAAGCCAATTGCCCCAAGAATACCTATAATGGTTGCTAAATCCACTTACCCCTCCAGAGGAATTGATACTTTGCTACTTTTAATAACAAACTTTTATTATTAACTGCTTATCGGCAATAGATTGAATTACTTAAATCATTTACGTGAATAAATGAGAATGACGTTGCCTTCTATACTGTTATTTTAATCTAACCACCTTAAGCTGCAAGGTTTAAGCATAGGCTCAGTCAAAATAAAAAAACAAATAACGCGTAAATAAATAAAAAAAATGCATCAGTCTTTGACCTAGTTTAGCATTCCCCCTAAAATTGGCCTCAATTTCATATCATCTAAGTTGAATCCACGATGGCGACTAAAAAACCTGAAAATTTGAGCTTTGAGCAAGCACTTGAAGAATTAACTGTAATCGTCACCGACATGGAACAAGGTGATTTATCTCTTGAGCAGTCTTTAAAGCAGTTCGAACGCGGCATTGCGCTAGCCAATGCATCTTCAAGTAAATTACAACAAGCAGAACAAAAAGTGGCAATTTTGATGGGCAATGACCCTCAGTCACCACTTACTGACTTTAAAAACGACTTGGATTAATCGGTGCATATTTTAGAGCAAATAAAAGTTGCACAACATGACGTTGAAGCCAAACTAGATAACTACTTTTCACTACCGCTTGATACTGAAGATAATATTAAAAAAGCAACACATTATGGGGTATTGAATGGCGGTAAGCGTATACGCCCCTTTCTGGTTTATGAAACGGGTAAAATGTTGGGCGCAGAAAAAAAAGATTTAGATGTGCTTGCTGCGGCAATAGAGTGTATACACAGCTATTCATTAGTGCATGACGATTTACCTGCGATGGATGATGACGATTTACGCCGAGGCCGGCCGACATGCCATATTGTGTACGGTGAAGCTCATGCAATTTTAGCTGGTGATGCACTGCAAACATTGGCCTTTGATTTAATCGCTAACCATACGTTTAACATACCAGCTTCTCAACAGCTTAAAATGATTGCTGCATTAAGCAAGGCGTCAGGTATTGAGGGTATGGTGGGAGGACAGGCGCTCGATATTGCTGCGACTGATGAAGCTATTTCATTACCAGCACTCGAACGCATTCATAAGCTTAAAACCGGTGCTTTGCTCAATTGCGCAATTACACTAGGGGCATTGTGTGCACCTAACACCAGTGACTATACGTTTTCACAGTTAAAAATTTTTGGTGAATCTATTGGCTTGGCATTTCAGGTACAGGACGATATTCTTGATGTAGAAGGCGATACCTTTATCCTTGGTAAGCCTCAAGGGTCAGATATAGCGGCGAATAAAGCCACATACCCTGCACTTCTTGGTCTTGATGGTGCAAAAGAGAAAGCTCAGTTGTTATTAGCAGATGCCCTTAATGCATTATCGAATATCGATGCCAATACTGAATCTCTTGCGCGCTTAGCAGCGTATATTGTTGAACGTGACCATTAATAAAACACAATGGCAAACGAATAAAGACATACAAAATAACTAAAAAATCAGAGCAACAATACGCTATAATAATCTCTGGTTAGCGAAGGATGTATTAAAAATCATGACACTTGATAGTAACAAGTATCCATTATTAGGTTTGGTTGAAGAGCCAGCCCAGCTGCGCGATCTAGCGCAAGAAAAACTGCCCGCATTTAGTGATGAGCTTAGAGATTATTTGCTTAATTCAGTTTCCCAAAGCAGTGGTCATCTGGCCTCTGGTCTAGGCACCGTTGAACTCACTGTTGCGTTGCATTATGTATATAATACACCAGAAGACCGCCTCGTTTGGGATGTAGGTCATCAAGCCTACCCTCATAAAATCCTAACGGGTCGTCGCGACCAAATGCATACAATTCGCCAAAAAGATGGCCTGCACCCTTTCCCTTATCGTGATGAAAGTGCTTACGATACATTTAGTGTTGGTCATTCAAGCACATCTATTTCAGCTGCCCTAGGTATGTCAATTGCCGCACAAAAAGAAGGCAAAAGCCGTAAAACAGTAGCTGTAATTGGTGACGGCGCAATTACTGCTGGTATGGCGTTTGAAGCAATGAACCATTTAGGTGATGTTAAATCAGACATGCTGATCATTTTAAACGACAATGAAATGTCTATTTCTGAAAATGTCGGTGCTTTAACCAATCACTTCGCACGAATTTTATCAGGCAGCTTTTATACCAATATTCGTGAAGGCAGCAAAAAACTACTTTCAGGTGTACCTCCGGTAAAAGAATTAGCCAGTCGCATGGAAGAGCATTTAAAAGGCATGGTGATCCCTGGTACTTTCTTTGAAGAATTAGGCCTTAATTATATCGGCCCTATTGATGGTCATGATGTAAATATGTTGGTAGACACGTTGCGCAATATGCGCAACTTAAAAGGTCCACAGCTGCTGCATATCAAAACACAAAAAGGGAAAGGCTATAAGCCCGCCGAGGCTGACCCTATTGGCTACCATGGCGTGCCTAAATTTGACCCTGCCGTGTCAAGCTTACCAAAGTCTAAACCAGGTGCTGCAACGTTTTCAAAAGTATTCGGTGATTGGCTGTGTGATATGGCAAGCCAAGATGACAAGCTAATGGCGATTACTCCAGCCATGCGTGAAGGCTCTGGTATGGTGCGCTTTTCAAAAGAACACCCAGAGCAATACTTTGATGTCGCTATTGCAGAGCAACACGCCGTTACTTTGGCTGCCGGCTTTGCATGTGAAGGCTTAAAACCCGTTGTTGCTATTTATTCGAGCTTTTTACAACGCGCGTACGACCAACTAATTCACGATGTTGCACTACAGAATTTACCGGTACTATTTGCCATTGACCGTGCAGGTATTGTTGGCGCGGATGGTGAAACCCATCAAGGTGCATACGATTTAAGCTTTATGCGTTGTATTCCAAATATGATCATTATGGCACCTAGCGATACCAATGAGTGTCGCCAAATGCTTTATACTGGTTATCAATGCAATCAGCCTGTTGCTGTTCGCTACCCTCGTGGCGGTGCCGGTAATAGCGAAATTAATGAGCAAATGACCGCCCTCGAAATCGGTAAAGGACGAGTTATTAAACACGGCAGCAAAATTGCAATATTATCTTTTGGGACGCTACTTGAAAACGCATTTTTAGCCGCTGATGAGTTAGATGCAAGCTTAATAGATATGCGTTTTGTAAAGCCACTAGATACAGACTTAATCGATTCACTGCTTAGCGATCATGATAGCTTTATAACGCTTGAAGATAACGCCATTGTTGGTGGTGCTGGTTCTGCGGTTAATGAGTACTTAGCAACAGTGAAAGCAAAGGCAAGCATTTTAAACCTAGGCATTCCAGATGAATTCATCAAACACGGAACACAACAGCAAATGCATGATGAAATGGGTTTAGGTGCTCAGGGTATACTCGACAGCATACAAAAATTTGTTACTGACTAGGGTCTGTTTACCTTTCAAGGTCAAATAAAAAAGGAGCAAATGCTCCTTTTTTTTATTTAAAATCATAATACTAAAAATAAAATCCGATTATTTTCTCTTATTTGCATCCAATTATATTCCTTAAACGTTTTCACACTGAGGTTAACTCGTGAGCAAAGTTTCACGCTTTTAAATTATACCAATCGACTTAAATATTTAGCCTTTCTAGCGTGCTAAATAAAGCGCTAACGGCGTTTATCCGTCGCTATAAATGACTAATAACTTAACACGATTGGTATAAGCTGTTTTAAGCAAACTCTTTGTATGTTCACATTTAATGGAATATTTAAGAAGGTACAAACTATGAAAACGTTCAACTCAGGCAACATTTCTCAATCTATTCAGTCTCGTTTAATGACAAGTAAAATATGCTTATCTGCGCTTAGTTTAGCAATTTTAATAGGTTTAACTGGTTGTGATGGCGATGATGGCAGCACCGGCCCTGCTGGTATGCAGGGTGAAATGGGCGCCCCAGGTGATAATGGTACAGATGGCGCTGATGGTAATGACGGTGTAGATGGTGCTGATGGCACACCTGGCTTTAATGCCGCAACATTTATTTTAGCGAATAACGGCACTGACAATGCAGGCACCATTGATCTAATTGATCAAAATGCTGCAAAGTTAAAAATATTTAATAGTGGTGCAAATGAAGGTGTTGCAGTTGATAAGTTAGGCAACTTAATTCAAGCAAGTGACTTAGGCAATGGGGCTATCAGTACTATATGCCAAGTGCAAAGTCGTAATGACGGTGGTATGTTTAATACTGATCGTGACCGTACAATTACTGGTACTAATACTACCTTGGTAAACCCAAAAGGTATCCATGTTTCTCACAAACGAGGCTTGGTATTCATAGCCGACTTTAATGCAGTTCAAATCACTGTATTTGGCGCCACCGCCGCAGGTGATGCAACTCCTCTAGCCACGACAGTTACAGATGCAAAACCTTGGGATGTTACCTATGATGATGTAAACGATCGTTTATATGTGGCACTAACGAATGGTGATGTTGCAGTATATGACAGCTACGTCGATGGCGGATTCGTGGCAATGCCGACACGCACAATCACACCAAGTAACGATGCGGGCGAAAAGATTTCAGTCAATATTCATGGCATAGCTTATGATGCCAAAACTAATAAATTAGTGCTTTCAGATGTAGGTAGCGCCAGTGATGCTACAGACGGCTCACTCTTTGTGATCAACAATGCTTCGCTTGCAGATGGCAATACCAGTGTTGCTCGTAGTATCGCAGGGCCCGCAAGTATGCTTGGTAACCCAGTAGATATAAGCTTAACGGGCAGTGATTTACGTGTCGCAGAAAAATCAAACGATGCGGTATTGGTATTTAGTAATATTTTTTCAGGTGAAAGTGGTGATATTAGCCCTGATAGCGTAACGCAGACTATTAAACCAGAATCTATAACCGAAACTGTAATGCATAGTGATATGGCGGATATATCAGACAGCTATATGGTTAATGTGCCATTGATGGGTGTTGCAGTAAGTAGCAACCCCGGTGTTGAGGGTCCTACAACAGGACATATTTCACGCCTTAATACACCACTCACAAGTGAGTTTGGCAGTTATAATGCGAGCCAAGCAATCGAAAGTGTTACCTTTGATAAAGCAGGTAACAGCTATACAACGTTTGATAACAGCACCACTTCTACTGGTGGGATAGTGATTTCTAATAAGGTGGCTATGCATCGTGATGGTGAGGTTTTTTCACTAAGCCAAGATTCGATTATCAGTGGTGATAATACCGGCCTTATCTCACCAAAAGGCTTGGATGTAGCATCAGACAGCGGCTTAGTTTTTGTTGCTGAGAATAATGCAACAACGCCAGGAATTTTAGTGTTTTCAAGCTGTACAACTGGGGACGCTTCACCACTAATTACACTCACACCAAGTAATAATGCCCGCCCTTGGGATGTCGACTACGATGTTGCTACAGACCGCGCATTTGTTGCATTAACCAATGGTACGATTGCCGTTTTTGATGAAGTAAAAACTAAATTGATGGCGGGTATGAGTTCAATTACAGGTGAAGACCGTCTTATCACCCCAGCAACCGGCGGCGCCGCATTTCCTGCACCAACCAACATCCATGGTATCGACTACGATCCACTCAGTGATTCGCTAATCGTCTCCGATGTTGGCAGTGCCGCAGACGCAACTGATGGTAAATTGTACGTATTAACTAATGCAGGAATGAGCTCTGGTTTGAATAATGTCAGTGTTAATATTGCAGGGCCTGCCACCATGCTTGGTAACCCAGTCGATATTATGTTTACTGGTAATCACCTCTATGTAGCCGAGAAATCAAATGGTTTAGTAATGCGCTATGACAATATTTTAACTAGCCCAAGTGGAGATATAGCCGCGAGTTTAAGCTACTCATTCACAGCACCTGAATCAGTCGCTATTTTACCAACTTGGTTAAATCATTAACCTTCAAAGCAGTTTAATTAAACTGACTTTAGTTGGCCTCTCGATGCCTTAACGTCATACGTTAAGGCATTTTTATACGCCCGCATAAAACGACTAACGCATCCACACTTTAATATCTGCCAAACCATTGGCTTGTAATACGCTAAGCTGTTGTTCAACATTATTCGTTTGCTCAAATTCAAACGCATCCAGCTGTTCATCAAATGTAATATTTGCCACACCATCACCACCGCGCTTTTTAACTTGATGAAGCGCGATATCTGCTAGATTTACAGAAGTTTCCCATCCGATAACTTGCCCACCAAGCAGCGGTAAAGGGTAAAATGAGTAACCAATTGATGCTGTTAAATTAATGCTTTCACCACTTGGCAGCTTGAATGAATGTTCTGCGACAGCTTTACAAAGATCTGATACATATTTATCAATAGCGGTGCGCTTAAAATCACGTAGTAAAAGCAAGAACTCATCACCACTCCAGCGTGCGACATAATCAGACCCTTGAGTTCGTGAATTTAACAAAGCCGCCATTTGTTGTAAGCAGCTATCTCCACCGATAGGTCCAAAGGCGTCGTTGATCTTACTGAAACTATCGAAGTTGATCACCAATAAAACCAATGACTTTCCCTGTGCCTGTAATGATTGCGAGTTGCGCTGGAAGTGCTCAATATCCTTTGGTAGTTGATCAAACAAAAAGCGACGACTTCTCAGGCCTGTTAGTTCATCAGAATGACTGACAAGTTTCAGCTGTGAGTTAACCTGATTTAGCTTGTCGTTAGCTTGACGAAGCTCTCCAGTGCGCTCTGTAACTAAACTTTCTAAGGCCGCTTGCTTACGGCGCTCCTGTTTTCTGAACACCCAAAAAACAAGATAGAAAAGTAAAATAATCGTACTGGTGATTAACAACCTGAAGTAAACCGTTTCATCAAATCGTTTAGGTACGATAAATGAATACTCGGCACTTTTTGCATTTTGCCAACCCTCACCTTGTCGTTTTGCTTCAAGTTGAAACAAGAATAGTCCTGGAGGTAAGTTAGTATATATCGCCTCACGACGTGAGTTTGCGTAGCGCCAATCATCATCTAATCCACTCAGTCGGTAGCGAAATTCAATACTGGTCGGGGCATAATAGTCTATTGCCGTGTATTTAAGAGTAAAGTCACGTTCGTCCGTATTAAATGTAGGATTATCTCCCAAAGAAGCAACCGACACTGAACGCATTCCCGTTGTTACACTTTCAACTTTAGGGCGTAACTGTTTCACTCCAAATAGCTCGATGTCTTTTGGAATTTCCACAACGCCTTGCAAACTTGGATACCACATAGAGTTGTTGTGTTCTGCCACTGCATCGTGACCAAGCCCTGTACAACATTGGCTCGCTTTACCATCTAGTTGTCGGTCAAAGGAAGAGATTACTTGCTCAACCTTTAAGCTTTCTATATCCGCGCTAAATTGCTCTACAGGCATTCGGTAAACACCTTTCATGGTACTGACCCAAATACGCTTTAATGACTCATCATAACGCAGGCTAAAGATAGATCCGTAAGGCAAACCATTTGATGCGTCTAGTTGACGCCACTGACCTTTGGTACTCCTATAGAATAGCCCATCATTTAATGAACCAATTAAAATAGCTCCACCATCCAGGTACAAAATGCTCGTAACATAAGCACTTTCTAATGACGTTTGATCACCCACTTTTTCAATGCCGCGGTCAGTAAAGTAATAAGCACCTTTACTGGTACCAATCAGACCAAAATTTTGTTGCTCCAACACATAGGTAATAAATTTACTGCCTAAAAATGCGTTGTATGCAAACGGTGTTATCCCGCCATAACTTAAACGGTACATACCTCGGCCAGTACCCAGCCATAAGCCATCTTTACTTGAGTTGCTTATAGCAAATACAGGGTTATCTCTTAAAGCGCGTCCAGGTACTGTAAATAAGGTTTTATTTTCGTAAAAGTACACACCTCGACCTGTCGCAATATATAAACGACCACTATCAAAGTGTAAATCATTTACAACAGCTCGACCGTATTGGTTGCTCGGGATCTGATTGATGAAGTTTTTGTTTAAATCGAAATACCCAACACCACTTCTATTAGCAACCCACAACTTACCGTCAGGCGCTTTGGTAATGGCCATAACAGCTTCCGTCATTTGGGAAATAGCTGAATGGCGCTCTATACGCCCTTCGTGAGCAAGCCACAACCCTTCGCTAAAGCTGGCTAACCAAATGTTATTATCGTTATCACGATACAAGTCAGCGAACCATATATTTTGATCTAACTGGCTTGGCTCAACCCATTGCCAATCACCTGAATTATCTCTAACTAACAATCGGCCATAGGTAGAAACCCATAACGCACCATCGGAGTCGCTCATAAATTTATAAACGGCAGAGTTATTGGCATTAGGCAGTGGGAACGGACGAAGCTCATCATCTAAATCAAGAAAATATGCACCTAACTCAGAAGCAAGGTAGAGATTACCTTCAAGAAAGGTTAAGTCATGAATAATTGTTTGTGCGACACGCTCAGGTAACGATACTTTGGCGGTTAGTTCTAATCGTAACTTAGCAAAGTCAGATGAGGAGTTAGTCAAACGTAATAGCTGTCTTTCGTTAACAAGCCAAATGCCTTCAGGTGATAAAGCTAATTGACTTACCGTGCCTGTAATTTGTTTAACAGAACTGGCTTTCACAGTGTGATTTGGTATGTGGGTATTTAATTTGAGGTCTATTTGATTACGAGGAACAAAATATAACCCATTTGCTGCAATCCAAATGCTCCCGCGAGAATCTTCGATAACATCGCGAACAGGACCTTTGACTATGTACTCTTGAGCAGCCATAGTTTGTGGGTCAAGAACGACAATCCCTTTTTTTGTACCTACCCATAAATACCCCTCACTATCGATGATAAGTTTATTAATACCGTTACTCGGTAAAAAAGGGGTGTTCAGCGTATTGTAATTTGTAAACGTATTACCATCAAAACGGCTAAGGCCAAACTGAGTACCTAACCACATATAACCTTGTTCATCTTGAACAACACTTTTTAGTGATTGCGAAGGTAGACCGTTCTTTATATTCCACTGCTTCACAACATAATCAGTAATTGACGCACTGCTTGGTAAACTGCAAAACAATAAAATATAAACCAATAAAAACCGCATCATAACGTCAATACCTCGTTGAAAAACTAAGGTTAAAAAGGTAAGTAACCCATTTTGAATAGAGCTTGCAAGCAAATTAGTGAGAATACTCCCGCTAAAACATCATCTGCCATAATCCCTATACCGCCATGCAGGCGCTTATCTAATATACGGATTGGGCCTGGTTTAGCAATATCAAAAAAGCGAAATAACAAGAATCCAACTAACAGTGATTGCCAGCTTAACGCAGCACCAATCATTGTTATATAAAAGCCTGCAACCTCATCCCACACAATTGCAGGATGATCATGTACACCCAAATCATCTGCAGTTTTACCACACGCCCAAATACCAAATATACTAATAACCACAGCAAATACTATTTGTAGCCAGAGTGGATAATGCAGCGTAATAAAAATAAATGGCAGGGCGGCAAATGTGCCAAAAGTGCCTGGTGCCTTTGGTGCTAAACCCAAACCAAAGCCCAAACCAAAAAATTGGTGTGGGCGCTTTAAGTTAAATTTTGAGGGGTTATTCAAACCGGCTCCTTGGAGAAATGTTCAAAGCCAGTATCATTAAAATCGAGTTTTTCACCATTAAGCGAGAGCTCAATTTGTCCTTCACCACTTTTTATCTGACCGATACAGGTCGCTTCTACGCCATATTGGCGTAATTTAAGTTCTAACATACTCTTATTATCATCAGGCACTGTAAACAGTAATTCATAATCATCGCCATAATTGAGAATAAAAGGTAGCTGTTGAGATTTATCTAATGTGTCTTGCATTGCATCTGATGTTGGTACTTTCTCAACATGGATTTGAGCACCAACTTGCGACATAGCCAAAATATGACCTAGGTCAGCAAGTAAACCATCTGAAACATCAATAGCAGACGATGCCAAACCTCTCAGCACTTGCCCTGCGGCAACCCGAGGAGCTGGGTAGTCAAAACGCTGATTCACATAGCGAAGATGCTCTGGAGCAATTTTAAATTCTTGCTTACGAGACTCAATAGCAAGACCCGCATCTCCTAAGGGCCCTGTAACGTAAATCCAATCACCTACTTTTGCACCGCCTCGTCGTAAAGCTTTGCCTTGCGGGACTGTGCCTTTTGCACAAATAGTGATTGTTAATGGACCCTGAGTTGTATCACCACCAATGATTTGCACATTATAGTACTCTGCAATTTCATGCATCCCCTCAGTGAACTCTTCAAGCCATTCAACATCAATATTAGGCAACGTTAGAGCAACTGAAACCCATGTAGGTTCAGCCCCCATTGCAGCTAAATCACTTAAATTTACAGCTAATACACGATGCCCTAGAGCACGAGGTGAAATATCATCAAAAAAATGGACGCCTGACACAAGCGTATCTGTAGTGACCGCCAACTGGCAATTTTCTGGGACAGTTACTAAAGCACAATCATCACCAATGCCAAGGTTTACATCGCGGCGAGTCACTCCACGCCCCTTGAAGTAATGATTTATTAATTCAAATTCCTTCATACACAAAAAAGCCGGCCTATGCCGGCTCTCCTTTTGCAGTTGCGTTACTTACGTAAATGCTTAACTGCTTTATCAAGTACACCGTTTACAAATTTATGGCTATCTTCAGCGCCAAATATTTTAGCAAGCTCAATACCTTCATTGATTGCTACTTTGTAAGGAACGTCTTCACGGAATTTAAGCTCATAAGCGCTTAGACGTAAGATCGCCTTTTCAACCATATCTAACTCATCAAATGGACGAGTTAAATGAGGAGAGACAGCTTCGTCAAGTTGCGTTTTATTTACAGCAACACCACGAGCGAGATCTTTAAAATATTCAACGTCGATTTTAGTCACGTCGTTTTCGATCAACATTTGTTGTTCGATATCGGCAATTGCATTGCCACTTAGTTGCCAAGAATAAACGGCTTGAAGTGCTAAGATACGTGCTTTACGTCTTGCTGCTGGTTTCACAAAAATTCCTTAAACTTAAATTTTATCTAACACATTAACCATTTCAAGTGCACCTAAAGCAGCTTCGCCACCTTTGTTGCCCATCTTGGTGCCAGCGCGTTCAATCGCTTGCTCAATGCTTTCTGTGGTTAATACGCCAAATGCAACCGGGATATCATACTCAAGCGACACTTGCGCCAAGCCTTTATTTGATTCGCCAGCAACGAGATCAAAGTGTGGTGTACCACCTCTTATCACAACGCCTAAAGCGATGATTGCATCATACTCTTTCTTTGCCGCAACGCGTTTTGCTGCCAAAGGTAACTCAACCGCACCTGGTACATAAATAACAGTGATATCATCTTCAGATACACCACCAGTACGCTTTAGTTCATCAACAGCACCTGCTAAAAGGCTGCTACCAATAAAATCATTAAAGCGAGAAATGACAATGGCAAATTTCTTGCCCGGAGCGTATTTATTACCTTCGATAATTTTCATTCGATAACCCTAAAAATAAGTTTAAGCGATTGCGCAAAAATTGCTGCGCATCATACCACAAAAATAAAATAATAGCCTAGCTTATTGCGGCTCTACGTAGTCAACCACTTCAAGGTGAAAACCAGAAAGTGCGTGGTACTTTTTAGGTCGACTCATTAGGCGCATTTTCTCAATACCTAGATCCGCTAAAATTTGTGAGCCGACACCAACGGTGCGTGATGTACCTTGAAATTTACGATGACTCACGTTTTCGCCCGCATCCTCTGCTGCAAATGCTTTGACTGTTGCCTCTAACTCTTCTGTATGTTCTTGCTTGCCTAGGATAACGAGTGCACCTTGATGCTGTGCAATATACGCCATAGCGTCTGATAAACCCCAGCTTCTGTCAGCACTACGATCTGATAATAAAATATCGTTGAATGTGCTTTGTAAGTGAACACGAACTAATGTTGGCTCATCTGCTTTAATTTCACCATTTAATAATGCGTAATGCAGCTGCCCATCAATGGTGTCTTTATACGTTACTAGGTCAAACTCACCATGCTGAGTGGGTAACTTACACTTAGCAACCTGTTCAATAGTGGTTTCGTTTATGTTGCGATACTCAATTAAATCAGCAATGGTGCCAATTTTAATGCCATGTTCTTTAGCAAATATCTCTAAATCTGGGCGACGCGCCATAGTGCCATCGGCATTGAGTATTTCAACGATTACAGAAGACGGCTCAAGGCCTGCTAAACGAGCTAAATCACACCCAGCTTCAGTATGGCCTGCACGTGTTAGTACACCACCAGGCTGAGCCATAATTGGAAAAATATGCCCAGGCTGAACAATATCTGATGGTTCCGCGCCTTTTGCAATCGCAGCTTGTACTGTACGCGCGCGATCAGCGGCAGAAATACCTGTTGTCACGCCTTTTGATGCTTCAATAGACATCGTAAAATTCGTAGAAAATGCAGCACCGTTATTTTTTACCATTAACGGCAAATCAAGTTGCTCACAGCGTTCTTGCGTCATCGTTAAACAGATAAGGCCACGGCCATGAGTAGCCATAAAGTTAATTGCCTCAGCACTAATATGCTCAGCAGCAATAATTAAATCGCCTTCATTTTCTCTGTCTTCGTCATCCATTAAAATAACCATTTTACCGGCTTTAATGTCATCAATAATTTCTTGCGCGCTGTGTAAATTCATAGTCTACTCATAATTAATTTGTGGAGTTTATTTTATAAAACCAGCTTGAGCTAATAAGCTCATGGAAATATCTGAGCTTGCTGGTTGCTCTGCACCTTTGATCAAACGCTCAAGGTAGCGGGCTATTTGGTCAACTTCTAAGTTTACTGACGTGCCAACTTTAAAGTCAGCAATCGTGGTTTGTTCTGATGTGTGAGGCACGATGGTGAGTTTGAATTTATTATCCTCAACCGCATTTACGGTTAAACTAATGCCATCCACACATACTGAACCTTTATATGGAATGTACTTCATCAACGCCGCATCGGTCGATAACCAATATTCTGTTGCGCGTGCGTTTGCGGTGATTGCAGTAATTGTTGCAATGCCATCAACATGACCTGAAACTAAATGACCACCTAATCGCGATACAGGCTGCATTGCTTTTTCAAGGTTAACTTTTTGCCCTTGTTTGTAATGTGCGAACCCTGTTAAACCAATGGTCTCATTTGATAAATCGGCACTAAATCCATCATCATGTTTAGCAACAACAGTTAAGCAAACACCATTCGTGGCAATGCTATCACCTAGTTTTACATCTGCCATGTTCAAATCGTGGCTTTGAATACGAATAGCCAAATCACCTTGAGTTTTGCGCAAATCACTTATAATGCCTGTTGCTTCAATAATACCAGTGAACATAAAGTTTACTCTCAAAAATAAATTAAGACGATTTGGTGGCCGTCACACTAGCGGTGATACGAATATCATCGCCAATTAGCGCACAGTCACTAATTGTTAGGTTAATAGTATCTTGCATACTGGTTAGAGTTGCAAAGTTTAGTAAGCTTTTTGCATCATTCCCTAATAGTTTAGGTGCAACATACACTATAAATTCATCAATTAGATTTTGCTGGGTCATCTCACCGGCCAATGTCGCGCCAGCTTCAAGCCATACTGTATTTATTTGTCTTTTAGCTAAAATTTGCAATGCAGCGAGTAAATCTACTTTTTGAGATTTTTCGGGCACTTCAATATGGGTAACGTAATGAGGCCATTGAATCGATTTATCAAGCTTAGTCGTAAGAATAATGATCTCACTTTCAATACTAAACAAAGCGAGATCAGGCGTTAAGCGGTTTTGAGAATCGACAATAACGCGTATTGGCTGGCGAAGTGGTAAATCTGTTGGTAACGCTTGAGGCAGTTCATTAATACGTACATTGAGCTTTGCATCATCAATGAGTACCGTATCTGCCCCCGTTAAAATGGCACAACTTTGCGCTCTGAATAACTGCACATCTTGGCGCGCGGGCGTGCCAGTAATCCATTTACTTTGGCCATTTTTTAGGGCTGTTTTACCATCCAAGCTAGCGGCCATTTTACATGTCACAAAGGGCAAGCCCTGTTCCATACGCTTTAAAAACCCTCGGTTTAACAATCGTGCCTGTTGTTCAAGTAACCCTGAGGCAACTTCAATGCCGGCACTCGCTAATATGGCCAATCCCTTCCCGGCCACCTGAGGATTTGGGTCAACCATAGCTGCAATGACCTTACTGACGCCAACCTCTTTTAATGCTTGAGCGCAAGGCGGGGTTTTACCAAAATGGCTACAAGGTTCAAGAGTCACATAGGCCGTTGCCCCTTTTGCTTTTTTACCAGCTATGGCAAGAGCGTTTACTTCAGCATGCCCTTGGCCTGCAATCTGATGAAACCCTTCCCCTATTACGACATTATCTTTAACCAACACACACCCTACATTAGGGTTTGGCGTTGTGGTAAATCGACCTAAACTAGCTAACTCTATCGCACGAGCCATATAGTGATGATCTTGCTCAGTGAACATTTGAGCGCTCATACTACTCCCCTAAGCGTGCTATTTCTTCACCAAACTCACGAATATCTTCAAATGAACGATACACCGAAGCAAACCGAACATAGGCCACTTTATCAAGCTTTTTTAATGACTCCATGATGCATTCGCCAACGAGGTGACTCGAAATCTCTCGTTCACCGGTTGCACGCAATTGAGATTTAATAATATTAACAACCTCATCAACTTGCTCGGTGCTTACTGGGCGTTTCTCTAAGGCACGGTGTAACCCGTTAAGGAGTTTATCTTCGTTGAAAGGTTCGCGACTGCCATCTTGTTTAATAACTCGCGGCATAACCAGCTCAGCACCTTCGAAAGTGGTAAAACGCTCATGGCATTCGTTACATTCACGACGGCGCCTTACTTGGTGACCACCACCAACTAAACGCGAATCAATCACTTTGGTATCTTTCTCAGAGCAAAAAGGGCAATGCATATAGTGTAAATTCCGTAACTAAAAACAAAAAGGCCGCTCTAGGGCGGCCTTTATGATAGCAAAAAACATTGCTGATGTTATCTAAATTCCTGTGATTAAGCGTACACAGGTAATTTTTTACAGATAGCTTGAACTTTCTCTTTTACTTGCGCTTGCACTGACTCATCATTAATGTTGTCTAGAACGTCACAAATCCAACCTGCAAGCTCTTTTGACTCAGCTTCTTTAAAGCCACGACGCGTGATTGCAGGTGAGCCAATACGTAAACCAGACGTAACAAACGGAGAACGTGGGTCATTTGGTACTGAGTTTTTGTTTACAGTGATATTTGCATTACCTAATGCTGCATCAGCATCTTTACCAGTAATGTCTTTATCGATTAGATCAAGTAAGAACAAGTGGTTTTCAGTTTTGTCAGAAACAATTTTGTAGCCGCGCTCTTGCATTACCGCAACCATTGCTTGTGCATTTTTAACAACTTGCGTTTGGTATTCTTTAAACTCAGGTTGTAGTGCTTCTTTAAATGCCACTGCTTTTGCAGCAATAATGTGACATAAAGGACCACCTTGGCCACCTGGGAAAACAGCGCTGTTAAGTTTTTTATAAATAGCTTCGTCGCCACATGCTGAGATAATTAAACCACCACGAGGGCCAGCAAGTGTTTTATGCGTTGTTGTAGTAACAACGTGAGCATGCTTTACAGGGCTTGGGTATACACCTGCTGCAATAAGACCTGCAACGTGAGCCATATCAACAAATAAGTATGCACCTACTTTATCTGCAATCTCACGGAATTTAGCCCAATCAACAATACCTGAGTATGCAGAGAAACCACCGATGATCATTTTTGGCTTGTGCTCAAGCGCTAAAGCTTCAACTTGTGCGTAATCAATTTCGCCTGTTACTTCATCAAGCCCGTATTGGATCGCATTATAAAGTTTACCAGAAAAGCTTACGTGAGAACCGTGAGTTAAGTGGCCGCCATGCGCTAAGCTCATACCTAGTACTGTATCACCCGCTTCTAAAAGCGCTAAGAAAACAGCTGCGTTAGCTTGCGAACCAGCATGAGGCTGTACGTTTGCGTAATCAGAACCAAATAATTCGTTTGCACGGTCAATAGCAAGTTGCTCAACCACATCAACATGTTCACAACCACCGTAGTAACGCTTGCCCGGGTAGCCTTCTGCATATTTATTTGTAAGCTGTGAACCCTGCGCTTCTAATACGCGTGGGCTACAATAGTTTTCAGATGCAATTAACTCAATGTGCTCTTCTTGACGTGCAGTTTCTTTATTGATTGCTGCAAATAACTCTGGATCGAAATCCGAAATATTCATGCTACGTTCTAACATGGGGGCTCCTAGGGCAACGTGTATGGTATTTTGAAGGCTGAATTATACGCTGAAAACGTCAATTTGCCTATGCTCTTATGTTGAACATATTTAAACAGGGATTGAAATTAATTCACAGTGTTTTTGTAATGATATTTTTTTATAAAAGCATAAGTATTATTAATAAATATAATGGCGAAGCATTTACAATTATAATATACACAAACCACCTCAAGGTGCCTAATAGGCACTTACTCTCATCGTTGTTACTTTTTAACAGGGATGGCCATTCTTGCAAAGTAACGCCTTGATATTAAACTCCTGTGAAACGCTGAATTCTGCATTTTGAGGTGTTTGGGTAACAATCACATTGCATATGTTTCTATTTAAACTACAATTTAATGAAATGTGATCAAGGATGATACTTTAACCGCTATGCTCGCAAAACCTATATACGAATCGATTCCCTATTTTTACTTCACCTTTGGTGCAAGCTGCTTACTTATTGCAAGCTCTATTATCCCAACCGCGATTGGTATCATAGTGTTTTTAAATGGCGCTAACATTTGGCGCTTACGCTCTAACGCTCGACGAATTGATCACAAAGTTAATCGCAAAAAAGTAAAGAAGCACTATTACTACTATGAATTTAAACCCTTTCTTTTGTTAACGTGTGCACTACTTTTGATTAGATGGGCTCCTTATCAAATAGTAACAATTGCAGGCTTAATACTGTGTTTAATTGCGATGCTAATCATATTGCTAAGAGTATTAAACAGGCGCTCACGGTCTATGGTGTGATTAACTGCTTCACTGGTAGGAATATTTTATTTATGGCTCTAGCTGAGAGTGCAACAGCATTAATCACTTCGCTGCTGTTGCACTTTAGGTCTAACCTAGCTTTTCTAAGATGATGTTTCGTAACTCTTCATAATCATCTTTAATCTCTTGTGCTAAGCACGGCTTAGCAAGGGCATCTGCAAGCGGCTTTGGCATATCAAGTTCAATAGCTAAAATCTCTTCAACACTTTCTTTAAATTTAGCAGGGTGTGCAGTTGCTAAGAATATACCTGCACTGCCTGGGGCTAAATCAGCTTTTAGGCCTTGGTAAGCAATCGCGGTGTGTGGTTCAGCAACATACCCTGTTTGTTGGATTTTTTTCATAACAGCTTGAGTGTCGTTTTCATCCACACTGGTTGAGTAAAAGTTTTCATAACTAAACCAGTTGTTATCAAGCATGGTTTGCACGCGAGGCCAGTTATTAGGCTTACTCACGTCCATCGCATTTGACAGCGACTCAATTGTTGCATTTGGTGCCCAGTTTTTATCTGCAATAAAACGCGGCACTGTATCATTTTGATTGGTTGTGGCGCTGAGCTTAGCAACAGGTAAGCCAATTACGGCACCTATCATCGCGGCGCACACATTACCAAAGTTACCACTTGGTACAGAAACATGTGCAGTTGCACGTTTTTCTTTTGGTAGCTGTGCAATGGCTTCAAAGTAATAGCATACTTGTGCCACTAAACGGCTAATATTGATCGAGTTAGCGGAGTTCAAGCCTAGGCGTGTTTTTACTTCATCATCTAAAAAGGCATTTTTTACCATGCTTTGGCAATCATCAAAACTGCCCTCTACCGCATAGCAATGAATGTTGTTGCCAAGAGTCGTAAATAACTTTTGCTGAGCCAGTGATATTTTGCCTTTAGGGTATAAAATGACTACGTCGATATTGGGCTTATTGTAAAAAGCATGTGCCACAGCGGCGCCAGTATCTCCTGAGGTCGCCGTTAAAATAGTGGTTTTTTCACCTTGGCTGAACTGCGCTAAACACTCCGCCATAAAACGCCCGCCAAAGTCTTTAAACGCAAGGGTTGGCCCATGAAATAGCTCTAAACAATAAATATTCTCTTCTACTTCCACTAACTTAACCGGGAAGTTAAAGGCATTTTGCACCATTTGTGCCACGGTATCTGCCGGGAGTTCATCGCCAATCAGGTGCGATAAAATAGCCGAGCTACGGCTGACAAAGTCCATTTCAAGCAAGGCATCAATATCTGCCATGGGCGCTAAAGATTCAGGAAAAAACACCCCTTGATTACGGCCAAGGCCTGTTTTAACCGCTTCAACAAACGACACTTTTTGCGTATCGTCCTTTAAATTATGTAATTGCATTCTTAGTTCCTTAATTCTTATAGCTGACGCGTGCCGGCATTATCAAGCTTACAGATATGGCAAAAGCCTTGTTCGTTTATATAATTACTTTGTAACCATTGCTCACACTGCTTTGCCGCTTCAAGCGTTTTACACACAGTAAATAACGTTGGTCCTGCTCCTGAAATACTGACAATTTCAGCACCTAGCTCAGGTAGCGCTGCTTTCGCTTCACTAAATCCAGTGATGAGAGGAGCACGGTGTGGTTCGGCTATTTCATCACTCATAATTGATAGAGCGTCATCAAAACGGTTCGTAAGCAGTAGCGTGCTAAACGCCGATAAACGCTGAGCAAACTCTACACTCGCATGCATGCTTAACTGTGTGGGTAACACCGAACGAGCTTTAGCTGTATTGAGTGAAAACCCCGGAAAAGCCGCCACGTAATACCAGCTATCATCGACAGGTAACGCCAGTGATTTATCGGGGATTAAATCGCCCGTTAGCTGCAACCCACCTAAATAACATGGGGTAATGTTGTCATAATGACGCCCCCCACTAACAATAGCCTCAAAATCAGCCATTAATTCAATGAGTGCAACTTGACTAAGCTTGGTATCAGCAAATTTATCAAGCGCTGCAAATGTGGCAACCACTGAGCATGCGCTAGAACCAAGCCCTGAGCCTATAGGTAAGTTCTTTTTCAGCTCAAGCTTAACCGTCGGCATATTGGGCGCTACATGTTCACGAAAATGCACTAAGCATTGATACGCTAAATTTTCACTGGCATCAGTGGGCAGTTTATGGGCATAGTCGCCAGAGCAAATAAACTCATCAGCCGATGCTGAACTAACAGCCACAACATCACCCAATAAAGTGTCATCAATTGGTGCAAGCGCGGCACCTAAGGCATCAAACCCTACCGCAAAATTACCGATAGAAGCCGGAGCATATACTTCAATCATAGCTCTCTCCTAACGAGACAATGTTTTTAAGATGTCAGCGAATACACCCGCGGCGGTCACCGCAGAGCCCGCCCCATATCCACGAATAACAAATGGGCGCGGTTGGTAGTACTCACTCAAAATTGCTAATGCGTTTTCTCCATCACGAATAACACTCAGTGCATGACTTGAATCAACAGCCTCAATACCGACTTTGCAGTGACCTTGCTTGATAGTACCAACATAACGTAGCACTTTGCCTTCACTTGCTGCACTGTGGATGCGGTCATTGAATGCGGCATCTAAGCTAGGCAGCTTGGCCATAAAGTCATCAACACTGTCATCTTGTGCAAACCCTTGTGGTAGCACAGATTCAACTTCGATATCACTAAGCTCTAGTTTTAACCCTGCCTCGCGAGCAATGATTAGAAGCTTACGCGCAACATCAGTACCTGATAAGTCATCCCGTGGATCTGACTCAGTAAAGCCACTCTCCTTTGCTTTAACTGTGGCCTCTGATAGTGACAAGCCATCCTCTAGCGCGCCAAACATATACGACAACGAACCTGATAAAATACCGCTAAATTCAAGTAACTCATCACCAGCACCAAATAGCGACTGCAAGTTATCAATAACCGGAAGGCCAGCGCCTACGTTGGTTTCGTATAAAAACTTGCGGTTATTTTTTTGCGTTGCACTAATTAAATCTTGGTAATACGTATACGAGCTAGTTGTGGCTTTTTTATTGGCCGCAACGACATGAAAACCAGCATTTAAAAAGTCGACGTATTGTGCAGCTAATGCATCCGAAGAAGTACAATCAACCAGCACCGGGTTGATTAAATGATTTTGCTTTACAAATTGCTCAACCAGTTTTAAATCAAACCCTTGCTCTGATGTTGCGAGCTTTTGCTGCCAATCATTAAATTGCACCCCTTCACTGTCTAAATGAAGTTGACGAGAGTTGGCTACGCCATACAAGTTAAGTTTAATGTTGCGTTTTTCAAGCCAGGCTTGTTGGCGCTCAAGTTGCTGAATTAGCTCTTGACCGACTAAGCCACAGCCCAGTAAAAACACATCGATTGATGGGATATGAGTAAAGAAGTTTTCGTGGCACACTTTTACAGCATCGTTACACAGTTCACCGTCAATAACCGCTGAGATAGCACTTTCAGTCGAGTCTTGTGCAATTGCAACAATGTTTACTTGTGCTTGTGCTAAAGAGGCAAAAAACTTGGCAGCTAAGCCTTTGTGCGCGCGCATGTTGTCACCTACTAGGGTAACAATCGCTAAATTACGCTGCACTTGTACAGGCTCAATCAGACCCGCTTGCGACTCTAGTTCAAAGGCCGTTTGTAAAGCTTCAAGTGCAAGGGCTAAATCTGATTCATGAACACAAAAACTGATACTAAATTCACACGACGATTGCGTGATTAATACGATAGACACGTTATCATGGGCAAGGGCATTAAATACCTTTGATGCCATACCTACTTTACCTTTCATGCCTGGGCCCGAAACCGTTAACATGGCAAGATCTTGTAAGCTAGACAGCGCTTTTACAGGTTCATCTGACGAATAATCATTACCAATTAATGAGCCTTGCGCCTCTGGGTTATGGGTATTTTTAATTTCACATGGCACGCCCGCTTTAGCGCACGGTAAAATTGTTTTCGGGTGAAGCACCTTAGCACCAAAATAAGACAGTTCCATCGCTTCTTTATAAGATAAAAAATCGACCTTAGTCGCCTTTTTAATATAGCGAGGATCGGCATTATAAACGCCATCTACATCAGTCCAAATTTGGCACACGTCGGCTTCTAAACACGCTGCTGCAATCGCAGCTGAATAATCAGAGCCGTTACGGCCAAGTGTTGTTAACTCACCTTGTTCATTACTTGCCGTAAAACCAGGCATGATGTAAATGTTAGCAGGGCTTTCTTTTAATGCTGCTTGAAAACGAACCTTACTGGCAGCTAAATCAGCTTCAGCATCAATATGACCACCCGTTGAAGCGATGCAGGCTGTGGCTTCTAAATAACGTGCATTGTGTGAGCTCAATAAACATTGCATTAATGACACACTAACGCGTTCACCAAAACTAATAACATACGCACGTACTTGATCAGGGCAACACTTAATCAGTTTTACGCCTGCCAGTTTATTGCTTAATTCATCAAGATCTGGCCAGTTCTCGACCTGACCAAAATCGGCTTCTACTGCACTTTTTAAACTTTCACAACGCTGCGTTAAAGCTTGCCATTGGTCGCTGTAATCTAGCCCTTGTTCTGCGCTGCTAGCCAGCGCAACAAGAGAGTCAGTCATACCGCCTGGCGCTGACAATACCAATAACATTTCATCTTTTAGTTGCGCTTTGACTAACTGAGCTACCTGTCGTAAACACGCAAAGTCGGCAAGTGATGACCCACCAAATTTTAATACTCGCATTTTTTATGTTTCCTCATCCCATAAAACGAAAAAAGGCCTGTGTTCTTAGTGAACACAGGCCTTTAAATTTGTTGCACCGACCTATGCCACTATCCAGTAAGAATGGTGGTTGTAATAATAATGGTCAGTACGTGATTATTTGTTTTCATAGCCTTTAGACTGCCTCAAAGGTGGCTATTCTGTCAACCCACTTGAAAAGATAAATTATGTTTTTTGGTTATATAAAAAACTATCGAATGCCAAATTTATGCAAGACTTCTTTCAACCTTGGTTTATCTATTGGCTTGTGAATAAAGTCGATAGCCCCCAATTGAGTGACGCGCAGCTTCATTTTTTCTTGGATATCCGCTGAGATAACCAAAACAAAACACTCAATTTTTTGTGCTCTTATCGCTTCTAATACCTGCACGCCATCGACTTCAGGCATCGTTAAATCAAGACACAGTAGGTCAAAGCTCTGGGTCTTCATTAATTCAAGTGCTTCTTTACCGTTTTTAGCCTGCTTGATATCTGCATCAATACATTCATTTAAACAGCGCACTACTTGCTTACGTGCTACAGTTGAGTCGTCACAGACTAATACAGAAAAATTCATACCTTTAACTACTAGATTAAGAATAAAAAAGTTAATAAGTGGATCATACACTCATTACGTTTTGACAAATGATAATAGATTTTATATCACAAATAATAAAATGAGATAAGCTTAAGTTTTTGCTAAAAAAAGAAAATTTCCTTACTTTGTTGCTTAATAAACAATTCTTTTATTTATTTTTATACGTTTATTAGCTAACTTTAGTAAAAGCAAAACGTAATTCAATTGCCACCAAGGAGCTATGGACAATCCATGCTACAAAAAAGTCTCTCAAAAAAGCTATTGACCAGCGTATTATCTGTCTACTTTTTACTTACATTTGTCGTCACTTGCGGCCAAGTAATTGCTGAATATATCAATACTAAAGATTACATTCGCAACGAGCTAACTACGTTACAAAAAACTTTTAGCCGTAGTTTAACTCGCGCAATTTGGGAGTTAAACACAAAGCAAACCATCACAACTGCTGAAGGACTGCTTGCGATCCCAATGATTGAGGGCATTATTGTACGCGATGACAGCGGTGAAATAATATCACAACTAGGCCGCTCATTAGATATACGAGAACTATACAGTCAGCAGCTTGTTCAAGAAGAGGCGATTATTGAAGATACTCCTTCAGGTTTATTTGGCTACACTTTCCCTTTAATTTTTGAATTTTCAGGACGCGCCACCCAAGTAGGTGACGTGACCCTTTTCTCAAGTAGAGAAGTTGTCTTTAGTCGAATTATGATCTCAATTTACTTTTTAATAGGTAATGCGATGATCAAAACCACATTTTTAATCATCCTATTTTTAATGGCCTTTAGAAAGCTATTGACTGATCCTCTTGCTCAATTAACTGAGCAAATAGAAGATTTAGAACTGAACGATATTGAAGGACAACACATCAATATTGAAACAACTGAACATAACGAATTAAAAGTTATGGAGCAGTCTTTCAATACATTAATAGACAAAGTAGTGCAATACCGTAAAGAACTTGAGCACACTCAAAAAGAACTTATTATCAGCAATGAAAAGCTTGACCAACAAAATCTACAATTAGAGCAAGAAGTGGCACGAAAGACCTCTAATTTGAGCCAAGCAATGATGGACTTACAACAGCAAAAGTATGAACTAGAAAAACAAAAGCTGACATTGACTGAAGAAGTTGATCTACGCCGCCATACAGAGCAAGAACTCCTTACAAAGCAAACTCAGCTACAACGCTATGTTGATGAGTTAAATATTGCTCAGGAACGTTTAGTTAGTTCGGAAAAGATGGCTGCATTGGGTGGCTTAGTCGCTGGTATTACTCACGACATCAATACACCTGTAGGAATAGGTGTTACAGCTACATCGTTTTTACAAGAGCGACTTGTTCAAATTGAAGCCGCCTACAAAGATAAAACATTGTCGCCAAAAGCATTGGAAGAGTTTATTAACGACGCTAAACAAAGCACTAGCTTATTAACCAGCAACCTTGATAGAGCGTCAGAGCTTGTTGCCAGCTTTAAGCAAATAGCTGTCGACCAAGCAAGTGAAGCTGTGCGGACTATTAATTTTAAAGAGTATCTGGGAGAAGTAATTCGCTCGTTGCACCCTAAAATTAAAAATACTAGCCACCACATAAATTTAGACTGCCCTGAAGAGCTAACACTGAACTTACCCGCAGGGGCTATAAGCCAGATTTTTACTAATTTAATTATGAATTCATTGATTCACGGTTTTGATGGATTAGAAAATGGCATCATTGATATCATTATCAAGGATGATGATAATTACGTTGTTATTGATTTTAAAGACAACGGTAATGGTGTGAGCGAACAACAACTAGAAAAGCTGTTTGACCCATTTTTTACAACTAAACGCGACCAAGGCGGAAGTGGTTTAGGTACACACATTACATTTAACTTAGTTAAGCAAACGCTTAGTGGTGATATCGACGTATCAAGTTCGCCAGGTAATGGCCTCCATTACCACATTAGCTTCCCTAAGGACATGCCAAAGCCACTTTCAATCTTCAATAATTAAAGGCATTTTAAGTTTAGGTTAATGCTTGGCTTAATTGCTGAGCATTAACTAAATCAGCCATTTCAGCATCCGGTTTTTATTGCTATGATTGAGCAAATTTACCAAATGGATCAAATCCCCTATGTGGTTTAGTAACCTTATTTGTTACCGCTTTAAACAAGATGTTTCATACACTCAAGAAGACTTTGATAACGCCCTAGAGCAAGATGTATTTCGCCCTTGCGGCAGCCAAGACTTAAGCACGTTTGGCTGGACCAAAGCCTTTGGTAAACACGGTGAATCTCTTTCTCATTTTTCTCAAAAAAGCATCTTAGTTTGCGCAAAACGCGAAGAAAAAGTTTTACCCGCTGCCGTTGTAAATGAAATGGTTGCTGAAAAAATAGAGCAAATCGAAGCTGAAGAAAATCGCCCAGTAAAGAAAAAAGAAAAAGACGAGCTAAAAGAAAATATTCTTCACACTTTATTACCTCAAGCGTTTAAAAAATCGAGCTTACAATTTGCTTTTGTTGACCAAGAAAATGGTTGGGTCGTGGTTAACAGTGGTAGCTTTAATAAAGCTGAAGAACTATTAGCACTTTTACGTAAATCACTTGGCACATTACCTGTGGTACCTGCATTTGCAAACTATGATTTAGACGTATTTCTAACCGACTGGTTAACCAACTTTAGTACGCCAGAAGGTTTTGCCATTGGTTCTGATGCAGAACTTGAAGAAGCGGACGATAGTGGCGCGCAAGTAAAACTTAAAGGCCATGATCTTGCTTGTGATGAAGTTAAATCTCACCTTGAAAGTGGTAAGCGAGTAACTAAGCTCGCCCTTGATTGGCAAGAACGCCTGAAGTTTATGCTACAAAATGATGGTTCAATCAAACGCTTAAGTTACTCGGAAACACTAAAAGAAGAGAATGCTGATATTCCTAAAGAAGATATGCTGATTAAGCTTGATGCTGATTTTATTTTAGCTTCTGAAGAAATAAAGCAAATGTTAGAAGAGCTAACATCCGGTTTGGGTGATGCTGACGATCTAGCTTAACTTTAAAATAATAAGCGCCGTAATGGCGCTTATACCCAAGCCAGTGAAACGCTGAATTCTGCATTTTGAGGTGGTTTGGGTATATTACTATTACTTTATTAGCTAAAAACAGATTTCACATCATCTAACATTTCATTGTATTCATCGGTTGTAAACACCTCTAAAGAAGAGATGGTGCCTTTATCAATATACATCTGTAAAGCAGCTGACTTATCAGAAACTTGAAGAATTCCTTCCATAATCGCACCGATACGAATGAAATCAACGTAACAAATATGTTCTGGGCGATAATTTGGATTTGCCCAACTCTCAGCTACTTCAACAAATTCATCAGTAAACTCCCAAGCACGCATAATGGCGCCCCCTACTTTTCCACTCAGTTTTTGAATCGCATGAGCTAAAAAGCTTGGGTTTGCAAACACTTCTGGATGACGTTCGGCCTCTGTTAAAATAGGTAATACACCAATATTATAAACAAGCGCTGCTAAAGTAATTGTGTCTCGATTTAGTGATGTTTGCTTGTTTTCTTTTAAAAAGAACTCCATAAGAGTGATAGAGTGGCACGCCACCTTAAGCGTTTTTTGCCACGCTTTATCCATATATCCTTTAATTAACTCATTATGAGACACAAAGAGTTGCTCCATCGCCATAGCGGTTGCAATATTTTTAATTTGCCTTAAGCCGATACGAGTTACAGCTTGGTTTAAATTGGATACTTTAACTGAGCGCCCCATAAATGCACTGTTTGCCACTTTGATCATGCGCGCAGCAAGTGCAGGGTCATGAGATATAACATCAGCCATCTGTGTTAAATTTACATCTGGGTCATCTGCTGCTTGGCGAACGCGAATCGCAATTTCTGGCAATGTAGGTAACACGAGAGTGTCGTTATTAATTCGGTCAACCAAAATGGTTAATAGTGCGTTTTCTGTTGACATAAATGTGTCATCCTTTGTTATTAGCCTGCTGAAAAAGCCATGCTATGGAACTTTTATTTGTTATACCCACAGTATTGTCTAAGTTCTCGCTAAAGTTAAGGAAATTACTAAAATTATCTCGCTTTATTTTATAAGTAAGCCCACTTTCTCCTGTCTGTTTATAAAATTGCAGTAAACTTGCTATTTGCGCTTAAGGTTTGCTTTAATGCATTATTCAAGCAAGGCTAGTAACCCAAAGTGACTGGCTACCAACTTCTCTTATAACAGGCAATAAAATGACTCTTAACCAAATTAGCAAAGCACTCGTTTTATGCGGTGCCGCTTTTCTTAGTGCATGCTCAGAGCAAGCTACAACCCAAATTTCAGACACATCAGCTAAAAATGAAACTCAAAAACCGATCTCACAGCAGCTTATTAATGCCGATAAAGATCGCTTAGCTATTTATACTGACTTTAGCTTAACCACAGATCTTTCGCATTTAAGTGACAATCAAAAAGCCATGATCGCAACGTTAATCGATGCATCAAAAATCATGGATGACCTATTTTGGCGTCAAGCATTTGGTGAAGACAAAACCAGCTTTTTAGCAAAAATAAACGACCCTGAAGTGCAAAAGTTTGCCGCTATAAACTACGGCCCTTGGGACCGCTTAAATGGTGATCAAGTATTTCTATCAGGTTATGAAGATAAAGCACCAGGCGCACAATTTTATCCTGCAGATATAACAAAAGAAGAACTTAATAATGCGGACGTTAAAGATAAAAACGGGCTGTATTCAATTGTAAAGCGTGATGAAGCAGGTCAGCTTTATACAGTTGATTACTCCATTGAGTATGCACAAGCACTAGAAAAAGCAGCAGTCCTGCTGCGAGAAGCAAGTAAACTTGCTGATGATAAAGAATTCGCAAACTACTTAAACCTTCGTGCCGAGGCGCTACTCAGTGATGAATATCAAGCATCTGACTTTGCTTGGATGGACATGAAAAATAACCCTATTGATGTGGTTATTGGGCCTATAGAAACATATGAAGATCAATTATTTGGTTCACGTGCGGCATTCGAATCATACGTATTAGTAAAAGACTTAGCATGGAGTGAGCGTTTAGCTAAGTTTGCAGCTTTCTTACCTGAGTTACAAAAAGGCTTGCCTGTTGATATCAAGTATAAACAAGAAGTACCAGGATCAGATGCAGACCTAAACGCATACGATGTTGTTTACTATGCAGGTCACTCAAATGCGGGTAGTAAAACAATTGCTATCAACCTACCAAATGATGAACAAGTTCAGCTTGAAAAGGGTACACGTCGTCTACAGCTTAAAAATGCCATGCGCGCTAAGTTTGATAAAATTTTAGTACCTATCGCAGAGCAACTAATCGTGCCAGAGCAACGTAAACACATTACTTTTGATGCGTTTTTTGCTAATACGATGTTCCACGAAGTGGCTCACGGTTTAGGTATCAAAAATACAATCACAGGTAAAGGAACCGTTCGCCAGTCTTTACAAGAACACGCTAGCGCGCTTGAAGAAGGAAAAGCAGATATCCTTGGTCTTTACATGGTTGAACAATTACTTAAGAAAGGCGAAATAACGCAAGGCACATTGGAAGATTACTACACCACGTTTATGGCGGGTATTTTCCGTTCAGTACGTTTTGGTGCCTCAAGTGCACATGGCAAAGCAAACATGATCCGTTTTAACTTTTTTGCACAAGAAGGCGCTTTCTCTAAAAACGAGCAAGGTCTTTACCGTGTAAATATGGAAAAAATGGGTCAGGCAATGGCTAAATTATCGAACCTTATTTTGACGTTACAAGGGGATGGTGATTATCAAAAAGTAGATCAACTTATTGCCACACATGGTGATATTAAAGCCGAGCTTGCTAAAGACTTAGAAAAACTAAGCCAAGCAAATATTCCTGTTGATGTAACCTTTAAACAAGGTAAAGCTGTACTAGGGCTTTAGCATTAAACCTAGTGTGTTACGGCCTCTGGCTGTAACACACATACTCAGTCTAGATTACTTATAACATTACGTACTACTGGCTCCAGGCTTTTTAAGCCCCAACTTTTTCCCTCAGCAATGGAAGCCTCTATATCTTGGCTGCGTTCATAAGCTGCAATAGCCATCAACGCACCGACTCGATTACTACTAGCACAATGAACTAACACAGCCTCACCTTTTCTCTGTGCCAGAAACTGCGTTAATAAACGTGCATTCTTCACATTTATATCTTTGGCACCAGTAATAGGTAGCGCGACATAATCCATATTTAAGCTGTTAACCAGTGCTTTTTCATCCCAGTCTTGTTCGCTTTGCCCACGCAGGTTAATTACATGCTTAATACCTTCATGCGCTAATGCCTCAAACTGATCAATACTTGGTTGGCCTGCTGAATACACATGCCCTGCATGAGGTGTTAAATTAGCGACTCCAACATTGTCAATTGCGTGAAAATTAGCTTGCACTGACAAGCCAACACTTGCTTGCTCATTAGATACAGCAAAAGTGGCATTAGATAATGATAATAACAGTAAGCTTGTGCAACATTGCTTTATAAATTTCATACTACTCTCAAAGGTACGTCGTTAAGAATGATTGAAAACGGCTTTTAGCTTAGCTATTTGTTCATCGGAATATGGTTTAGCAGGATATTTACCCCACACTGGTGCTGGCCACGCAGCATCCGATTTATAGCGGGCAATATGATGAATATGTAGCTGTGGCACCATGTTACCCAGCGCTGCGACATTGAGCTTATCTGGGGAGAAAACATCTTGTAGTAATCGACTTAGCTTAGCCGACTCTTGCATTAAAACAATTTGCTCTGTTTCACTTAAATCAATGCTCTCTTTTAGGCCTGCTTTACGAGGCACTAAGATAAACCAGGGGTACTGGCTATCATTCATTAATAACACTTTGCAAAGAGGCCAGTCAGCCACGTCAATACAATCACGAGCCAGCTCTGGTGCTAAAGCAAATTCAACTGTCATTTTTATTCCTTTTATTTATCTCAATGGAGCATCTAAACTACTTTATAGCATTTAGTTGCAGTTGCCCACGCTTGGCTTTAACATCATGGCAGTTTTTATTCGAGCGAAGGTAATTACGTGTTAAAAAAAATCAAACACCTCTCATGGGCTCTGCCCTTAGTAGCTACAACACTAACCGTGCAAGCAAAACCTCTCACATTAGAGCGTATTTTTGACGACCCTAGTTTAGCGGGCAAAGCCCCTGTGCAACTGAAGTTTTCGCCTGATGGTAGCCGTGTTACTTACCTACAAGGTAAAACCGACGATTACAACCGCTATGATTTATGGGAATACAATCTAAAAGACAACAAAAATCGCTTACTAGTCGATTCGGCACAACTTTTTTCTGGCCCTGAAAACCTATCAGACGAAGAAAAGGCACGCCGTGAGCGCCAGCGCATTTTTGGTAAAGGTATTTTGGAATATAAATGGTCAAAGGATGGTAAAGCCCTTCTTTTTCCGCTAAATGGCGACCTTTATTACTACGATTTAGCCTCCGCAAAAAGCCGTAAATTAACAGATACCGATGCATTTGAAACCGATGCTCGTTTCTCGCCAAAAGGGAATTTTGTATCTTTTATACGTGAACAGAATTTATTTGCGCTAAACCTTAAATCGGGTAAAGAGATTCAACTTAGCAAAGATGGCGGCGGCGTCATTAAAAACGGCATGGCTGAATTTGTCGCGCAAGAAGAAATGGGCCGTATGACTGGCTACTGGTGGGCAGGTGATGAGTCAAAAATTGCCTTCACGCGAATTGACGAAAGCCCAGTAAAAGAAGCTATTCGTAACGAAATTTACGCTGACGAAGTTAAGCTATTTAACCAACGCTACCCGTTTACTGGCACCAATAACGTAAAAATTCAACTGGGTGTGGTAAAAATTAATAACCAGCAAACTGATTGGATTGATTTAGGTAAAAACGAAGACATTTATATTGCGCGTGCCAAATGGTTAGAAGACGACACGACGTTATCTTACCAATGGCAAAACCGCTCACAACATAAATTAGAGCTGCGCTTTTACAATGCCAACACTAAAAAACAAAAAGTTGCTCTAACTGAAACCAGCGACACGTGGATCAACTTACATTTTGACTTACAGTTCTTAAAAGACAAAAAGCATTTCGTATGGGCGTCTGAACGTGATGGTTTTAAACACCTTTACCTATACCGTACTAATGGCAAACTTGTTCGTCAAATAACCCGCGGAGACTGGGTTGTTGATAGCTTAAAAGGCATTGATGAGAACAAAGGCATTGTGTATTTTGCTGGCCGCAAAGATACACCACTTGAAAGCCATTTATACAGCGTGCCATTATTTAAAAAAGGTGATATTGAACGTATCACCGAGCAAGGTGCTTATCATAAAGTGGTTATGGCTAAAGACAGTAAAACCTTTATTGATAATAGCTCGTCAGTTAATCAACCTAACTCGGCTGCACTTCGCAAAGTAAATGGTGAATTTATTACATGGCTTGAACAAAATAAGCTTGATAATAACCACCCACTAACCCCTTTCCTTGACGAGTTAGCTGAGCCTGAGTACGGCACCTTAACAGCAGAAGACGGTCAAGTTATGCACTACCGTTTATTTAAACCTGCAACAGTGAATAATGGTAAAAAACACCCTGTACTTGTTAACGTATATGGTGGCCCGCACGCACAACGTGTTACTAACAGCTGGCGTAGTAAAAACTTATATTTCCAATATATGGCACAACAGGGTTACGTGGTATTTCAACTCGACAATCGTGGTTCTTACAACCGTGGTAAAAAGTTTGAAGATGCCATCTACAAAAACTTAGGTGAAGTAGAAGTTGCCGATCAGATAAAAGGCGTCGAGTTCTTACGAACGCTTGATTATGTAGATCCTCAACGTATTGGTATCTATGGTCACAGTTATGGTGGTTACATGGCATTAATGACCATGTTTAAAGCTGGCGATTACTTTCAAGCGGGTGTTTCTGGCGCACCAGTAACTGATTGGGCTTTATACGATACGCATTATACCGAGCGTTATTTATCTCACCCAGCAACAAATGCTGAGGGTTATAAAAATAGCGCGGTGTTCCCGTACGCTGACGGTCTAAAAGGCCCACTGATGATTTATCACGGTATGGCTGATGACAACGTATTGTTTACCCACGCAACCAAGTTATTTAAACAACTGCAAGATAATGAAAAGCAGTTTGAAATGATGACTTACCCAGGCTCAAAACACAGCTTACGCGGTAAACAAGTGCAAACACATTTACATCAAACTATTACTAACTTCTTTAACCGTCACTTTGACGTGAAATAAGTTGTTTAAAAAGCATTAAAATTTCACTAAAGGCTGATTGCAAAAATCAGCCTTTTTTTTGCTTATCTTCCACTTTCTGTGAGTTTTAAAACGATAAACCTACAGCAAAGGCCAACAGACCCTAGATATATTACCTGTTTTTACTACACTTAATTAAGAGTGCTTACTCCGATTAGGTAAGTTTCAACTTAATAAAATCTTAGTAAATACTAAGAAACTAGTAAACACTCAAGCAATACCTTAAAGACTCTTAAATTAGAGCTGGTGCAACAACACACAATAACGAGCAAACACATTAACTTATTGAGAACAGCTATGTCTTACCTGCGTCGATTTACAATTTTTCAGCGATTAGCGCTATTAGTATGCGTTGTTGTCATTGGTTTAATGTTGTTAAGTGTTACCACATTAACTCAGCAATACGATTCGTTGAAAACTGAGCAACACACTAAAACAAAAAACTTGGTTGAATCTGCGCACAGTATTTTTAGCCACTTTTACGCGCTACAACAAAGCGGGAAAATGAGTGAGCAACAAGCCAAACAAGCAGCGCTGAACGCATTAAAAGCACTGCGCTATGATGGGGATAACTATTTTTGGGTTAATGACTACACACCAAAAATGGTAATGCACCCTTTTAAACCAGAGCTCATTGGCAAGTCATTAAGTAATACTAAGGATCCTGATGGCGTATTGCTATTTGTTGACATGGTTAACTTAGTTAAAAAACAAGGTGAGGGGATCATTCCCTACAAATGGCCAAAACCTGGAGCCGATAAACCCATTGATAAAATTGCCTACGTTAAAGGCTTTCCCCCCTGGGAACTGATTGTAGGTTCTGGTGTTTACATTGACACAATAGATGAAGCTTTTGCACACCTTCGCAACTTAGTGATTATTAATGCAACTGTTATTATTTTACTGCTAATTGGGCTTAGTTACTTAATTGCTCGCAGCATTTTATTACCCACAAAACTTGCCGCCAACATGATGAAAGATATCTCTCAAGGTGAAGGCGATTTAACTCAAGCACTTAATGAGCAGGGTAATGATGAAGTTTCACGCCTTTCTCGCCACTTTAATTTATATACAAATAAAATGCGTGAATCACTCAAACATGTAGCCTTAAGTGCAAATAACGTAAATCAATATGCGCATAATATTGATGAGGCAAGCAAAACAAATTTATCATTCATCGAATTACAAAATGATAGCTCAACCCAAGTTGCAACCGCTATGGCGCAAATGACTAACCAAATACATGATGTGAGTCGCAATGCTGAAGCCGCAGAGCATGCCGCAGCCGAGGCGGCAACTAACGCATCTGATAGTAAAAATGTGGTGGCACAAACAATTAAAGCGATTGAAACGCTGTCACATCATATTGAAACAGTAAGCCAAGTAACAGCTGATTTGGCACAAGAGAGTAACAACATAGGATCGGTGCTTGATGTTATTCGTGGCATTGCTGAACAAACAAATCTACTGGCATTGAACGCAGCAATAGAGGCAGCTAGAGCTGGCGAGCAAGGTCGAGGGTTTGCTGTTGTTGCAGATGAAGTTCGAACGTTGGCCAGCCGAACAGGAAAAAGTACTGATGAAATTCAAACGATGATTGCAAAACTGCAAAAAGGCGCACAAGCGGCCGTTGACGCTGTAAACGCAAGCCAGCAACTATCCAGTCGCACTGTAGAACAGGTAGGTACTGCAAATATGTCTCTCTCTGAGATTGAGCGTCTTGTAACTGTAATTACAGACATGAACAGCCAAATAGCGCGGGCAACTGAACAACAGTCAAGTGCTGCGGATGAAGTAAATCTGCGAATTAACGAGCTATCGCAATCAACACAACAGTCATTACAAAACACGGCTCAACTATCTGATGCCAGTGATAATTTAAAGCACAGCAGCCAAGAGCTAAATGATGTCGTAAATCGTTTCAAATTGGATTAAAAAATTCAAGCAACAAAAAGCCCCGCCATGTTAATTAGCGGGGCTTTTTTCTTGCACGTACCTTACAAACAATAGCGTGCGAATAAGCTACTTAAACCTGCTGCTGTAGGTTTACCATGTTGCCAATCACCGCCTTCAACACCGCTACCAGCAATATCCATATGAACATATGGAATTGGATGAGCTGACTCACTGCCATGCTTATCTAACCCGCCAACTACCGCTAAAAATGCCATTGGAAATTGGTGGCCTCGGGCAGTGACCGCAGACGCTGCATTGTTACTTGATAACACATCATCAGCCAAAGTGCGTGGTTTGATAAAATCGTAATCTTCACGACGACTACGTGATACTTCAGCACCATCAGCCCATAAATCACCACAATCGGCTAGCTTACGAGACACATTAGCAACACGTGCAGGGCCATTTTCAACATAAGCACTGTAAGGCCCCATTGCACGGGCAGCATGACCTGTTAATGTTGCAACAGTGAATAGCTCAGGGTTAACTTCATTTTTAGCAAGATCTTTCATCTCACTTAATAAATCGCCCATCGCCAAGCGCCCTTCAGCATCGGTATTACCAATACGAACACGAACACCTTCACGGCTAGTAATAATTTCATCTGGGACAAAACAATCAGAGCCAATTGAGTTACGAACCACGGCTAAAAAGGCAATAACCTTAACGCCTTTTGGTTGAAAGTCAGCAACTGATTTCATAAAGCCTGCAACCGATGCTGCACCGCCTTTATCTCGACTCATGCCTGCCATGTATCCGCCAACTTTTAAATCTGCGCCGCCTGTATCGTAAACCAAACCTTTACCAACGAACATCAACGTGCGGGTAACTTCTCCCTCTGGAACATATTCAAGTTTGACTACTCGTGGGTGATGGCGCTCTACCGCATACGAGGCACGGGCAACCGTACTCATCATTGGGTAATCTTTATCAATCGCTTTGATATCTGAAATTACTTCGACATTTACGCTAGAGTCTTTAAATAAATCAACACAATAATCAGCAAACCTTGGCGGTGCCATACGCTCAGGTTCAGTACCACACAAATCACGTGCTGCGTATTGTCCCGCTGCAATAGCGTTAACGGCTTTAATCGTTTGTTCTGAGGCACCAAATAGCGCGATTTGTGTAATAGGCTCAATGCCCTCACCGTGGTGTTCACGCGCTTCAAGTGGTTGCCATAATGCTTGGCATGCACCTAAGTACGCAACTTCTAACGCGTATTGGTAACGAGTATCTTGGCTGGCTTGAGGAAGAAAAATAGCAGGTTTTTTACTACCAGACGCTTTTGCTTCATTGATAGCCAGTTTTGCTGCATCAAAATATCGACGTACATCATCATAGTCACGATTTAAAGGACCTGTTGGTGCTAAAATCACACGTTTAGAGTCAACAACAAGTAATGTTACTTTTTTACCTATGCGGGCATCAACAGCCATTTGAGCTTTAATTGCTTTACTCAAGTTAGGATCGTCTAGCTGTGAAAAGTCATCAGCAATAATAATAAGCGCATCGTGTTTAGCGTTATCTAATTGCGGGGCCGCAACTGCATGTGGGTATGCCATAAAAAAAGGTCCTGTTGTCAAAAAGCTTAGAACCTTATTATCATTTATTTAAGTACCTATTGCCAGTAATGTGAGATGAGTCAACACATCACTGGCAACTAAGTTTTACAGCTTAAACTGCCTGCTATTTACCAGATTTAAGTGCGTTATCGCGGCGGTGTTTTGCAATAACAGACCACGCTTCAAGCATTACGAACACACTGATCACCAGCACAACAACATCAAGTATCACAAGTAGCCAATTACCTTGCTGGTAATATTCGCCTAATTTGATAACACCGGCGAAGAATGCCATAACTAAAACAAAGCTCATTGGGATCAGAGTATATCGCGCAGGGCGATTAGCTTTAATTAGAATTACAGAGATAACCAATAAAGTTAAACTTGCTAAAATTTGATTCGTCGAACCAAATAGAGGCCATATAATCATCCCCCCGCTTCCGCTGGCGCCACCTGCACCAAACGCGAGTAATAAGCAGCTCAAAACAGCAATGAGTGTTGCTATCACACCATTTTTAATCACTTTTATGTTATAGATATCGCCCCACTCTTGGATAATATAACGCTGTAAACGAACGCCAGAATCCATTGTAGTACCAGCAAATAACACCACCATAACAGCAAGCAATGTTGACGCTATTTCGTTGGATATCCCCCAACCGCTTTCAATCAAATTTGCGCCACCATTAACAAATGCTCCCACACTACCAGCCCCTAGGTGGCTGTATATTTCATGCCACTCCTCAGGTGATACCGCTAAGGCAACACCACTGACAGCCACCAGCGTGATTAATGCAAGCATACCTTCACCAACCGCACCTAAATAGCCTACAAAGCGACCATCAGTCTCTTTATTTAATTGTTTAGAGCTCGTTCCTGATGACACAATGCCGTGAAATCCAGAAACCGCACCACAGGCAATGGTCACAAATAACAGCGGAATAATACTCGGGGTATCCATGGCTGTTTGCGTATTAAATGCAGGTGCCGTGATATCTGGCATAGATACAAATACAGCTCCGTATAACAGCACCAAGCCAACAAGCAATTGCATGCCATTAATAAAGTCACGTGGTTGCAATAACATCCAAACAGGTAATAAAGACGCTATCGCAGCGTAAATAAATAAGATAATTATCCAGTTTGCATTCGCAGATAAACCGAACAATTCATCTGGTAACATAATGGGCATGCTACTGCCTAAATAGATGGTGTAGTACAAGATCCCAACGCCAATAAAACACAATGGAATAAGCGATACTTTCTTGCGCAGTAGCTGACCTATAACAAGCGCTACCACAATGGCTGACCATGCAGGAAACACAGCATTAGGGCTGTTAATGAACGACTTGGCAATGACCACGCCAAATACGGCATTAACCATCAACAATACAAGGAAAACAACAATCATAAACAAAGCACGAGTACGTTTGCCTATAACTGACTCTGAGAGTGCTCCCATGGATTTACCTTTATTGCGCGCACTTGCCCACAAAGCACCCATATCATGCACACCGGCGAAAAATATGGTACCAAACACAACCCATAGCACTGCAGGCACCCAGCCCCAGTAAACAGCAATAGCGGGCCCTACAATTGGTGCGGCTCCGGCAACGGAGGTAAAATGATGCCCCCAAAGAACGACTTTGTTTGTTGGCACATAATCCACACCATCTTCTAACTCATGCGCGGGTGTGACAAAATTGTCGTCCATTTTGAAAATCTTCTCGGCGATAAATTTAGAATAAACAAACCAACCAAAAAGCATTCCAACCATACCCAGCAGTACAATTACGACTGATTGCATAGCATTCTCTCTTATAATTAAAATTGATATACCCGTGTGTGCACACAATACAAGCAAGGTTGAGTGCGGCGCGTTATTTTGACAGCAAATTTAAAAAAGATAATCATCCATTAAATTAGCAAATCGGTTATATACGTTTTAAAAAACACGTTACCTAATTGTATTTATTACTTTAAAAAGACAGGTGACCACTTACTCGTAGCAAGGTTTATTCCCCACTGTGTTAAAGCTTTCAACCTGATTTTTTGAAGCGACACAATAGAATTATGTTCAATCTACACCCTAACAATAATTCCCTTATTCTGACTCTAAACCTTTAGTCTAATATGCTTAACTGTAGGTGCTGTTGTGGTTCGCTTTTGATACCAACTCCAATCCCTAGTAGCCTCACTGGCTGCTGGTTTCCACGCTCATATGCTTTAGTTAACAGCTCACTCAAGATGCCTGAGTTAAGTTGGTGAGATGCCTGATCTGCTGACGTTACTACAAAGTTTGCGAACTTTACTTTTACGCTTAATTTATTAATTTGCTGCTCTAACTGCTGTTTAGCTAACCGACGGGTTAACTCCTCTAATAACGAAGGTAATTGCTCTAAACACTCTTGTAAGCTGGTTTTGTTGTATTCATAAGTATGTTCAACACTTAGCGATTTTCTAACCCGCTCTGTTGATACTGTGCCAATGTGTAACCCCGCACACTTTTGGTACAGCGATACACCAAAGTTACCCACATGCTGTTGCATCCAGTTAACCCCTTTTTCGCATACATCAGCCCCGGTATATAACCCTTTTAAATTAAGCTTCTCTAATGTGACCTTACCAACGCCGGGGATTTTTCCAAGTGGCAGGGTTGCTAAAAAGTCGTCTACATTTTCTGGTAGCACAACACATTGACCATTTGGTTTATTTTCATCACTGGCAATTTTGGCAATAAACTTAATTGGTGCAATTCCAGCAGAGGCGGTTAACCCCGTCGTTGCAAATATATCTGCTCTAATTTGTTGCGCAATTAACGTAGCGCTGCCTTTACATGCCGTGCTATCGGTCACATCAAGGTATGCCTCATCTAATGATAGAGGTTCTATTAGGTGAGTATAGTCTTGGAATATCGCGCGGATTTGCTTAGATATCTCTTTATATACGTGCATGCGCCCTGGTACGATAACTAAATCAGGGCATAATTGTTTTGCATGGTAGTTTGACATTGCCGAGCGTACGCCATATTGCCGAGCAATATAATTTGCGGTCGAGAGCACCCCTCTGCGGCTTTTTCCCCCTATCGCCAAGGGAACATTCGCAAGCGATGGGTTATCTCGCATCTCAACGGCCGCATAAAAGCAATCCATGTCGATATGAATAAACTTTTTCATTCCCCTAAACCAAACAACTGTATATATGAACAGCTATTATTAATTAAGTTTTATTGATTAGCAAGTTTGTTAATGTGACTGAGGGCTAGGGGATTTTTTTGCGTGTAAGCAACTTATGACCAAACAACCAAAAAACACCCTCAAGTACAAAACCAAGCGCAACCAAAATAATAGCCCCTGACGCATTGCCCATTGCATAGCAAGTTAATGACAAGCAAATCAAAATGAATAAAGCACTCCACTTAAGGGCTTTCCTTGTAATCGATTGCATAATCAACTCCTTCACGTCCATCATTAATTAAATATAGGGGTGTTTTATAAAAACTCTAATCTCCTTGAGCTAAAAGCGCCATATTGCTAACCTAACGATTCTTTAAATTAATAGAGCTTTGCTATGCAATCGTTTATAGAACAATACCCTATCCACACTAAAATAAATGTAGCGTGGGGTGAAATGGATGCCCTGCAACACGTGAACAACGTGGTATATTTTCGTTACTTTGAAACCGCTCGCATTGACTTCTTTAATCAAGTAAACCTTCTCGAAGACCTACAAATAACGGGTATAGGGCCTGTGATCAGCGAAAATAATGCTCGCTATAAACGCCCGGTAACATTTCCTGATACCGTACTTGTCGGTGTAACAATCAGCGATATTAAAGCTGATCGTTTTATGATGCACTACACTGTTTTTAGTCAGCAACAAAATGCCATAACAACCGTTGGATCATCACAAGTCGTTATGTTTAATTTTAAAACAGGTAAAAAAGCCACCTTAAGTGACCCGCTCATCGAGGCGCTAAAAACTTACTCGCAAGAATAAAAGGAATAGCCATGTTATATAGTCCATTAGGTAGAAGTGGAGTCAATGTTTCTCGCGTATGTTTAGGAAGTATGACTTGGGGCTTGCAAAATTCACAAGCTGATGCAGATGAGCAAATAGCCTATGCATTGGCCAACGGTGTTAACTTTATTGACACCGCAGAGATGTATGCGGTGCCACCTTCTGCTGAGACCTATGGCAAAACGGAAGCCATCATCGGTGATTGGGTGTCACGAAATAAAGCCAAACGTGATGATATTGTGATTGCGACTAAAATTGCGGGTAATGGCTTACCTTGGGTAAGAGAAGGCGGTGATATTACTCGCCAATCCGTTATTGATGCTGTTGAGGACTCACTCAAACGCTTAAAAACCGATGTAATCGATTTATACCAATTACACTGGCCAAATCGCTCGACGCCACACTTTGGCCGTCATTTTCCGGGCACAATTCGCTTTAGTGATGCAGACACCGAACAAAATACTGCCAGCATGCTCGATATTCTTGAGGGATTAAATGACTGTGTAAAAGCAGGAAAAATTAAGCACTGTGGCCTGTCTGATGATACCCCTTGGGGAATTAGCCAATTTTTACGCCTAAGTGATGAGCATAACTTGCCACGTATGGTGTCTATTCAAAACGAATTTAGCCTTATTCATGGCAAAGATTGGCCTTACTTAATAGAACAATGCATTCATGAAGATGTTGCCTACCTTCCCTGGTCTGCGCTTGGTGGCGGCATGCTCAGTGGTAAATATCAAAATGGCGCTCGCCCTGGTGGTAGTCGCTGGACAATATCGCAGCGTAATGGTTTATTCCGTAATACCCAAGCATCAGAGCAAGCAATCAACCATTATATGGAGATTGCCAAGCAACTAGGCATTACATCTGCACAATTAGCCCTTGCATGGTGTAATCAAGTTGACGGTGTATCATCAACAATCATTGGTGCCACCAGCATGGCGCAGCTTAAAGAAAATATAGATGCGTTTAATATTCAACTAAGCGAACAAACGTTAGATGATATTGCACACGTATACCAGCAATACCCTGTCCCTTTTTAATACATACTATTGAAAAAACAATGAGCTGCTAATGGTTAATCATTAGCAGCTCATTAAAAACCTTCTATAATTAATTCGAGAATTAACAACTTAGTTGGGGTTTATCAATGAATAAATGGTGGTACAGGAAAAGCGCAGCGCTCTTATTACTATGGATACCAGGTACACTTGCTGACACCGCTAGCACGATAAAAGAAATTACGTGGCTGCAAAGTGCGACCCCTCCCTTTCACCTAAATAAAACGAAACTCAATCCGCACGGCGGGTTATGTGACAATCTTATCGAGCAGTTGATAGAGTACTTGCCATCACTCAAACACACCCGGATTGTGATGCCACAAAAGCGCATAGGAAAAAATTTAGACGAAGGTAGAAATGTGTGTTTCCCATGCATGATTCATCGGACCAAAGATACCGCCAGAGCAACCTATTCAATACCCACTGCGGTATACCCACCCTTTCGTATTATTACCACAACCAAAAACGCCACTAAAATAAATAAAAAACATGGCCAGCCAGTGAAGCTAGTCAACTTGCTTATTGATCCCGAATTTGTGTTTGGCCAAAGTGCAGCGAGAAAATTCACCCCTAAACTAAATGAGATAGCAAGAAATACGCAGGTATATAATTCAGCGTCTTTAAGCTGGAGCAGTGAAAATGAATCTAAAACAGTTATTTCACGGATTAATCATGGTTATATAGACTACACAATTGATTACCCATTTATGGCTGATTACTTTAACCGTGAAAATAAACTCAACAGAATTGTCTCTTTAAATTTTGAAGCAAATCAAGCGCCCTTTGTAATGGGTGCTGTTGGTTGTTCATCAAGTGCACCAAATGGGTTTGCCCAACAAGCTATAAAAAAAATAAATAAGGTACTAACGCAAAAGATACTTCCTTCAAAAACCTACCAACAGGGCCAGCACTTTTGGTTAGAAAACTCATTTAGTAATTTTAATCAAATTTACCAGCAAAATATATTAGGGTCTGTTGACCTTTCAAGGTTAAATTTGCAGCAGTCTGTTTGGTATTTAGGCAAGGCAGCGCCTATGTGGTGTGGTTATTCCCCATAAATAGGCGATAACGCAGCATCAATGCCAAACAGGCGCTGCCCTTCGGGTTCAGCCTAGGGGCGATTTACTCTTTGTTACCTACATGGATGTAGGTAAGGGGCGTTAGCAGGACGCGGTAGCTTTGCTCGGTTTTGACTTAGCCCACTAGGTTACAAACCTCGCGCCGCGATTAAACCGCCCCTAGTTTGAACAAATTTTAATCCGCAAAGGTCAACAGACCCTAGCTAAACCGCCAGCCAAGATACTTCAATAAGCAACTGGTCTGCACACATTATACTCGCTTTAAAAGCGTCTCCGGCAATTACCCTGCCTACACCAGCTGGCGTGCCAGTCATAATTATATCGCCGTCATTCAAGGTCATGAACTCACTTATTTGCGTTAAAATATTTGATGGCTTGTAGAGCATCAACTCGACGTTACCTTGCTGCTGAAGATGGTCATTAATAATTAACGAAAGGTTTAATCCAGCGATATCATCTTGCTCTATTGGTACAAAATGACTAAACAAAGCAGAGCCATCAAATGCTTTGGCTCGCTCCCACGGTAAACCTTTTGCTTTTAGTTTGGATTGTAAGTCACGTTTAGTGAGATCTAACCCTACCCCCACCTCAGCTAGGCGGCCTTGTTGTATTTTAAAACAAATTTCAGTCTCAAAATGTAAAGGTTCGCCATTATGCTCACTCAACAATTGAGTCGCAATCGCCGTGTTTGGCTTATTAAACACCACCATCTGGTCGGCTATTTGATTGCCCAACTCGTTAATATGATCAACATAATTTCGTCCAACACAGACAATCTTTGAGGGGGCTAACGATAAAGATGGGGTCATTTTAAACAGCCTTTATTTAGAGTTTAAACGTGTTATTTCATTTTCCAATCACAGTAGCACAGAACTTAATGTTTTTCATCAATGAGTTAGCATGGAAAAATAGAATATACAGGATGTGAATAGTCAAAAAGCAGGTGCTAATGGGCTAAGCACCTGCTAAAAGGGATTGAGCTGGTTTTACTGGCAAGTTATTGCAGAGGAAGTCTCACGATTAGTGTGAATACTTAATTTAGCAATTGATACACGCCAATCTGCAGACGTACTTATTTGCCAAGGTGAGAATACCTGAGATAAGTTAACACCTTGATCTGCAAAGCACGCTAAATCTATGTTCAGGGTTTGCCAACCATTTTGCCCCTTAAGCTGCTCTGAAATATCAAATTTCCCCTGGCAGTCATCGCCACATTGCATACCAAGCCAAAGCGGCGCATCAGCAGCCTGATCAACTTTAATTTGCATCTGCAGTTGACCTGACTTCTCAACGTATGAGCGCAAGTCTGATGGAAATGCAGCCATCAAACGCACAGCAGCGATTTCATTGCCTGTAAAACTGATTGCTCGAGCATCTTCTTGTACATCTTTATCAAACGTTTTAACACTGACAGCACCTACAGACTCACGACTACTAGCCATGGTCTTTTTTTGCTCTGCGCTTTGTAACACAAGGCTCCACGGCGATTTAACTGCACGCTCAAACATCACTAAATCTTCAAGTTGTTGTGATGATTGGCTTTGCTCTGCAAGGTCATCACTGAGCGTGTTTTTGTCTGAATACGTCAAACCAAACCCGTATGGCAACAATGGGGTGTAGTCTTCATCGCCACGGTTGTGATTATCCACTGGATTATTGGGCCAAGAAAACGATAATTTGCCTTTAAAGTCGTAATTTACAGAGCCCTCAGCGTGCGAAAATAACACATCACTAATAGCATCTCCTTCTGTCCCAGGTAACCAAGTTGCTACAAAAGCATCACTGGCATTTAATTCAGCGTTTACCCACATTGGTCGCCCGCTTATGAATAAAGACACAACGGGAGTTCCCTTGTCTTTTAACTTACGTAATAAAGCTAAATCGGTTTTATTACCACGTTGATACTCAAGGTTATCTAAATCACCATTACCTTCTGCATATGGCTGTTCACCAAATACCACAATTGCAACATCTGGACGGGTATTAAACTCACCATTTAAGTCATACTGAACTTGCCCGCCTGCCTGCAAAACGGTGTGTTTAATACCATCCAAAATTGACGTACCACCTGGAAAGTCACTATTTTCATTGCCCGTTCCCTGCCAAGTAATACTCCAACCGCCGGATTGCATTCCGATATTATCAGCCCCAAGGCCTGCTACAAGCACATTCCCCTTAGGTGATAGAGGCAGCAATTGCTGCTTATTCTTAAGTAGAACAAGTGATTCACGAACAGCTTGTTTTGCGATTTCACGATGCTCTGCGCTCCCGATCACTTCTGTTTTACCTGACAATGGACGTTTTGCTGGGCTTGGTTTGTCAAATAAGCCTGCTCGCATTTTTACACGTAAAACACGGGTAACTGCATCATCAATACGTGATTGCGCAATGGTGCCATTTTTGACTTGTTTAATTAGGTTTTCATATAAGGGTTTCCATGCATCTGTTGGAACCATATATACGTCTAAGCCTGCATTAGCGGCTTGGGCACAGTCGCCGTTGGTGCACCCAGGGATTTGTCCATGACCATTCCAATCGCCAACAACGAATCCATCGAACCCCATTTTCCCTTTGAGTACATCTGTAAGGAGGTACTTACTGCCATGTATTTTTTCACCATGCCAGCTATTAAACGATGCCATAACCGTTTGCGCACCCGCGCTTAAGCCACCTACGTACCCTTGCGCGTGAATAGCAAACAAATCCGCTTCACTGTCTATATTATTACCTTGATCATCACCGCCTTGCGTACCACCATCACCCAAAAAGTGTTTAACTGTGCTGATCACACGTCTATCTGATAAAAAGTCTTCGTCTGTAGCGCCTTGCAAGCCTTTTACAATTGCCGCAGAGTACGATTTAACTATCTGAGGATCTTCAGAGTATCCTTCATAAGTACGGCCCCAGCGATCATCTCGCACTACAGCAACAGTAGGTGCAAATACCCAATCAATGCCCGTTACCATTACTTCTTGTGCTGTAGCTGCTGCTATTTTCTCAACTAACTCGGGGTTATTTGTCGCCCCTAAGCCAATGTTATGTGGAAATAGCGTCGCACCGATGACATTATTGTGTCCATGCACAGCATCGGTTCCCCACATAGTTGGGATACTGATACCATCTAATGAATCATCAACCGAAGCTTGATACATTTTTTCAGCTAAATCTATCCAGTCAGCAGCTGAGGCATGTTTATTATTATTAGGGAAAGCTCCCCCGCCGTTTAAATATGAACCAAAGCCGTATTTACGCATATCTTCAACCGTAATATCACGGATTTCAGGCTGAATCATTTGTGCTATTTTTTGCTCTAATGTCATGCTCGACAGCAGTTTGGCTATTTTAGCTTCCATGTCGGCATCGTCTTTAATACCCGTTGAAATGGTGGGCCAAATTTGTAAATCACTATTCTCGTTTCCAGATTTAGTATCAGGGCCAGAACAGCCGTTCATCGCAATTGTCGCTATTAGTAGCGCCGATAGTGTGAATGGTTTATTTAAAGTCATGGTTTGCACCTAATTATTGTTGACGAGTTGAAGAAACCTTTGAGCCTGATAGCGCAAAGTAGGTGATGTAAAGGTAACAAACAATAGGCAGCATCAATGCTAATTGCACACCCATGTTATCTGCTAATACACCTTGCAGCAGCGGCACGATAGCCCCACCAACAATTGCTAGACATAAAATCCCCGAACCCTGAGATGTATATTTACCTAAGCCTTGTAATGCCAAGCTAAAGATTGTCGGGAACATTATTGAATTACATAAGCCAACTAATAAAATAGCCCACATAGCTAATGAGCCCTGTCCAGTCATAGCAATCAGAATAAACACAACAGCTAATAATCCATGGCAAGCCAGTACTATATGCGCATTTACTTTTTGCATTATAGCCGCGCCGGCAAAACGCCCAATCATTGCCCCTGCAAAATAATAACTAATATAATGTGCAGCCTGTTGTTCGCTGAGCGCTGCAATATGGTCAAGAGTTAAAAAGCCCACTAAAAAGCTACCAATAGCAACCTCTGCTCCGACGTACACAAAAATACCTATCGCACCAAGAATAAGGTGGCGATACTGCCAAACGCTGCCTAAATCTACAAAGTTATCATCTGGTTGAACATGTTCTTGAGAATCGCTTTTGCCTAATTTAGGAAGTTTTAGAAAAGCAAAAATGACAGCTAATATTAGTAAGCTCGCAGCTAGGATTAAATAAGGCAGTTTAACTTGCTCAGCTGTGGCTTGGCTTATTTCACTAAGAATCAACCAACCACCAAAGATAGGGGCAACAGTTGTGCCTAATGAGTTAAACGCTTGTGTCATTGTGAGTCGCGAGGAAGCTGTTTTAGAACTTCCCAATACACTAACATATGGATTAGCTGACACTTGTAAAATTGTTATACCACAGGCTAATACAAACAATGCGAATAAGAACAGTTCATAAACATGTGCATCAGCGGCTGGATAAAACAGTGCACAGCCTATTGCTGCAACTATTAACCCAACAACAATGCCATATTGGTAACCAATTTTACTGACCAGTTTACCTGCGGGAATAGACATCACGAAGTAGGCGCCAAAAAAGCAAAACTGCACCAACATGGCCTGTGTGTAAGAAAGCGAAAACATGCCCTTCAAATAGGGGATTAAAATGTCGTTTAAACATGTAATGAAACCCCACATAAAGAATAAGGTGGTTAACGACGCAAGAGCAAATGTTTGCTTCGGCATCGCCTGAGTGTCATTGTGTTGATGTGTTGTCAAAGGCGCTTGTGCCATAATATATCTCTAATTATTAATAATTATCAGTTGATTGCCCCTAGTTATGCACTTTTCCAAGCATTTAAAAAGTAAATAATAGTTGCAACATAAAATGTAAGCGCTTACATTTATACCATATAAAATTTATTTATCAATTTATTTACAATAATATTGTAAGCGCTTACATAAACTCGTTATGATGTGTTTTATCTAATGCGCATTGCCACTAAAAGTAAGAGGATATCCCTAGTCGTGTATAAAACAATCTCTTTACCTAAGCAATCTGCAATGCTAAAGCCATCGTTCACTTTTGGTGTTGCTACTGCCTCATTTCAAATTGAAGGGGCCCGTGACTCACGCCTTGCATCCATTTGGGATACTTTTTGTGCTAAGCCCAATACCATTGCAGACCAAAGCAATGGCGATAAAGCATGTCAGCATGTTCAATACTGGCAACAAGATGTTGAGATGATAGCCGATTTAGCCGTGGATGCTTATCGCCTCTCCATCTCATGGCCGCGTGTAATAAACCAAGATGGTAGTGTGAACCAACAAGGCATCACGTTTTACCGTGAACTATTAACAGCATTAAAAGCACGTAACATCAAAACTTACGTCACTTTATATCACTGGGATCTGCCTCAATACTTGGAAGATGCGGGGGGCTGGCAAAGCCGTGATACAGCGCATGCGTTTGCTGCATATACAGACATAGTGAGCCACGCACTAAGTGGGTTAGTTGATTCATATGCAACATTAAACGAACCTTTTTGCAGCGCCTATTTAGGGTATGAAATTGGTGTTCATGCTCCTGGAATTAAAAACCAAAAGGCCGGACGACAAGCAGCCCATTACTTATTGCTAGCTCATGGTTTAGCAATGAAAGTGTTACGTAAAAATTGCCCCAATGTTGAAGCCGGCATCGTTTTAAACTTTAGCCCCGCTTATCCACTTACTGAAGATGATGCACCCGCGGCACAACGTGCTGATGAATACCACAATCAATGGTACATAAAGGCTGTGCTAGAAGGGCAATACCCGTCACTTTTAAATGAATTACCTGTTGCTGCACAACCGATTATCGCACCAGATGACATGGCAATTATTAGCCAGTCGATTGATTTTATTGGGGTGAATTACTACACTCGAATACATTATAAAAAAACAGCTGGTAACTGGTTTGAAGAAGTTGCATTACCCGATGTTGCCGTCACGGATATGGGCTGGGAAATATATCCACAAGGTTTAACTGAACTTTTAATCTCATTAAATAAGTTATACACCTTGCCTAAGATTTATATCACTGAAAATGGTGCAGCTATGGCTGATACTTGCCAAAATAATCAAGTGCTAGATTATGACCGTGTCAGTTATTATCACACCCATTTGAATGCCGTTGACGACGCGATTAAACAAGGCATTGACGTACAAGGTTATTTTGCTTGGAGTCTCATGGATAACTTCGAATGGGCATACGGTTATGAAAAACGCTTTGGTCTGGTTTATGTTGATTATATAACCCAGCAACGCACACTTAAAGAAAGTGCAAAACACTATCGCGCCCTATTAAAACAACGCTAAGAATCAATGAGAACCGGCTATGCTAACTAAAAAAGAAAAAATAGCCTATGGTTTAGGTGACACCGCGAGTAACATCATTTTTCAAACAGTGATATTATTTTTAACTTTTTTTTATACCGATATATTTGGTATTTCTCCTGCTGTAGTGGGTACTTTATTTTTAGTAGTTAGAGTTATAGATGCAATTACAGACCCGCTTATGGGCTCATTAACTGACTCAACTCGCACTCGTTATGGCAGTTATCGACCATACTTACTCTGGCTTGCTGTGCCTTTTGGGTTAATTAGCATTATCACTTTCACGACCCCCGATCTAAGTGATTCTGGCAAAGTTATCTATGCATTTATTACTTATACCTTACTAATGTTGGTTTATACCGCAATTAACATCCCCTACTCCGCACTTGGTGGTGTACTTAGCCGCGACCCAAATGAACGTGTCTCCATTCAGTCATACCGATTTGTATTTGGCATGCTTGGTGGCTTAATTGTTAGTGCGTGCACACTACCACTAGTGAGTTGGTTGGGCCAAGGTGACAACGCGTTAGGCTATCAACTTACCATGGTATTAATGAGCTGCCTTGGCGTTGTGTTGTTTCTTACTTGTTTTAAGTTTACCAAAGAGCGAGTGTGTGCAAGCCAGGCTATACGCCTCAATTTAAAGCAGCAAATGACAACACTTTGGAGAAATGGCCCCTTTAAAGTTCTTTGCTGTGCATCAGCTGTGCTGCTAACAAGCATGGTATTGCGAACAACGCTGGCTATTTACTACATAAAATATGTGCTGGGTGAAGGCGATTTAGTCACACAATTTGTAACCTTAGGAATGATAGGAAACATTTTAGGCTGCGCCTGTGCTCAGCCTTTAAGTAAATTTGTAGATAAGAAAACTGCCTACATTTACTTACAGTACATTTCTGCTGCTATAAGTTGTCTTGCGTTTTGGTTACCCAGTGACAGCCTAGTTCTTGCTTTTGGGGTTTATTTTTTATGGTGCTTTTTCACCCAAATGGCAACTCCATTATTATGGGCTAAAATGGCCGACACCATTGACTTTGGCCAATGGCAAGATGGCCAACGTTTAACTGGTCTTGTTTATGCTAGCGTTGTGTTTTTTATCAAACTTGGTCTAGCCCTTGGCGGTGCATTAGCAGGCTGGTTGCTGGCTTATTATGATTACCAAGCGAATACTGTACTTAGTGAAACAACTAAAAGTGGTATATTGATGTCATTCACGTTATATCCCGCTATTGGTAGTGTGCTTGTCGCCTTAATCATGAAAAGGTATATTCTTGATAATAAGACCGTAAGACAAATAAACGCTGATTTAGCAACAAGTAATAACACGTAAACAAATACCTAAAAGGAAAAACATGGCCACCATTTATGAGGTGTCAAAGCTTGCAGGGGTTTCTCTAGCGACTGTTTCGCGAGTAATGAACAACAATGCGAATGTCAGTGATACCACGCGAAAAAAAGTAACTTCGGCAATGAATGAGCTCGGCTATAGACCCAACTCAATTGCTCAATCGCTTGCTTCAAATTGCTCAAATAGCGTGGGTTTATTGGTATCTGAGTTGTCAGGCCCTTTTTATGGACCGATGATGGGCGGTATAGAAAATGTTTTTCGTAAGCAAAGTAAGCACGTTATCATCGCTGCAGGCCACAGTGATAAAGTACGTGAAGAGCAAGCAATAGAGTTTTTAATTAGCCGCAATTGCGATGGCTTAATTTTGCATGTTGAAGCCGTAAGCGATCAATATCTTATTGAGCTATCCAAAGGTAAAACACCCTTTGTTTTGCTCAACCGTTTTATTCCTGAATTAGCAGAGCGCTGTATTACTTTAAATAATAAGCGCGGTGGCTATTTAGCAGCAAAGTACGTTTTAGAGCAAGGGCACAAAAACATTGCCTATATAAGCGGCCCACTTTGGAAAAAAGATGCACAAGAGCGCCTGGCAGGCCACAAACAAGCCTTAAAAGAACACCATATACCATTTGATGAGCAACTACTGTATGAAGGTGACTTCATGGAGAGCGGGGGTGCACATGGCTATAAACACTTACATGCATCGGCGCGCACTTTTACAGCTTTAATTTGCGCAAACGATGAAATGGCAACAGGTGCCATGGCAATTGCACGCGAATTTGGTGTTGTGCTACCAGAAGCCCTTTCTATTATGGGATACGATAACGTGTTTTTCACTCGTCACGTTTTCCCACCATTAACAACAATAAATTACCCTATCAACGAAATGGGTCGCATGGCAGCTAACTGGATTTTAAGCGAGGTGTATCAAAAAACCACCCCTGTGCTACAAACCCTCTTTGAACCTGAACTTGTAATTCGCCAATCAATCGTCAATAAGGGTTGATAACAACGATAAGTTAATTGGTTTTAATAAGACCGACTCAATTTTAAGCTGTTCAATTTGTATAGGGTTAGGCTCTACGCCACTGACAATAACGCGTTCTATATGTGGGTAATCTTGCTTTATATGCTGAGCAAGCTCAAGCCCACTACCGTCTGGTAAATGCATATCGAGTAATGCTTTATCATACTGCGAATCTCTTTTGAGCATTGAAATACATTGCTCAAAACTGCGTGCAATAGCTGTGTTAACCCCTAAACTTTCCAATAATAACTGGGTTATTTGCGCAGCATCGGCATCATCTTCCACGAGTAAGAAACGGGGTAATACCTGGTCTGATTCATCTGATTTCTGCGTCTTGGGTAGCTCAGTTATATCGGCTTCTTTAGTTTGTGTTAGATACTCCTCTAAACACTGATAAAGATGGCTTGCGTCTACAGGTTTGCCAATCACTTCATTAAAGCCCAAAGCCGTCAATTCGCTTCTTATTCCCTTCATTGTGGCTGCGGTTAATGCAATGATAGCGCCTTTAAACCCTTGACGTCTGAGCTCTATGGTTGCCTCTTTCCCGCCCATTACAGGCATATGAATATCTAAAAATACAATATCAAAAGGCTTTCCCTCAGACCTTGCTTGTTCAACTTTATGCAACGCCTGTTTACCATTTTCAGCGTAAACAACATCAGCACCAGCAGAGGTCAACATGTGCCCCACAAGCATACGTAAATCACGTAAATCATCCACCACAAGTACGCGCCCTTCAACACGGCATGACGTCTCTTTTTGCTGCATGTTAGGAGTTAAATCAAGCTTTAAAACATGGCGTTGTACATTTTTTATATCACCAGGATACAACGAAATTGTGAATTCGGAGCCCTTACCGACAGTAGAATCGAGTGTAATTCCACCTCGCATATGACTAAGTAATTCAGAACAAATAGCTAAGCCAAGCCCGGCTCCACCTACTGCGCGCGATTCAACATCAGCAATTTGTTCAAATGGTTTAAATATTAATGCTTGTTTTTCCTCAGCAATTCCAAGGCCTGAGTCCTTGATACTAAAAAATAGCATCTCAGTGTCATCAACTTTTTCTGTCCATGCCCGTACGGTTATTTCACCTTGCTCAGTAAACTTAATCGCATTATTTATGATGTTTATTAAAATTTGCCTTAAACGCGTGGCATCAACATTAACCACAAGCGGCAGTGGCTCAAGTGACTCAAAGCGTAAACTTAGCCCTTTATCAAGAGCAGATACACGCATCAATGTGAAAACATCTGCCATTAAGCTATCTAAATTGACGTCGGTACAGGTTATTTCAAGTTTGTCGGCAGCTATTTTTGATAAATCGAGAACATCATTTAATAAACTCAACAAATGCCTGCCATTACGGTAAATAACGCCTAGCTCATTGCTCGCATACTCATTAAAATCACCCTGCATGAGTAATTCGGTATAGCCTAAAATAGACGAAAGCGGCGTGCGTAACTCATGACTTAAATGGGCTAAAAAGCGGTCTTTCGATCTATTTTCAGCCTCTGCTTTAAGGCGTTCAATCCGCTCATCTTCGATATCTCTTCGAGCCAAAGCATAACGGATAGAGCGAGCAAATCGACTGCTACTCATCTCATTTTTAACAAGGTAATCTACTGCGCCCGCATCCAATGCAGCTAAATCTAGGGCGTCATCTGATTGCCCTGTCAGCATTATAATTGGCCCATCAAAACCATTACTAAGCGCTTTCTTTAAAACCTCTAATCCATCTGATGCGCCAAGTCGATAATCAAGCAAACATATATCATGCCTGCTCTGAGAAAGTACTTCTACTGCAAGATGTGGTTCACTCACCCACTCAATATCAAAAGTATGTGAAGTAAGTTGCTCCAGATAGTCGCACGTTAGAATGTAATCATCTTCATCGTCTTCAACAAGTAATAGCTTCGTGGGCTTGTCTATCATAGCGCTTATATATTTCCTTAATCGTTAAACGTACTTGGTAATTCAACAAATTCGACCCAGTATTTACCTAAAGTTTTCATCAGGTCAACTAAGCCATCGAACGTAACGGGTTTAGTAATATAAGAAGCGGCTCCTAAGTCATAACCTCTGACCATATCCTCTTCTTGCTTGGAAGTTGTCAAAATTACAACAGGGATCCCCTTTAGATTCGCATTTGCTTTAATAGCCTGCAACGCTTCTCTACCATCCATGCGCGGCATATTTAGATCTAGTAAAATAAGCCCTGGGCGTGGCGATAACTCTTTATCTTCATACTTGCCTCTACGCTCAAGGTACTCAAGCAGTTCGACACCATCTTCAACAAAATGTAAATTATTTATAACTCGGCTTTCTGCAAGAGCATCTTGCGCTAATAAACGATCATCTTCATCATCGTCGGCCATTAAAATAGTGATTGGTTTAACTTTTTTGAATGGCATCTAAGCCTCTCCTTGTAATGTGAAAAGCTCTGCTTCCACAGGTAATTTAATAATAAAGGTAGCACCCTCATCGACAACACTTTTCGCAGTGATGGTACCACCATGGCGCTCAACAATACGCCTGCATACAGATAAACCTATGCCCGTGCCTTTATATTGCGAACGTCCATGAAGACGTTGAAATGGAACAAATATTTTATCTGTGTATTCTTGTGAAAAGCCTATTCCGTTATCTTTAATGGTTATTACTTGCCACTCCAGCTCGGTGTTGTGACCATCACTAAACTCATGCACATGCTCAAAGTTAATGGTGATAATTGGTGCAACCCCTTCACGTTTGAACTTAACAGCATTGGAAATGAGATTTAAGAAAAGCTGATGCATTTGGCTTGGATCAGCTTTAATCACTGGCATATCATTAACACTTATTTGCGCTTTTGATTCGGTGATCGCGATCTCTAAATCATCAATAATTTCGTTGATTACATTATTAAGATCGGTATCTTCAAAGTCCTTTCCTCGTGTTGTAACCCGCGAAAACTCCAACAAATCATTTATCAAAGTCGACATTCTCTGCGCAGCATTTTTCATTCGAGCAATGTAATCTACGCCCTTTTCACCAAGCTCATCTTTAAACATGCTTTCTAATCGGTCACTAAACGCTTGTATCTTACGAAGCGGCTCTTGTAAATCATGACTCGCCACAAACGCAAATTCTTCCAGCTCGCGGTTAGAACGACTTAGTTCATCTGAATATAAAGTAAGCTCTTGAGTACGTTCTTTTACTTTAAAGGCCAAAGTTTGGTTTTGCTGCTCTAATTTATTTCTGTACTTAGCCGATTCACGTAAGTTAATACGGACCAATACAAACATACCTAAAATTAAAAGCCCACTCGTAATTGCGGTAATGGCAAACGTAACCTTGGCTTCCTTCTTGATCTGACCTAACTTACGAAATTGCGCGAGTTCAAATGTTGATTCTGCCGATTGAATTTCATCCGTTACAATACGTATTTCTCTGTAAAGATTTCGCCCTTCATGAGTTTCAAGTAAGTAATGAGCTTTGCGATCTTTATCTGCCAACGCAAGTTCAGCAGTACGTGTAAGAATATGTACTTTCTCATCTATAAGCAGTAATAGCTTCGCTACATTTTCAGCCTGACCATCTATTTCAGAACGTAACCCCTTAACAATTTTGACTTGTGAAGTGAGTTGCTCTAAAGCATCATAATAGGGTGCTAAGTAATCATTTTCACCAGTCAACAAATACCCTCGCTGACCTGACTCTGCTTGTAAAACAGATAAATGCAACTTTTCAACAGCCGTATTAAGCATGCTCGTATCATCAAGGCGCTGTTGGGTTGTGGTTAAATTTTGTATTGTATTGGCCGCTAAAAACGCATTGCCAACAATAATACACAAGACAACAGCGATAAAGCTTGCCCACATAACATTTGTGCTACCTTGTTGCTTTTGCAGTATCATTTACTTTCCTTGGTGGTCAAGTTGACTCTGAAGAATCTAAATCAGATATTTTTTGCAAGCCTTCACTGCATTGCTGACAATTATTAATAATTTTATCAAGTGCTAATAATGCTTTGTCTTTAGGCATATCATTTTCTAAAATCAATTTAATTAATTCAGCATTCATTGAAATTCGATTAAGCGGTGCTCTTGCATCATGAACCAATGTTCTTAATATCTCTTTGTCCTTCATACTACTCCTCAGCAACTATTATTAACTATATTCGCCTATACCACCGTATGCATTTAATCGGTTGTATAATGTTTTTGTGCTAATTCCAAGCATTTGCGCAGCAAGCGTTTTATTCCCTTGAACTTTATCTAAGGTGGCGTGAATCAGATCTTTTTCAACTTCTTCAATTGTTTGACCGGCGCTAACTTGACTTGCTTGAGACTTTTTATTAACACGTGAGAATGGGGATTCTAAATTACTTGGTAAAGTAATTGTTTTACCTTTTGGGTCACTCATAATAAATGCACGATGAATCGCATGACGAAGCTCACGCACATTCCCAGGCCATTCATAACCACTAAGCTCTTTCAGCTGAGCTGCTTGCCAAATAAAGTCTGTGCCATTTTCATCATTTAACTGCTCTAAAAACGCCTTAGCTAGCAATTCAATATCTTCTTTTCGATCTCTTAAAGCAGGGATATCAATGGGGAATACGGCTAAACGAAAGTAAATATCTTCACGAATAACGTTATTTTGCGCTAAGTCTTCCAATGATCGGTTGGTCGCTGATATTACTCTACAATCAACAGGTAATTCTTTATTACCGCCAACACGCACTACTTTTTTGCTCTCCAACACTCGCAATAAGTTTGGTTGCATATCAATAGGCATTTCTGTCACTTCATCTAAAAATAAAGTGCCGTTTGCAGCTTGTTCAAACACCCCTTCTTTTCGGGCAATCGCGCCAGTAAACGCACCTTTTTCATGGCCAAATAGCTCACTGCCGATTAACTCTTTAGATAGCGCGCCACAGTTAGTTGCAACCAATGGCCCTTCGCACTGACTGGCATTATGAATAGCTTGTGCAACCACTTCTTTACCCGCACCACTTTCACCCATGAGCATAACGTTTGCATTGGTGCTCGCTACGCGTTCAATCATAGTGTATAGCTGTTGCATAACTGGTGATTCGCCAATTAATGTACCAAAATGTTTTTGTATACTTGGCTGTTTCTTTTTCTTTTCAGTGTTCTTTTTTGGGTTGAGAACTCGCTCAATATCTTCTCGTTGAAGTGGTTTAACGAGGTGCCCTACATTAGGGGCACACATTTCGGCGAGCTTACCTTTTACCGAAGGGTGGCCTGAAATAAGCGTGATTTTGGGGCTTTGACCAATACTGTTAAGGTGTTCTACCAAATGTAAACCGCTGCCATCTGGCAGCATGAAATCAAGGAACACATGGTCAAAAGTGTTATTTTCAAACCATTGTTGAGCTTCAGCTAAATTAGCGGCTGTGTCTATATTATGACCTAAAAACTCCACTATATGGCAGACAACATCGCTGAACTCGCTGTCATCATCAACCAAAAGTATGTTTAACATGATTATTCCCTATGCTTTATAATTCCTAATAGCGTAACATAATAAGTGGGTTCTGAACCTATAAATTCAACTATTAACGCTATATATATGCAAATAAAAACAATTTAGATCACATGTAACTCTTTATTTAAAATTGACTTCTAGGAGCGTTATGCAACTTCTCAAAACCACAACCCACCCGAGTATATCGGCCGATAATATAAGCCAATTTACACGTATTACCAGTCGAGCAATTGTACTAAAGGGATCGCAAATTTTATTAATGTATACCGCTCGTTATGAAGATTATAGTTTACCCGGAGGAGGCGTTGATGATTTTGAAAGTATCGAACAAGGGTTAATCCGTGAACTGCAAGAAGAAACAGGCGCGCAAAACATTAAAATAACCGGGGAGTTTGGCCTTTATGAAGAATACCGCCCTTGGTATAAGGATGACTATGAGGTCATTCACATAAAATCTTACTGCTACTTTTGTGACATCAATGACATATTAGGTCAGGCACAACTCGAACATTACGAACAGCAAAATGGAATGCAAGCCAAATGGGTAAACATACATGAAGCGATAGCTCATAATGAGCGCACGATTGCTAATAGTAACAAACAAGGATTATCTATTATTAGAGAAACCTACTTACTAAAAGCAATTGCTTTACTAGCAAACGCTTGATGGTCGATAAAATCGATACAAGCCAATGATATTACTGGTCAAGAATAAGCATTCCATTAGCACCGCGATGGGCGAACCCACCATTATATTATGCGCCATCCATAAGCTGGTACCTACTATCATCAGGATACGTAATTTAAAGTCTTTGGCTTGAAATGACGCTAGCGTTTGAACAAGTGTTGCAGTCAACGCTAATCCACTTAACCAGCTATGCCAAGTAATAAATACTGCCACCATGCTTAATATAATAAAGCCAAGCATTACCATGTATCGCCTTGCAAAGGCGCAATACAGGTAACGTGCGGCTGCAATAAGCATTAGCCAGCCGGCACTTGGTTGGTCCAACATAAAAAAGTGACATGCAGTCAACAATACTGAACTAAACAAGCACAATAAAATTAATCGTCGTGATTTAAATTGAAATGAAGCTAAATCGAGTAAAGTGGCAACGCCAACCAAACATTGAGAAAGTAAAAACATAGTGACTCCTGAAAAAAACAGCAGTCTAATTAAGTAAATTATGTAGCGCCTTAACTTAAGTTAAGGCGTTTTCGTATGCGAGATAAAGAAATAGATGAAATACCTATGTACATTGCCACTTCTGTTAAGGTCAGTAGTGCAAGCCAGTGAGGCTTTTGAGCCAATAAATAGCGATAGCGTTGCTCTGGGGTGTTTAATAATAAAAAAGCTTCTTTTGCTTCTTTGAATAATAATTGCTGGGTAATTAATTGTTGCTTTAGATCTCCCCAATCAGCTTGTTCGAGCCTAGTTAAAGGAATAGCGATGAGTCTTGCTGATCTGATCACTTTGATTTGGTAAAGCGCAGGCGTACTTGTGAGCCAATTACCAAATAATAATGCAAATTCATCTTTAAAATAGAACTCTTTACATTTTTCCTCGCCATCATCGGAGCTATAAAATGCGGCTAATACGCCATCCAGAACCAAATAGCCATATTGCTGTTGGTGACCCTGCTGTAATAACACGTCACCGCGCTGATAAGTTTTCACCATTAACTGTTGCTTTGTTTGTGCAAGCACTGCTTTTGCTAAAGTGCGATAACTATCCCCTAGTTGGAACTCTGGTAAATCATGCATCAGTAGTCATTAGCTCCTTAGTGATCTCTTTTGCACTAACCGCATCTCTGACAATATATTTTTCTGAACACCACAAAGGCGAAAAATCAGCCTTACCTTGGTTTTCTGACTTTACTCTTAAAGCGCTCAGTGCAATGCTGGCAAATGGAAATGCCGGAGCTTGTTCTGGCATACAGCCAAGTTCATTCATAACACGATTTTTAATTCCCCGAGCTGCTCGTCCAGAAAAAACAGTTGTAAGCGCCGTGCTATTCGTTGGCTGCTGTAAAATAGCCTCGCGGTGAAGCGTTGAAGTTGTAGCTTCTTGGCATAATAAATATGCGCTTCCTATTTGGACCGCACTGGCACCCAGTCTCTTCATGTGTATGACATCTGCAGCTGATGCGATACCACCCGCGGCAATAACTGGAACACCCAAAGCACCGACACATTGTGTTACGAGGGCAGTTGTTGTCTGTTGTAACGTCAAGTCCATTGATAAAAAGTGGCCTCTGTGCCCCCCAGCTTCAAGACCTTGAGCAATAACTGCATCTGCACCATTAGCTTCAAGCCAAATAGCTTCATCTAAAGTGGTAGCCGTTGAAATCACTTTACTTCCCCAGCTTTTAATTTTCTGCACAATGTCATCGCTTGGTAAGCCAAAATGAAAACTCACTACGGGTGGTTTGAAAGGCGCTATTAGTTTTACTATTTCTTCATCAATCGGCTGACGCGTTGTCGTCATAGCCAAACTTGAGTCATCAATACTATGCTCTTTTAAATAAGGTGAAAGTAATTGATGCCATTGCTGTTTTTGCTGCTGTGTGTAACCTATTACTTCGTGACAAAAAAAGTTCAAATTATATGGGTTACCTGTTGCTCGGGAAAGCTTGGTGATTTCGTTGACTAATTGTTCTTTTGATAACATAGCGCAAGGTAATGACCCTAAACCACCACTATTGCTCACAGCTGCAGCTAAACGATAGTCTTGCACACCCGCCATTGGAGCTTGGATAAGGGGTAACTCAGTATTTAAAAATGTTTGCATTTACACGTCCTTGTAACTTTTTCATTCATTTGCATTAATTACTTACTCCCCATCCAGGTAAGCCACCAAAGTTTTTCTATTCGAGCCATAAAAAAACAAGATAATCAAAACCTTAAATATAAAACCAACCTATTTAATTAGAGTTGGTGCTAGCTTTGCAAGTTATTCACTTACTATAATTTGTAAGGAGATAAAATGACTAACTTAGTAACTACAATCAACCCGGCTACCGAAGAAACTATTGCAGACTATACCCTGCTAAATCTAGAGCAGGCAAATAATGAGGTAGATAAAAGTCATGACGCATTCTTACAATGGCGCCACACATCTGTAGAAGAGCGAGCTGAGTATTTAAATAAACTTGCTGATGTATTTAAAAAAAATCAAAAGTCGCTTGCCCAATTAATGACGCAAGAAATGGGAAAGCTGTACCAACAAGGCTTACAAGAAGTAGAGCTATGCGCTGCAATATGCCGCTACAGTGCTGAGCAAGGCCCAGTGCAACTTGCGGACGAAGAACGTTTAATGGAAAACGGCCGTGCCATCATCACCTATCAACCTACCGGTGTGCTATTAGGTATTCAGCCTTGGAACTTCCCGTTGTATCAGGTTATACGTTATGCGGTAACAAATATTATGGCAGGTAACACCGCAATACTAAAACATGCAGGTAATGTATTTGGCATGGCAGAAAAAATAGAGCAGATGTTCAGTGATGCAGGCTTCCCTGATTATGTATTTAAAAACCTATTGATTGACGGCAAAACAGCCAGCGAACTAATCAGTCACTCTGCAATTCGCGGAGTTACATTTACAGGAAGTGATGGCACAGGTAAAAAGGTAGCTGAGCAAGCTGGAAAGCACGTAAAGAAAACCGTATTAGAGCTTGGCAGTAATGACGCCTATCTCGTACTTGATGACGCTGATTTAGAGCTAGCAATTAAAACCTGTATGCAGGGTCGCATGGTTAACAATGGTCAAACCTGCGTTTCAGCAAAGCGTTTCGTTGTCGTAGAGGCATTATATGATGACTTTAAAGCTGCCATTGCAAAGCAGTTCGAAGCTATGAAATTAGGCGACCCAATGGATGAAGAAACAGACCTAGGTCCTATGGCACGTGAAGACTTACGAGATAAGATCCATGACCAAGTTCAAGAATCTGTAAAAGCAGGCGCTAAAGTCGTTGTCGGCGGTGAAGTGCCTAAACAAACTGGCTTCTACTATCCCGCGACCTTGATTGAAAATCTATCACCTGGCATGCCAGCCTATGACGACGAGCTATTCGGTCCTGTAGCATCACTTATCAAAGCCAAAGACAATGACGACGCAATGCGTATTGCCAATGATTCGCGCTATGGCTTAGGTGGAGGCATTATCTCAAAGGATGAGAAGCGTGCGATTGAGTTGGCTAAAAAGCATTTTGATACAGGTATGATCAACATAAATGGTTATGGTCTTGCACAGCCAAACCTACCTTTTGGCGGCGTGAAAGACAGCGGTTATGGTCGTGAACACGGCGGGTTTGGTATCCGTGAGTTTGTAAATATCAAAGCTATTATGATTAATAACTAAAGCAAAGTTATTATTAAAAAAAGGGCTCCTCGGCCCTTTTTTTATGCTTAAAGCAAAGTGATAAATTCATTATTGGTTTAACTTATTTAACCTGAGCTCTGGTTAAGAGATGTACTAATGTATTGATATTAAATCACAAATATATTTATTAGTTTCCAGCCGGAGACTTTCGCCTTGTTTGCGTTGAAAGTAGCCGCTGGAG
>NZ_PYHV01000029.1:0-20923 GCF_004766475.1 Pseudoalteromonas sp. KS88
CGCTTTTTAGCGGCATTTTTTTTGCCCAACTTACAAAGTCAATGTGATATTAAAAAGTTTATCAGTATAATGAGTTAAATAAGTTGGTGGTTTAATGTGTTGTTAATGAATTAGTGGTTGTTGCTTTTCATTCTTGAATTTAGTGCTTTATATGCCAGTTTAATTTTGTTTTTATTGCCACATAATATTCCATCATAATTTTTGGTTTTTTTAGTGAAAGGGTCTGATTTATTGAAAACATAATAATCAAAAATTTTTTGCCATGATTTTCTCTGATGCTCAGGTAAATGTCTAATTGTTAAAATGCTATGTAATAAACTGTCTGAAGCATTATTATTTATACTCTTATCCGTGGTTTCATTTTTCCACCAATAATTAATTAATATATTTATTTTTTCAGTCGCTTTTACATTATGCCACCACAGCGGTGGAATAAATAAAGCTTCTCCTTCATTTAGCGATGCCTTTAATACTTGATCTTTTACATTAGAGAACTTTGGAAACTTAGTAAGGTCAGGTTGCGAAAAGTCGACTTGACTAACAGCGGGACCCGCTATGGAAAAATCCAGTGGCGCAACATATAAATTTGAAATAGCTTCGGCAGGAAGTAGGTAAAAAGTTCTTTTACCACAAAGGTTTAAAGCTATATTATGCTCGCAGTCATAGTGTCCAGGGACTGTTGTGGCATTACCAATCCAAATTCGAGGATCAATACTTGCTAAAAAGTCTGGGGATGGATTATTTTTTAAAAATGAAGTTAAGCAATCTTTAATTAGAGCACTTTGAACTGCAATGACCTCGGTGTTCTTTAACTTTAAATTAAGGATAAGCTTTTTAAGCACTGATTGAAAAGGAGCATCGTATTTTTTAAAAGTATAAGACTCAAAAGTATTATCTGAAAAGCTTATTAAACCGTTGTGTTTTTCATCAATAACTAAAGTATTAACAAGTTCAGGTTTCGCTTGACTAATCAAGTGTCGTAATATTTTATCACCTGAATGTTTTGCAATTTCTAATGATGGCCAATTATTAAATAAGTTGGTTAAAATAATTGGGCTGTCTTTTTCTTCAAGATAACTCTTTAAATTATCAATTTCTTCAACATTAATTCGTTGTATCTTCATCCTTTAACTTACCTTGAATACATGTTATTTTTAATAAAATAATAACATATTGATGAGTGATTTATGTCAGAAAATTATGAAATATTTAGCTTGGAAAAACATAAAGAATATTCTGTTCAAATTAGTGGTGAATATTCATACGCTAGCCATCTACATATGGTGAGTATTGTACCTAGTGAAATTGCAAAAGTAGCTTTAAACTTCCCAATTTCTTTTATTAAGTCAAAAAATGATAGCTATCATATGGTTGCTATTCTGGGTCTACAGGCGGGTTCTAATGTGTTCATTAATGATGGGCATTTTGATACGGTCTATGTGCCACAAAATATCGCTAAATATCCTTTTGCATTGGCAAAAAATACACATGATGATGTAGTAATGGCGGTCAATCCCGATGTGCTCAATACGCAAGGCATAGGAACTGCTTTGGTTACAAGTGAAGGGCAACCTTCTGAATATACAATTTCAAAACAAAAGCAATTATTGGATCTGGCTGAGCAAGAATTACTAAGCAGTCAGTTTATTGAAAAGTTAAACGAATTAGGGCTTCTGACTGAGCAAAGTTTTAAATTTGATTTAGGTGATGGTGAAAAAAAGCAAATCTCAGGGTTGTTTTCTGTAGACAGAGACTTATTAAACACTATAAGCGATGAGGATATGTTATTGATGCAAAAGAATGGCATGCTTGAGGCTATTTATTCGCAGTTAATTTCATTAGGCCAATTCCAACGTCTAATAGACAAGTCAACAAAAAGTTAAATTTAAAACTAAGGGTTCTATAATGTGACAAGTCATGTCGTTCACACATAGATGCTTAATTAACCTTCCTATGTAAGCAAATTGAAGTAGTTTAGGTTAATCTAATTGGTGTCATTCAAAGTAGTAAATCTGAAGTACAATTTGCAACAAAATTTTCACTTCCTTTTTGTGTTCAAAACCTTTAGCCTTAGGGCACTAACAGCAAAAACATAATTTATAATTTAATGGAGCAGTAACATGGCGGAGCAACAAGTACAGCCTTTACACAATGAAAAACATGCCAACACTAAAATTCAAAACGGCATCAATGTAGAATTTTTAAAATCACAACATTTAGTACCAGTTGTTGCACACGAGTTTGCTCGTGTGGCAAATGAATTCCCAATGTCTTTTGTTAAAAATAATGAAACAGGTCAATTTCAAGCGGTTGCTATGTTTGGCCTAGAGCCAGGCGAAAACTTATTTGTTCAAGACGGTAAATGGACTGCTGCCTATGCACCTATGGCAACAACACGCTACCCACTAGGTTTGGTTAAGCACCCGCAAGAAGATCAATACGGTATTGTTATTGATGAAGCAAGCCCGCTTGTTGGTGAAGAGCAAGGTAGTGCTTTATTTGAAAACGGTGAAGAAACTGATTATTTAAAGCGTCGTAAAGAAGCATTAGTATCTTTTATTGAGTTTTCTCAAGTAACAGAAGCGTTCACTAAGTTTTTAGCTGATAAAGAGCTGCTAGTTGCACAGACACTAACAGTTGATATTAAAGGCGAGAAAAAAGACATCAATGGTATTTACCTTATTGATGAGAAAAAATTGAATGAACTAAGCGATGAAGACTTTTTAGATCTTCGTAAACGTGGTTATTTAGCACCAATGTATTCGTTCTTAACGTCTACTCATCAAGTAGCGCGTTTAGCACGCTTAAAAGCTCAACAAGCTTAATTAAGCATGTATGACGAAAAAGCGCCACTAGGCGCTTTTTTTATGCGCTTTATCTGGTAAAGGTTGTAATAGGAGGTGATTTTATACACAGTAGAATCACATTGAATAAACTAAATAGAAAAACATGAATAAATTAGTTTTAGCTAGTTTAATAAGCGTTACCTCGCTTATTGTTACTCCACAATTGTTTGCCAAAACAAAACCATTCGCAATCGCTATCCATGGCGGTGCAGGCACTATCGAAAAGAGCAGGTTTACACCAGAGCAAGAAAAAGCATACAGAGCTAAACTCAAAGAGGCAGTAGAGACAGGTTATAAAGTGCTTGAACGAGGTGGAGAAAGCCTAGATGCCATTACAGCTGCTATCAACGTCTTAGAAAATTCCCCTTATTTTAATGCTGGCCGTGGCGCTGTTTACACATATGATGGCGAGCATGAGTTAGATGCGTCGATTATGGATGGACGTAACCGCCAAGCAGGTGCTATTTCGGGTGTGAAACACATTGAGAATCCTATTAACTTAGCCCGTTTAGTTATGGAGCAATCAGTTCATGTAATGCTTAGCGGTCAAGGTGCTGAGAAGTTTGCGGAAAATAACGGTGTTCCGTTAGTTGAAAACAATCTATTTGATACAGAAAATCGATATAAATCTTTATTGAAAGCCAAAGAAAAGCTAGATAAAGCAAAGCAAACAAGTAAGGACTACCAAGCTGCACATTCAGCACTGCCTGCTAACTTTAAAATGGGCACCGTAGGGGCTGTTGCACTTGATAAAAATGGCAATTTAGCAGCAGGTACTTCTACCGGTGGTATGACTGCAAAACGCTTTGGTCGTGTTGGTGACGCGCCTATTATTGGTGCTGGTACATTTGCTGAAAACGAGTCGTGTGCAGTGTCAGCAACAGGGCATGGCGAATACTTCATTCGTTATACTGTGGCTGCAGATGTTTGTGCCCGTGTAAAATACCAAGGTAAAACAATTTCACAAGCAGGCGATGAGGTTATTAACGGTGTGCTTAAACCAATTGGAGGAACGGGCGGTGTGATAATTGTTGATAGGGAAGGAAATATGAGTATGCCGTTCAATACTTCAGGTATGTATAGAGCAAGCAAATCAAACACACAAGCTACTTACGTTGGTATATTCAATGGAGAGTAATCATTTTTAAAAATGAAAGCGCCTAATTTATGTGGGTGATGCAGTCAGTTTATTTGTGTAATCACCCTTAATAATCTCTAATGCTTTTAACACATCTTCTGGTTTAACATTGTTTTCTTCTAATAATTGAATGAGATCAACGGCTAGTTTGATATGGGTAGGTGCTTGTTCAAGTGCTTGGCTCATACTTTTCCTTTTTTTGCGATTTGGCTGATAGCAACATCTATTGCAATGTTAACTTGGTTTTCCATGTGAATTCTCTCGTCTTGTGGCAAATAAAAGGCCATATCAACATCAAAACGAATATATCGTGGTGTTAACTGGTTTAACACAGTACAACAAAAATCCGCCATTGTATCATCGTCATACTGCTTATCTAACTTTCGCTTAATTATCTCTTCAACCACTATTTTTTCAAAGTAGTTATGTATATCATCATGGAGTCTCACGGCTTTACTCGCTTAGTTTATATCATTGATTTTAGTTTATACTAAGGTGTTGGATAAATCGAATATCTGCTGCAAAATCGAGCGTGAAATTATCGATTATGCAAATATTAAGTGTGAATAGGGTAGCTAGCGTAGTTGTTTTTTTTCAACAAGTTGGATTTTTTCTTCAGTGGCCGATATTGCTTTTCTACACCGGCCCAAGCGGCCGTGTAAGGTTAATATTTCTAAATTCAACTCAGAGGCTTTTGCGGGTCCGACATTTTGCATTTTTAGCTTACGTTCTTCTATCATTAATACCAGTCTTCGCTCGAACTCATGATTTTGTTTTAATTCATCATAGAGTTCATGAATCGGTTGCATGATTTTCTTTGCGGTTTGCTGAAAAGCTTTTGTCTTATTGCGGGGTTTGAATGTATGTTTATTTTCTTTTGCCCAGATCGGTGTTGATTTAATAACATTAAATACAGCCTCTACTTGGTTGCCAATACGTTCAAGGGCATAATTGTAAGCGTGGCGATGCTCTGCTGGAGGCAGCTTTGCTATTTCATCCTCTATTTCAATCACATAGTCAGCCAAGTTTAAGCTTTTAGTTGAAAAAACACGACGATCAAATAAACTTGGTTGAGCTTGCATATAGCGATTTTTAGTAAGTAATTTAGCATTATCAAACTTGATTGCTTGTTGCTTGAGTGTATTTATTTGCTGACAAAGCTTTTCAAACGCGATTGATTGCATATTATAAATATGCCTCATAAATTAATTTAAGCGCTAAAATAATCACAACAGTATTAAAAACAGGCTTGATAAACTTACTACCAAAGCGGATTGCAGAGTGAGCACCCAGCCATGCACCTAGCATAAGAAACAGCCCCATAGTGACACCTAATATAAAGTTAACATGGCCCAGAGCAACAAAGGTGATTAATGACACAAAATTTGAAACAAAATTCATGGAACGCGCTAACCCACAGTTTAACAGTAAGCTCATTCTATAAAGTAAGCTGTTAGATGCAGTCCAAAAAGTACCAGCACCTGGTCCTGCTAATCCATCAAAAAAACCTAGGCTTAAGCCTTGCAACCATTGCTTAACCTTTGTTGAGCGATTAAGAGGAGGTAATGCATGCTCTTCAGTCGCGCTCAAGTTACCGAATAAGCTATAACAAGCTACAACAATAATCACAACGGGTAAGAGTTTATTTAAAAACTCGATGCTTAAGTAATCAACAACAAGCGTACCTATTAGTGCACCTAACCCCGTCGCTAAGATCGAAGCAGCCCAAAAACGGGGATTAAATAGTTGTTTACGAAAATACGTTACGCTTGCGGTAAGTGAACCAAAGCTTGCTGCTAATTTATTCGTGCCTAGAGTCAAATGTGGCGGTAACCCGGCCGTTAATAATGCTGGTACAGTTAACATACCGCCGCCACCGGCTATGGCATCAATGAAACCTGCGGCCAGTGCCACAGCGCAAAGGAGTGCCCATGTTGTTGGGTCAAGTGCAAGTTCAAACATTAATAGTCTATTTGTCTTTTAAAAGGTGGAAGTGTATCAAGCATGGCTTTTCCATATCGCTTGGTTACTAATCGGCGATCAAGAATTGTGATTCGTCCCTGATCGTTTTCTTTTCGAAGCAGTCTACCACAGCTTTGTACTAATTTCTTTGCTGCGTCGGGCACAGTGATTGATAAAAATGGGTTTCCACCCTTACTTTGTACAAATTCAGCTTGAGCTTCTTCTATCGGTGAAGTTGGCACGGCGAAGGGAATTTTAGTTATCACGAGGTTTTCAAGATATTTACCGGGTAAATCGAGTCCTTCGGATAGACTTTGTGTGCCAAATAATATGCTACCTTTCCCTTGTTCTATATTTTTATTATGTTTTTTTAAAAGCGCTTCTCGAGACATCTCGCCTTGTACTAAAATATCTATATTTTTTAAACGTAATGCTTTGACCACATGATCCATCTGCCAATACGATGCAAATAGCACTAAGTTCGCTTGTTGTTGATTTAAGTGTTCGGGCAGAACAGAGGCTAAATGATCACTAAAATCTTTATCAGTAGGTTCAATAGTTGATTTTGGGATATGTAAAGTAGCTTGATTTGGATAATCAAAAGGTGAAGGCACTTTGAGGTATTTAACACCTTCCTCTTTGGCTAATCCGCTTTCGTATGCAAAATGATCAAAAGATCCCAGAGCCGTTAAAGTGGCTGAACATAAAACAGCACCCGCACATTGTCGCCAAAGTTTATCTTTTAAGTAATAACCCACTTCGATAGGACAGTCACTTAATAGATGATCATGATGGCTCTTATACTCTAACCGTTTTATCCAACGCGCATGGGGAATGCCTTCACCTTTATTAGCATAACTAAACCAAAGCTTATTAAGTTGTTCTAACCGATTTATGTAATGACCACTTTCGCCCAGTATAGGGTCGGCTACATAGGGTTTGATATCGCCATCACTTACATCTTGTACTAATGTATCGTGCATTTTATTTAAACAGCGAAGAGCATCTAGAGTAGCTTCACTAATATCTTTGGCTTTATTGTATAACGAATCGGGGATCTCACCATGTTCAAAGCGATAAGTGTCATCTTTAGAGTAGTTAAAATCGGCCTTGTCTAATATATCGCGAACAACTTTTAGGTCTTTATTAGCATCGTTAACGCTGTCGCATAATTTAAAGTTTTGTCCTATGGCTTTTTGACCTACTAAAACTTTTGCCATTTTCCCACTGAATTTTGTAAGTTTGTCTAACCAGTCAATGGTGCCTTTTATAGTGGCTGCCGCAGAAGAAAAATCACGTGTTATATGTGCTAAATGATGAGCTTCGTCGATAACATAAATGGTGTTATCTGGCTCGGGCAAAATTTTACCGCCGCCCAAATCAAGATCTGCTAGTAATAAAGAGTGATTGATGACCAATACGTCCATTTGCATTAATCGTTGACGAGCGAGCTGAAATGGACAAGTTTGATGTGCTTTCATTTGTCTTTGACAGGCGTGCTTATCGCAAGCAATTAGCCCCCAAACACGATCTGGAATAGTATCAGCCCAGCTATCTCTATCGCCTTGCCATTTTTTATTGGTATATGCATCATAAAGTTGTTTTAGGCATTTTGTTTCCATCGGACTCAAAGGAGAGTTCAGCGTTGGCATGAACTCCATTTGTGTTTGGCTATCGCCATTTATAGCATTGTGCAGCTTATGTGCGCATATATAGCGTTGACGACCTTTAACTAAATCAAATTTAAAATCAAGTCCAGAATGAGTTTTAAAAAACGGCAGTTCTTTACTTATAAGCTGCTCTTGCAATGCAACAGTAGCGGTTGAAATGACGAGTTTCTTTTTTTGTGCCAGTGCTAAAGGCAAAGCGCCTAGGCAATAAGCGAGTGATTTGCCAGTACCAGTTCCTGCTTCAATAACGCAAATACGTTGTTTTTTATGGTATTCGCCAGCAAGTGTTTTCGCAATTTCAGCGACTAAGTAGTTTTGGCTGCTACGAGGGCGGTAGTCGTTCAGGTTATCGGCCACATGCTTATGAATTTTTCGTATGGTGGTTTTTAATGGTTCAGAAAGCATGGGTGAATAACCTAAAGTATGTATATAATTACAGTGCTACATATTAATTGGGATCGGACATTGACACAAGCAATCTATCAAGGCTTTATACTTTCAAGGCAACAATACTCTCCTAATAAGTATAACCACCAAGAAGGCATTACTCTGTGTTATTGGCTGTCTAGTGATAGTGGCCCAATAAAAGTGTTAATACCTAATCAATCGGCTTTGTTTTTTATACGCGCCTCAGATGTTGAAAAAGCAAACGCTTTATTAAAATCAGTTGCAATCCCATTCGACATAAAAGAGGTATCAATACACCACTTCGACTCAGAAGAATGCGTTGCCTATTATTTTTATTCAACTCAAACATTATATCAAGCACGTATCCTACTTGAGCAGTCAATCTCAATATATGAAGCGGATATTCGCCACACTGACCGCTTTTTGATGGAGCGCTTTATTCGTGGCAGTGTTTATGTCACAGGAGAGGTCACACAAAAACAAGGTTACATTCAAATTAATCATGGGCAAATCAAAGCGGCTGATAACTATATACCTTCATTTAAGCGTTTATCGTTAGATATTGAATGTAGTGGGGACGGGGTGCTTTTTTCAATCGGCCTTGTTGGTGATGACATTGATTGTGTATTGATGATTGGCGAGCCTATGACATCTAAACAGTCAATTGTGTGGTGCCATGATGAGCTTGATTTACTCAACCAGCTTCAAGCTTTTATCTTAAAAGTGGACCCCGATATCCTCATCGGCTGGAATGTCATCGAATTTGATTTTACTGTACTTTACAAGCGTGCTGAAGAGCTTGGTATAAAGTTGTTAATAGGGAGAGATCATTCACCTCTTTTTGTAAAGGAAGGTCATTTTACGCGCTTAACATTACCGGGTCGTTGCGTTATTGATGGTATAGATACGTTAAAGAATGCAACGTATCACTTTGATAGTTTTTCGCTTGCAAACGTGAGTCACAAAGTATTGGGTGAAGAAAAGCTGATAAAAAGCAATAATCGTTTAAGTGAAATTGTTCGTCAATATAATGAAGATAAATTAGCACTTGCAGCTTACAACCGCCAAGATTGTGTTTTAGTCAATCGAATATTCGACACACTCAAACTTATAGACTTTGCTGTTGTTCGTACTGAATTGACTGGCTTAGAACTAGAGCGGATGGGGGGCTCCGTGGCTGCGTTTACCAACTTATACTTACCGTTGCTTCATAGAAGTGGCTATGTTGCACCTAATTTAGGTGAGCATGGTTTAACGTTTGAAAGCCCTGGTGGTTATGTTATGGAGTCAACACCGGGGCTTTACAAAAACGTATTGGTTTTAGATTTTAAAAGCCTATACCCCTCTATAATGCGTACCTTTTGTATTGACCCATTGGGCTTAATTAAAGGGCTTGATAATGTGAGTGATGCAATCCCTGGCTTCTTTGAAGCTTATTTTTCAAAAGAGCAGCATCACTTACCAAACTTAATCAAAGAGCTTGCAGCGTCTCGCCAAAGTGCAAAAGAAACTGATCAACCTATGTTATCGCAGGCGATTAAAATTATAATGAACAGTTTTTATGGTGTGCTCGGTTCAAAAGGCTGTCGCTTTTATGATCCGCGCTTATCGAGTTCGATTACCCTACGTGGCCATGAAATCATGCAAACCACACGTAAATGGCTAGAAGAACTTGGCCACACAGTTATTTATGGCGATACAGACTCGACATTTGTCTGTTTAGATGAAGCGATGACAGCACAACAATGTAAGCTGGAAGGAAACCGGCTAGCGCATACCATTAATATAAAATGGCAAGAAGAAATAAAAAATCGATTTGATTTAGAAAGTTATTTAGAAATTGAATTTGAAACTCACTACAGTCCCTTTTTTATGCCTACTATACGCGGAAAAACAACTGGGTCTAAAAAGCGCTATGTAGGCCAAATTAATAATGATGGCGATAAAAGGCTGGTATTTAAAGGCATGGAAACAGTTCGCAGCGACTGGACACAGCTTGCACAAGAGTTTCAGGTAGCGCTTTTTGAATTGTTATTTAAAGATAACTTTGACGCCACAAGTTTAACAACGGTTATCGAAAGTTATATCGAACGGTTACATGCTGGCGAGTTCGATAGTAAGTTAATCTACCGTAAACGCCTAGGGCAACATTTATCAGATTACCAAAAAAACATCCCACCTCACGTACAAGCTTTAAAAAAATATCAAGCTAACTACCCTGAATTTGAAATAGCAAAGGGACAGGTTGTTGAATATGTATATACAGATAGCGGTGCGCAATTACACCAAATTGGCAACAAGTTTGATTATGCAGTTTATGTCGAAAAACAAATAAAACCTATCGCTCAAATGATACTCCAACCATTAAAGTTAGACTTTCAAAGTACAAAAAAGAGCCAGTTAGACCTGTTCTGATTGTTGCGAAAAAAGAAACTAAGTTCCCACAAGTAAAACAATGCGTAACAATTTTAATAAATGACCAGTTAAGATTGTCCCTTAAATAAGTGTATTTGTACCTCTTTGATGCATTTTTTGGATTAATTGCTTAAATTAGTTTAATTATTCGTGAACAGATGTTGGCAGTCGTGTTTTTTTTGTTTAGTATCTTTGTGTGATTGCAACGTTATGTTCGCAATCGTTTACAAAAGCTAAATAAAAATAACCGCAATATAGTGGTCCAGGGAGAATCAAATGTTAAATAATAAAGTTTCAAAAGCTGTTCGCTTAGCGATTGCTTTTGGTGCAGTTTCAACTGCTGCCTTTTCAGCTAATACAATGGCTGCTGAAGAGGGTGCAGAAAAAGTTGAACGTATCCAAGTAACGGGTTCACGTATCAAACGTACCGACCTTGAAGGCGCTTCACCAGTAATTTCAATTACAGCGCAAGACATAAAGATGGAAGGTGACTTTACAGTTGCTGATGCTTTACGCTCTAGTTCATTAAACTCTTTCGGTTCATTCTCTGAGCGTTCTGGTAGCTCAGCGCAGTCACAAGCAACTATCAACCTTCGTGGTGCTGGTTCACGTCGTACTCTTGTACTTCTAAATGGCCGTCGTTTCCCAGGTTCACCTACTCTTGGTGGTGCTTCTGCTAACCTTAATGCTATCCCAATGGCAGCTGTTGAACGTATCGACATCATGACTGAAGGTGCTTCTTCAATTTATGGTTCAGATGCAATGGCAGGTGTTGTTAACGTAATCCTAAAAGACAACTTTGAAGGCCTAACTTTCAATGTTGGTGCAGGTCATCGTGACCAAGATGAAGGCACAACTTCATCTGAGTTCTCAGTAGTCGGTGGTGTTTCTAGCGACAAAGGTAATATTACTTTCTCATTCGATCACCAAAAACGTAAAGGTATTAGTGACGGCGCTCGTGATTACACTAAAGCGCAAATCGGCGATTTAGACGGTGACGGCGATATCGAAGCGTATTCAGGTGATACTGTAGGTTGGTCAATCTATGGTGCTACTATTGCTTCACCTGATTTTGCTACAGCGTCAGCTTCACTAAAGTGTGATGACTTAATTGCAGAATACGGTGAAGATACGTTCCGCCGTGTTGATGCAAATGAAGATTGGGGCCCAGGTTCTGAATATTGTATGTATGCATTCGGTAACGTTTCTTACAATACAGCTTCGATTGACCGCAACACGTTATATGTGAGCTCTAACTATGAGCTATCTGAAAATGTAGAGTTCTTTGGTCAAGCAATGTTTGTACAAAACTCTTCATTCGGTCGTTATGCACCACCTGCTGCTCCTTGGCGTGGTATGGCTGCTGATAATGAGCACAACCCATATGGTGAAGAAACAACTGGTTACTTCCGTTGGGTAGATATCGGCACGCGTGATGGTAACGTTGATGACTACAACCTAGATTTAACAGCAGGTCTTCGTGGTTTCCTTGATTGGAATAATGCTTCTTGGGAAGTATATTACCACCGCAACAAGGCTGATAATAAGTCTGTAGGTCAATACTACCTTTCTTATTCAGGTCTTGCTTACAACCAACAAAACGATATCGATTTGGGTTCTGAAGAAGGTGTTGCAAACATGAAAGCAACAACTCTTCAAGAGTCTTCTTCTACGTTCGACCAAGTGTTTGCTGGTATCGGTTTCGATTTAGGTGAACTATCTGGCGGTACAGTATCTCACTATGTGGGTGCAGAGTACTTTGAGCAAACTTATGCTGATATCTATGATGGTCAGTCTGAAGCAGGCCGTATCGGTGGTTCAGCAGGTAACTCTTCTGAAGGTTTACGTGATGTAACAGCTGTATTCTTTGAAACAGTATTACCTGTAACTGAGACTGTAGAGCTTAACGTTAAAGCACGTTACGATGATTATTCAGATTTTGGTGATAACATTGCACCTGCTCTTTCAGCTCGTTGGGAAGCTATGGAAGGTGTAGTGGTTCGTGGTTCTTACTCAGAATCATTCCGTGCGCCAGGTCTTGACTTGCTTAATGCTGCACGTACTTTCTCTGCTGAATCAGCAATCGATTACGCTAACGGTGCAACAACATCACGTCAGTATGATACTTATTACACGCAGAACTCTGGTCTAGATGCAGAAACGTCTGATTACACTAACTTAGGTGTAGCATGGGATGTTAATGACAATGTGAGCTTTAAGCTTGATTACTTCCAACTTTCTGTTGAAAACGTAATTCAATCTAAGTCTTTACAAGGTCTTCTTTCTGACGAAGCTGCTGGTCTAATCTCAGCTGTTTCACCTGATACAGATACTTCAAACGAAACTTTCTACTTGAAGCGTGCTGCATCTGGTACTCTAATTGAAGCAGGTACTTCTTACTTTAATGGTGCTGGTTTCGAAATTGAAGGTATCGATTTCACAATCAATGCTAACCTTGAAACAGCATTCGGTGATTTACGTTTCAGCAATGTTAACAGCTTTGTACTTGCATACGATTCTGAAGTAGGTGGTACGGTTCAAAATACTACAGGTTGGTCAGGTCAACCAGAGCTTAAGTCTGTAGCGACTGTGTCATGGTCTTATGAAGATCACTCAGTATCTTGGAACTCTACTTATACAGATAGCACAACTGAGACAGAGATCGATAGAGACGGCGATGGTTACTACGAGCAAGAAGGTAAACTTGACAGCTGGTTGATTCACAACTTAACTTACAGCTATTTTGCAGGTGAGTACGGTTCAGTTACATTCACAATCAATAACTTAACTGATGAAGATCCAGTTCTTTCTTCAGCAGGTACATGGGATAACCAAGACTTGTACAACAACTTTGGTCGTGACTACCGTGTGAACTACACTATTAGTTTCTAAGTTTAAATAAACTTAAAAATACAAAAGGGCTGATTATTCAGCCCTTTTTCATGTCAGTAAGAAGGGTTTATGAAAGATTATTGGAGCGAGTATTGGGCACAGGGTTATATAACTTCTTTTGGTGAAGATATAAAAACAAATTACTCAGGTAAACTGAAAGAATGTTGGGGGAATTTTTCTAGTGCATTAAATGAAGATGCTACAATTTTAGACATAGGTACAGGTAATGGGGCATTAATCGATTTAATAAATAATTCTCGTGAGCATAATTTTACATTTTTTGCAGTCGATCAAGCGCAATTAAAAGAAGACCTTATAAAAAGCCTACCAGGAAGATTTATTTCTAATACGAGCGCAGAAAACCTTCCATTCAAAAATGAATTTTTTGATGCAGTAGTATCACAGTTTGCAATTGAATATAGTGACCTTCATGCCAGTATTAAAGAGTGTGGTAGGGTTTTAAAAAAAGGGGGGAGTTATCAGTTAATTTGCCACGAAAAAGATTCTGATATCGTTACTCCAAATATAGATATATTAGCTTCAGCAAAACGAGTAAAAAACATGTTCTTAAATGAGCTTTACCAGCTCATAACATGCATCAAAAAAAACGATGATATATTAAATGAAAAAATTAATTTAATAGAACTTTTTATAAAAGAAGAAAATAAAATAAACACTTACGCATTCAATGCAACATTATTTCCAAGCTTTTACGAATTTGTTTTAAGTAATAGAAAAATCGACTTAGATAAAGCATACTCTTTATTCAATAAAGAGCTTGAAGGGTTAATATTTAGGCTGAGTGATTTAGAGAATGCAGCAAAAAATAGTAGTGAAATTTTAGGTTACTTAAATCAATATAATTTATCAGTATCTTCTGTAAAGTTAATCGATAAAAATAAACAGTTTATTGGAACACTTTATCAAGGTCATAAGCTTTAAAATTACTTTTATATTGCTGGGCTAATAAATGTAAAGCACGTTGAATAAAGTTGTTAATTGTTTAGATTGTTTTGCTTTTAAAATCCCTTGGTTTTTAGCTAAATGATAATAAGAACTAGTTCACATCTTGGCTCATTAAATTTATTTTAGGCTGTTTATAGCAACTGCATTGCATTTTCACTTATTTTACATGTGGTTACATTTGAACCTCACCGTTAACAGACGTTTTTTTTGTAAACAAAACGCCTTGCAAGTTAAAAAACTGTTGACCAAATGATGTTCCTGATATTAGTATATTTTCTCGCAATGGGGTACTTAGTTGCCATTACGTTAACTAAGTCGCTCCTTTGGGGTCTAAAACTAATAAAATCATATTTCAAATATGACCAGGGAATAATCAAATGTTAAATAACAAAGTTTCAAAAGCAGTTCGCCTAGCGATTGCTTTCGGTGCAGCATCAACAGCTGCATTTTCAGCAAGCACAATTGCTGCTGAAGAAGGCGCAGAAAAAGTTGAACGTATTCAAGTAACAGGCTCACGTATCAGCCGTACTGATATGGAAACTGCAACACCAGTTACAGTTTTTACATCTGTTGAAATCGAAAAAACAGGTGTTTCTACAGTAGCAGAGTTTTTAAGAACCAATGCTTCTACTGGCGGTTTTAACGAATCAGCTACACTTAGCCAAGCGGCTGGTGCATCTTCAGTTGGTATTCGTGGTTTTAGCTCTGACTACACACTAATTCTTTTAAACGGCCGTCGTTTACCTAAAAACTCTGCTGGTGGCGTATTTACAGATGTAAACCAAATTCCAATGGCAGCTGTAGAACGTATTGATGTATTACCTGATGGTGCTTCAGCAGTATACGGCTCTGATGCGGTAGCTGGTGTAATTAACATCATTACTAAAACTGACATGGAAGGTGTTGCAGCTAAATTTAAATACGGCGCAGCATTAGAACACATGGATGGTGATGAGCTTCAGTTCTCATTAACAGCGGGTGCTACAAGCGGCAATACTAATATTTTATTCGCAGCTGATTATTTCGAACGTCGTCCAATTATGGCTAAAGACCGTGAAATGGGTGGTACAGCTTATCTTCCAAACCACCGTGGTGGTGAAGGTCGTTCATCTTGGGGTATTCCTGGTTCTACGTATGTTGATTCGCCTTCTGCGACTGATACAGGTTGGGCTCCTTGGTCTGATTGTGCTACCGAAAATGTATTATCTAATGGCCGTTGTGCGTATGACTTCGCACCGTTATATCAATTACAGCCAGCAAGTGACCGTCAATCTATCTTAACGTCAATTTCTCATGAATATAGTGATGACCTAACATTTGATTCACAGTTCCGTTATACACGTGCTTACACGCACAGTTCAAATGCACCAGCTCCAGGTTCTGTTAACATTTCTGAGAGTCCATTTTTAAGAGACTTCTTAATTAACGACCGTTATAAATCAAACCCTACGCTGGGCGCTAAAATTGCTGATGAAATTGCTGCTGGCGATGGTTTTGCTTATGTAGGTCGTCGTTATATCGATTTCCCTAACCGTCAAAAAGACAACACAAATGAAACGTTTGAAGCAATCGGTGGTGCAAACTACTTGATCAGCGATAACTGGGAGCTAGATTTTGATATCGGTTTCTCACGCTTGACTAACCGTCAGGTTGGTAAAGCTGGTCAGTTACTTGTAGATGGTGTTGAAGGTGCATTTGCTGATGGTACTTTGAATCCTTTCGTAGTAAACGATTGTAATTCAGCAGAGCTAAAAGACTTCTGTGAAGGCTTAAACTCATCAATTCACAGAACATCTGAATATGAGCTAGCTTTCTCTTCATTAGCGGTTTCGGGTATTACAGGTCTTGAGCTTCCAGGTGGTGAAGTAGGTATTGCAGCGGGTGTTGATGTTCGTCGTGAAAACTACTTAGACCGTTCTGACCAAGCTTCTATCAGCGGTGATGTTATTGGTGGCGCTGGTTCAAATGGTGGTGGTGTATTCCAAAATGAAGCTGTGTTCATGGAAGTTAATTTACCGATTCTTGATAATTTAGAAGCGAGCATCGCAGTACGTAATGACTCTGCAGACTGGGGTGAATCAGACGCGAGTGAAACAACTTACAGCGCTAAAATTTCTTATCGCCCAACAGATGACATCATGCTGCGTGCATCATACGGTACAGGCTTTAAAGCACCTGCGCTAGATGACCTTTACTTATCATCTTCATTCGGTGTGAGCAAAGCCGTAGATACTAAACTATGTCAAGCTGCTGGCAACGATGATAATCACCCTGATTGTAAAGAAGTTGAACTTAACTCTAAATCAGGTGGTAACGTAGAGTTAGAGCCTGAAACATCAGTATCTTACAATATTGGTATGGTTTACGATGTAACTGAAGATCTATCTTTCACAATCGATTATTGGTCACTAGAGATTGAAAATATTGTTGGTTCACTAGGTATTCAAGAAATTCTTGATGAGGAAGCGAAAGGTAACCTTACAGACCTAGTTGTACGTAACTCATCTGGTCGTATTGATGATACTAAGAGAACAGGTTTTGTTAAAACCGATTTACAAAACTTGACTGAGCAAAGTGCAACTGGTTTGAACTATGATATTCAATATTCAACTGATTTAAGCTTTGGTTCTTTAACTTCTCGTTTGAAAATCGAACAGTTCTTAAGCTATGAATCACAATCTTCAGCAGTTCAACCTTTGTGTGATTGGATTGATGATGAAGCAACACGTGATTACAATGCTAATGGTAACTTCACACTAGATACAGGTGACTTTACAACGTCATTAAACATGCGTTTCTTACCTGGTTATGACTCGTATGATAAGCGTAATACAGCTAACAAATCATGTCAGTTAGTTGGTTACTACGATGTAGATACTAAAAACTTAGATGCAAACGGTGATTACGTAGACGCAGGTGAGTCTCAACATTTTGCTTCTTACGTTCAGTTTGATTTAACAGGTGCATACCACGTTAATGAAAACAACACAGTAACTGTTGGTATTCGTAACTTGTTTGATAGACAGCCTCCATTTAGCTCAGTAAATGACTGGCCTTTCTACAGCCAAAGCACTTACGACAACATCGGTCGTTTCATGTACGTACAATATGATGTTAAATTCTAATTTAGTTTAGAGTAAGGGAGCGCACAATAGTGCGCTCTTTTTTTATGATTCAAATAAATGCAAAACCTAAAATATGCTTTGCTTCGCCTGTTCTTGAAGGAAGCTTTGCTCACTCAGAAGCGTTAAATAAACGATTATCTGAACTATTTTTTGACCTTGAGAAACAAGGTTATAAGAATGAGAATAAACTTAATACCACTCTAGGCAACATTTTCGACAGCCCTGGTGATTTATTTTCATTAACTCAATACGAAGATATCCTAGAAATTCGTCGTTTAATGAATGGTGCTTTAACTTCTTGGATCTTAGAAACATCAAATTGGCAAAAAGAAGATTTAAGTAATTTAAAATTTGAATTCGAATCTTGGTTTCATATATCACGATTTGGTGCCACTAAGTCATTACACGATCACGGCCAATGTTCTTGGTCAATGATCTATTATGTTGATGCTGGGGATTTACCAACTGTTGAGTTTCCACGAAGTGGCTACTTACAAATATATGATCCAAGACACATACAGCAAAATCCTGACGATCAAGGCTTTTTTAATTTAAAAGCGATGTTCGATTATGGTGGCTTTGCAATTAGACCAAACTCGGGGAAATTTGTTATTTTTCCTGGTTATCTAGAGCATGAGGTTGTTACTTATTTCGGTCAGAGTCCGAGAATTATGATTGCACTTAATTGTTTAATTCGTAAAAAGTAAAAGGAAAAATCTAATGAAAAAAATTATGACTCCCTTGTTGATACTACTTCTAACGGCATGTAGTTCAAACAATGTTAATAACAAAGATGCTCAAATGGAAGAATTAGCTAAAGTTGAGAAAGACGATAAGTATGTATGCACAACAATTAAAAAAACAGGTTCGCACTTCAATACGCGTCGCTGTATAACTAAAGAAGCAAAAAAGAGAGAAGAAGAAAACGCTAAAAAAACGATGGAAGACTTGGACCGCAACTGGTCCTTGCATGGAGGTTAAGATGAGCAAATATTCACTTATATTATTTCTTTTTGTCTTATTGAAACCTTTCAACTTATTCGCGGCAACGCAGTGGATTGATTTTAAAGTGGTTAATGGTAAAGTTGTTGTTCCTGCGGAAATCGAAGGGATTGCCGTAAACGCTATATTAGATACCGGTCAGAAAGAGCATTACATTAGTGAGCAGTTTTTAATTAGCCACCCGTTGGCTGATAGAAAAGGTAAATCAATTGATGTTAAAGATACCAGTACAGAAGCTAGAAAATTTTTGTACAACCAAGTTAAGCTTGATATTTTTGGCTTCAACAATAAATTAGATGAAATGAGACCTACAAAAATAGATGATGGCGATATTATTCTTGGTATCGGCTTTTTCCATAATTTTGTAATGCAATTTGATTATCCAAAAAGAAAACTGCGATTTTTAGATCGAAAATCAATTGACTTAAGAGCAGCTGAAAACATTGATATGCGCTTGCATCGTCAGTCAGCGCTCCCTATAGTAAAGGTTAACCTAAACGACAGTAAGTCTATTTGGGCTCTAATCTCTACTGGTGCTCAAGAGGGGTTGAAAGTTGAACGCACGATCATTGAAAATCAAGGTTGGGATAAATCTCTTGCCTCTACTTCTGTTGAAATAGTAGAAATAAATGGCCCTCAAACTTATGAGTTATCTAATATACCAAAAGTTGAATTTGGACCGTTCAATGTAGACGCTGTATCGATTGCTTACCCGCAAGAGGGTAAACGCTTTGAGTTATTAAATAGCGATTCATTTACAGGCTCCAATTTAAAGGGGATGGATGTTAAAGGTGTTCTTGGGTATGACTTATTACAACACTTTTTAATAACTGTAGATTTTAAATACGGGCATATGCATGTAGGCCTTTCAGAGTAAGTTAAACGATGCTAAATAACATTTACTGTAATTTAGCATCTCTCCAATCTAAAAAATATCGCTCAAAAAGTGCTTATAATTTTTAAACCTTCCAACTGACCCTGAGTGTAATTTACTTCTAACTTGATGATAGCTAGCCGTACGAATACTGTTAGTATTTTTGTAAAAATTTAGCATGTCTTTTTCAAACTCTATTTCTAGGAATTGGCACAATGTCTTTAGACTTTGCTCAGTATAACTAATTAAATCTTCGTACTTAAACGTCAAAATATCGTCGTTAAATTTGGACTGCCAGTGTTTTACTACCGTTTGTTGTTTTAAAAAATACGCTTTAGTTAACTCTAAATTTGATGCGTAGGGGTAGTTGTTAGCGATATTTTGAAAATAGATGGATAAGCAAGTATCTTCGATGCTTCTTTGTGTAATGATGAATTTCGCGTTTGGGAAAAGTGCTTTAATTAGACCTATGTATAAAACGTTATCCGGTAATTTGTTTATAACTCGATTAATCCCCCCTCCATATAAGCTCATCTTTTTTTCATATGCATTTGCAAGTTCATTTGCATAGTTGTTACTTTTAATACATGAGTTAAGTGTTTCAGCTGTAAAGAACTCAATTTCACCACCACTATCAAACTGACTGTGTGCAGAAACAATCTGTTCAATAAGGGTACTACCTGATCTGAACATACCGCAAATAAATACTGGGGATTCATCACGCTGTAATTGGTAACTTATTTTATACTGCTCTTCCATTAAGTAGATGGGATCATTCGCTGTTTCACTAACTGGTACTAAGTTGTTTGCAAGTTTAAAGTACTCAAAAGCACGACCAAACTCTGCAAGCTTGTCAAAAGCTGTACCCATTGAAAAATATAGATCAGTTAGCTCACCTTTTGAGAGTTCGCTTTTTTTAATTATGTTTTCACATGTTCTTAAAAGTTGAGGTAATTTTTCTTTACACTCTATAGATAAAAGCCTGGTAAGTGATTGTGTATGATTATGGTGCTTAAAATTTGTTTTGAAGAGTAATTTTGCTTGTTCAAATTCGCCAATATTTTCATAGGTAAGTGCCAAGTTATAACGAGATACATAGTGTTTAGGATCTAATGAAAGCACCATTTTTAAATAGTGCATAGCTTCATTCTGACGATCTAATTTTAAATATGAATTTGCAACGACCTCAAGGACATCTATGTTATTTTTTATTTGGTTCTGGGTATGAGAGTCTTCTTTTAGGCATTTAATTGTGAGCTCGTGATCACCATGTGAGGCAAGTCTAATAAGTGCTGCTATGTAGTCCTTGTTATATAAGCCTTTCATTATGATTTTACAGATATTGCTTTTTTCAGTTAATTCCCCTGCATGAAATAACTGGTTAAATATACAAAGTTTAGATTCGTCATTTAAATTACTGTAAGCTCTTTCGAAGAAAAACAAATCATCAATGTATAAGTAGTGAATAGCTAAATTTAAAGTGATTTGAATATTATTTTTGTTTAAATCAAGTAATTCATTATTAATATTTTTGTAGTTTAAAGAGGATCCCTCATTTCTAAAAAGGTTATATGCAATTTCAAGTTTTTTAGCTATTTCTTCATTGTTCATTATTGACTAATACC
>NZ_PYHV01000003.1:0-40987 GCF_004766475.1 Pseudoalteromonas sp. KS88
CAGCTCAATGAATTCTGAATTATTTAATATCTTTCGATATTGAATTGACTGTGCTGCAATAAATAAATTTATTGCTGTTGGTCACTCAGTTTCAATTGAGACTCTAAATTTTTTTCCTCACTACCGAAGTAGCTTGGCTGTTAGAACTCAATCTGTACGAGTGCCCACACAGATGATTGCTTTATATTGTTAAAGAACGTTGCGATTAAAGTGCTTTACTTTATCTCGCTAGGGCTGCGCATGTTACGCTTTCCTATTTTTTTGTCAACACTTAATTTTAAACTTTTTAAAAAACCTAAACTCAAGTTTTACTCGACTTACTAAGTGACTTGCTTGCCTCGCTAAGCGTTGCCTGCTCTGCCGTCTCAGTGGGGTCGCATTATAGGGAGATCCGAATTATACGCAAGCGTTTTTTAAAGTTATTTGTAATTAATTAGCATTTGGTATGATTTTCAAACGAACAGCATAAAAACACAGCTAAACTATCTGCAAAACAACTTATATAACCTAGTTAACTATATCTTTGGCTAAGATCCACACAATAGCAACTTAGGTTATTACTATAAAACGCACATCCCAGCTTGAACATACACAAAAACGAATATACACTTTATCATATATTAGACTTAAGGCGTTATTTATGAGTAATCAAACTTCCGCTAATAAGCGTTCGGTTTTATTCCTGTGTACTGGTAACTCTGCTCGCTCACAAATGGCCGAAGCATTACTTCGTCACAAAGCAGGCGATCTATATGATATTTTCAGCGCAGGTACGTCACCTGAATTGATTGACCCCCGTACTTTAGATGCCATTGAGAAATTTGGTTTGACTATAGATAACCTTAAATCTAAAAGTGTTGATGAGTTCTCAGGCAAAGAGTTTGACTTTGTTATTACCCTTTGTGATAAAGCAAATAAAGAATGCCGTAACTTCCCTGGCGCCAAAGCACAATTAGCTTGGGATTTTCCAGACCCAAAAGGCCGATGCTGTAATAACCCTTTTGCTACCACATTAAGTGAATTAAACAATCGCTTGTCGATGTTTCTACTTTTAGAAAGTAAAAATCAGCCAAATAACAAGACTGCATTGAACCTGCGTATTGATGAACAAATTTCTGAACTTGATTCTTTTACGATTGATCCTGTTTCATTTTATAAGTGCTTAACAGACGATATACGTTTAAAAACACTGATGCTGACTAATTATCACGGTGAACTATGTGTGTGCGAGTTGATGGAAGCATTACAAGAAGACAGCCAACCCAAAGTGTCGCGTAATTTAGCTGTTTTAAAGCGAGCGGGCATTATCACAGATAGAAAACATGGCCAGTGGGTGTTCTATAGAATTAATCCAGACCTACCTATATGGATCAAAAAAGTGATCAATGAAACAACTGAAAGCAACCTCACACTGATAGCCAACAACCTGGACAACCTCGCAAACATGCGGAACCGTCCAAGTAAAACTGACTTTTGTCGCTAATATAGGATTTTACAATGCAACTTCACCCCTTTGACACATTAACGTTAGATAATGGCGCAAAGCTTATTTTTACGCCTTGCCCTGGTACTAAACAAGCATCCCTTGAAGAGTCAGTTTTCACACTTAAGCAAGCCGGCACCAGCATGTTACTTACGCTAATGTATGACCATGAAATTGCTAAAAATAAGATTAAGCAGCTACCCACTATTTGTGCTGAACATGATATCTCTTGGTTGCAGCTGCCTATATTAGATGACGATGCCCCCGATAAAGAGTTTGAAGCGCAGTGGCTACAACATAAAGAAGCCATTCTAAACGCAGTAAATAACCAAGCAACTATTGCGGTGCATTGTAAAGGCGGCACAGGCAGAACAGGCTTAGTAATTGCGCTTATTTTACTTACATATGGTTGGCCTAGTGACAAAATAATTCAACAGGTACAACAAATAAGGCCAAAAGCACTTAGAAATACACTTCAACTTAATTATTTTAATTCACAGTTATAATCAGTATTAAGGAATAAACAATGACAATTAAAGTAGGTATAAATGGTTTTGGCCGTATGGGCCGTTTATCAATGCGGGCAGCTTTCGATTGGGATGATGTGGAAATCGTCCAGATTAACGACCCTGCAGGTAACGCTGAAACATTCGCTCATTTAATGACATTTGATTCTGTTCACGGCAAATGGCATCACGAAGCAAGCCATAACGACAATGCCATTATTATAAACGGTAAAAAAATTGGCTTTAGTCAAAACACTAAAACACAAGAGACTGATTGGTCACAATGCGATGTGGTTATTGAAGCATCTGGCAAAATTAAAACTAAAGCACTACTGCAAGCTTACCTTGATCAAGGTGTAAAACGCGTTGTTGTAACAGCGCCAGTAAAAGAAGACGGTATTTTAAATGTTGTAATGGGTGTAAACGATCACCTTTATAACAAAGACACTCATTCCATTGTTACTGCTGCTTCATGTACAACTAACTGCTTAGCGCCTGTGGTTAAAGTTATTCATGAAAAGATTGGTATTAAACATGGTTCAATCACCACGATTCACGACATAACCAATACCCAAACAATTATTGATGCTCCACATAAAGACTTACGTCGTGCGCGCTCATGTGGCACGAGTTTAATTCCTACCACCACAGGGTCAGCAACAGCTATCACGCATATTTTCCCTGAGTTAAAAGGCAAATTAAACGGTCACGCGATTCGCGTACCACTTACTAATGCATCCATCACTGATTGTGTGTTTGAACTTGAACGTGGCACAACGATTGATGAAGTAAATACCTTACTAAAAGATGCAGCCGCGGGTGAGCTGAAAGACATTATGGGCTATGAAGAACGCCCGCTTGTGTCTATTGATTACAAAACCGACCCTCGCTCAAGTGTTATTGATGCACTTTCAACTATGGTGATCAACGACACACAAGTTAAGCTTTACGTGTGGTACGACAATGAGTGGGGATATGCAAACCGTACTGCCGAACTTGTACGTAAAGTTGGCCTAGCCGATAAGGAATAATTGACCGTGGAGCGATTAAAAGCACTTCCGCCACAAATAAAACAATATTTAATAATTACCGGTAATTATTGGGCGTTTACCCTTACTGACGGTGCATTGCGTATGCTTGTAGTGCTGTACTTCCACCAGCTTGGTTACAGCCCGCTTAGCATAGCGATGTTATTTTTGTTTTATGAAATTTTTGGTGTGATCACTAATTTAGTGGGTGGTTGGCTTGGCGCTCGATTCGGCCTCAATAAAACCATGAACATTGGCTTGGGCTTACAAATAGTTTCTTTAGCCATGCTCATGGTACCTGTTGATGCACTTACTGTTATTTATGTCATGACAGCACAGGCGTTATCTGGAATAGCCAAAGATCTCAACAAAATGAGCGCAAAGAGTGCGATAAAACTCCTAGTACCAAAAGATGCGCAAGGCCAGCTATATAAATGGGTGGCAATATTAACTGGATCTAAAAATGCACTCAAAGGGGTTGGCTTCTTTTTAGGTGGTTTGTTGCTTACCTTACTAGAGTTCCACGGTGCAATTCTTAGTATGATTTGCATGCTTACGGCAGTATGGCTATTTAGCTTATTCGCGTTAAAAGATGACTTAGGCAAAGCTAAAAATAAAGCCAAATTCAGTGAGTTATTTTCCAAAAGTAAAGCTATAAACGTACTGTCAGCTGCACGGATGTTTTTATTCGGCGCTAGAGATGTCTGGTTTGTGGTTGCCTTGCCTGTATTTTTAGCCGCAACTTTTGGTTGGGATCATTGGTGGGTTGGTGGCTTTATGGCAAGCTGGGTAATTGGTTATGGCGTAGTGCAATCTTTTGCCCCCTCTTTTACCGGTAAAAAGTCAGGGCAAGTCCCAAGTGGCCGCAGCGCATTTTTATGGGCGAGTTATTTAACGCTATTGCCTGCATTCATTGCTTTAGCACTACATTTTGACTTTCATATTCAGGTATCAATTATTGTAGGCTTACTACTGTTCGGTGCAGTCTTTGCTATAAACTCATCATTACATAGTTACTTGATTGTCAGCCTTGCAGATAGTGATGGCGTGTCGTTAGATGTAGGCTTTTACTATATGGCCAACGCCATGGGCCGATTAATTGGTACTGTTCTATCGGGCTGGGTATATCAACAGTACGGACTTGAAGCCTGTTTATGGATTTCAAGCGCATTTATTGCCTTAGCTGCCCTGCTATCACTAGCATTGCCACAACAAGCCGACGTTCCTGCACAGTAACTGAGTTTACACCTGCATGGTGTTTACCATGCAGGGCTCTGCAGTTTCAAAAATAAGACAGCTCACGACTAAGCAACTTACCTAAATATGGAACATTTAATGCATGATTTTTGACATTAAAAAACATGTCAATTTATAGTCGCACGGGACGCTCAATGAATCTAACCAACATACCTTCGTCATTAATTTCTGATCCAAACTTGTTAAAGCAAACCCAAGCTGGCACACAACAAACCATGAACCAAGCTGAAGATAGCGCACCAACAGCTACTTCAGCAAAAGTTGCTGATGAGCAAACCACCCAAGACGAAGCTAACACTGATGAAACCAAACAAAGCACGCAGCAACAGATGATTACACACATAAAAACACTACAAGAAAAAATTCGCGCGCTAGAAGCTGACGACAGCCTAACAAAAGCAGATCAACAAACACAAATTGGCGAATTACAGCAAGAGTTAGATGAAGAACTCGTTGCAATACAATTAAGCGTTAAAAAAAATGTATCAACGTTGATGGGAAGTTTATTTTCGTCAGCAGGAAACACTAGTTCAGGTTTATTGTTTAATCACAGCGCTTAGGGTAACTTTTTAACTAATATTCTTAGAACTAAAAAAGTCCCTAGGCGGGGCTTTTTACTTATTGCCCTTGACCTACATGTGCCTTATTTACTGCTTGTACTTGAGGAAAATTGCTCGCCTCAAGACTTGATTATAAACCCGCTTTTTCTCACTTGAGCTAAGTTCAAAGTCTACACGCGTAGAATTTTTCATCTAAATGATGCTTTGCCTAATTTAATATGGGTGACTGGTGCATATTCACACCAATCGACGTCATTACTGGATGCATAGTCATATTTAAAGTGAGTTAAAAAAACAACACTTGGTTTTTTAATTAAAAGATCAAGAAAACACAACAGCCTGCTTGACCGAAACTTTCTAATGGGAGAGCCCTTATAAGCACTTCACAGTTAATAGATTGCCAGTCTTGCTAACAGCCATGGCGTATCGTTAGATGTAGGCTTTTATATAGGGTCGACGCCATGGGAGGGTTAATCGGGCTGGGTTTATTATCAATAGGAACTTAAAGCCTGCTTAAGGTTGTTAAGTGCACTTATCGCTATCGCGGCAATATTACCTATGCATCTTCCAATACAACACTAAAAATAACTAAGTACGCGTTTTTTTAGCTTTCTACTCAAAGTGTCGTATATTTAAAGGCAGTAATTAACTACAGAGTTGCAATAATGTTCCTTACCCGCTTAATTTACGCAAGCCGAATTACAGAAAGCTTTTCAAACTCAAGTATTGAGCACATTATTAGAAAGGCATCTGAAGATAACGTCAAAAATCATATAACAGGCATGTTGTGCTTTAATAGTAACTATTTCTTACAGTGTCTAGAAGGAGCACGCACGCAAGTAAACCAAACCTATAAACGAATTTTAAATGATGAACGCCACACGGACATAACCCTACTTTACTATAATGAAATTGCTGTAAGGGATTTCGCTGACTGGTCCATGGGATATGTACCTTCATCAAGCCTCAGCAGCTCTATTAACCTTAAATTTTCAGGCAGCACTGATTTTAACCCATATAAAATCTCAGGTGACAGCGCATTTAAAATGATGTTGGAGTTAAAAAAGTTATTACCATCAATAGAGTGAATGTATAAAAGTGGTGGCCCCTCCCAGACTCGAACTGGGGACCTAACGATTATGAGTCGTGTGCTCTAACCAACTGAGCTAAGGGGCCACTTATATATTAGCGTTTATATACAGCTAAATTTTGAAGCGTTTAGTCACTTGATTGACTAAAGCGGGTTGCAGTATAAAAAGTTTTTACTGGCTTGTCACTAGCAAAAACCTTTATTTTAACAATCTGTAAGCCAACTGCCTAAATAGTAATCGCCACAATGCTTTATAGTGGTGTTTATAGCAATTTAAACTTTAAAAACCACCTTCACAGCATATATCACAACCTAACAGAATTGCCCTGCTGCAAAACCACAGCTCCAAGCGTATTGAAAGTTATAGCCTCCCAACCAACCCGTTACATCTGTTACTTCGCCAATAAAATATAAATTTTTAGCCTTTTTAGCTTCAAAGGTCTTTGAACTGAGTTCGTCGGTGTCTACTCCGCCTAATGTAACTTCTGCGGTGCGATAGCCTTCAGTCCCGTTAGGTTTAATTTGCCAGTTATGTATGTAATCAGATAGCTCGTCAATTTGGCTGTGAGTAAGCTGGTTTATATTACAATCTGGAATTGCTTTACTTTCATGTAATATTTCAACAAAACGTTTTGGTAAAATAGTTGCTAGGCTATTCTTTAATGATTTTTGTGCTTGGCTTTCGCGCCATGTTGCTAGTTGCTCTTTTAAATTAAGCTCTGGTAATAGGTTTATAGTAACTGCTTGCCCTGCTCGCCAAAACGAGCTTATTTGTAATATGGCAGGGCCGGATAAACCACGATGAGTAAACAGAATATTTTCTTTAAAAGTCGTGCCGTCTTCGCTACTGACAATACAGGGAATACTGATCCCTGATAACCCTTCAAAGCGGTCTTTATCATGTTGGTGCAAGGTGAAGGGTACAAGTGCAGCCATGGTAGGTAATACTTTCAAACCAAATTGTTCAGCAACCTTATAACCTATTGGTGTGGCACCAAGCTTTGGCATTGTTAAGCCACCCGAAGCAACTACAAGTGATTCACACTGATAGGTTTCTTGCTCTGTGGTTACCTGATAACCAGTATCGGTTTTTGTTACGTTTAGCACTTCATTGCGAAGCGCAACATTAACCCCTGCCCACTCACATTCGGTGAGCAATATATTAACAATGTCTTGAGCACTGTTATCACAAAATAACTGACCTAGGGTTTTATGATGATAGGCTAAACTGTGGCGATCGACCAATTCAATGAAGTCATGCTGGGTATAACGACTTAGACATGATTTAACAAAATGAGGATTGCCGCAAAGGTAATTGTCAGGGCTCGCATTTTCGTTGGTGAAGTTACAACGCCCTCCTCCACTAATTAAAATTTTACGTCCTGGCTTTTTACCCATATCAAGCACCGTAACATTGCGTCCTCGGTAACCTGCTTGAGCAGCGCACATTAAACCTGCAGCACCGGCACCTATCACTATTACATCTACTTGGGTCATTTACTTTTCTCGCTAAATTTTTTTGAATTATAACAAACTTAGCTCGACAAACTGAGATGTATTTAACTATTAAATTAATAACAATAAAGATTTTATCGGGATTATTGCCACATCAAAAACAATACTTTATGACTAAAAACTAATGAAAAAACAAAGCTAAAAATATTATTTAGCCATATAAACATCTCTATATAACCAAAATGGTGACAGACATAACGAAACGTTATTTTCACAGTTTTAACAGATCGTTTACTTTTGTACCCCTTCACAACAATTCATTGTGAAGTAATACATAACAATCTAGGGATAATTATGACAACAACAAGTTTTAAAAAGTGTGCATTAGCACTCACATTGGGTACGCTATTTACTGCAACAACCACCATGGCTAATCCAAGCCAATCAATTATGCCATCAATGGCTGAAACAACCGCAAAGCTTCAAGGGCAAGATCCTTTAGGTACACGTTTCATCATCAAATATAAAAACAACTCAAGTGAAATGGCGACGCTTTCAGCTATGGATGCTAGCCCACAAATGATGAACAAAAAAGCGCAAGGCTTCGTTAAAAACTTTACGAGCAAAAAAGGTAAAGTTAAAGCGCAGTATGTCCGCGCAATGGCATTAAGTAATCACCACGTTATGCGTGCAGACAAAAAATTAAGCGCTTCTGAGGCACAAGAATATATGCAAGACGTTATCGCTACAGGTAACGTAGAGTACATTGAAATTGACCAAATGCTAAAGCCATTTGCAACGCCTAACGATCCTCGTTATTCAGATCAGTGGCATTACTTTGAACAAGCAGGTGGCTTAAACCTACCAACAGCTTGGGATACAGCAACTGGTAGCGGTGTAACCGTTGCAGTGCTAGATACAGGTTATCGTCCGCATATTGATTTGAATGGTAATATTTTACCCGGCTACGATATGATTTCTGATACGTTTGTAGCTAATGATGGCGGTGGCCGTGATAATGATGCACGCGATCCAGGTGATGCTGTTGCAGCAGGCGAATGTGGTAACAATGGTGCGCAAGGTTCTAGCTGGCATGGTACTCATGTTGCGGGTACTGTTGCAGCTGTTTCTAACAATGGTGAAGGTGTAGCTGGTGTTGCTTACGACGCTAAAGTTGTTCCTGTTCGTGTACTTGGTAAGTGTGGTGGTTTAACCTCAGATATTGCTGATGGTATTATCTGGGCTTCAGGTGGTTCTGTTTCTGGCATTCCAAGCAATGCAAACCCAGCTGATGTTATTAATATGAGCCTTGGTGGTAGTGGCTCTTGTAGCTCAACTACGCAATCTGCAATTAACCAAGCACGTGGTAATGGTGCGGTAGTTGTTATTGCGGCTGGTAATGACAATGATAACTCTGCAAACTATAACCCAGGTAACTGTAGCGGCGTAGTAAACGTTGCATCGGTTGGCCGTAATGGTGGTCGCGCTTACTACTCTAACTACGGTAGCAATATCGATGTTGCAGCACCTGGTGGCGCACAAAGTTTTGCTAATGATTCTGAAGGCGTGCTTTCAACCCATAACTCAGGTTCATCAAGCCCTTCAAGTGATAGTTATCATTACTCGCAAGGTACGTCTATGGCGGCACCTCATGTTGCGGGTGTAGCTGCTCTAATTAAGCAAGCTAAACCGTCTGCAACACCGGATGAAATTGAAAGCATTCTAAAATCAACAACTCGTTCATTTGCTGCTACCTGCAATAATTGCGGAACAGGTATTGTTGACGCTGCCGCAGCGGTTGCTGCTGCAACAGGTGGTACACCACCACAACCAGGCGGTAATGAATTACTAGATGGCCAAGCACAAACTGGCTTAAGTGGCGCTGCCAGCAGCGAAACTTTCTACACAATGACTGTACCAAGCGGTGCAACCAATGTAACTTTCACAATGAGTGGCGGCACGGGTGATGCTGACTTGTATGTACGCGCTGGTAGCGCTCCTACTACGTCAACTTATGATTGCCGTCCTTATAAAGGCGGTAACAGCGAAGAGTGTTCTATCGACAGCCCTGCAGCGGGTACATATCATGTAATGCTACGCGGTTATTCGGCATACTCTGGCGTAAGTTTAGTAGGTAACTTAACAACGTCTGGCGGTGGTACAGGTACTCCGCAAGCAGGTGGCGGTACAGTTGAAAATGTATCTGCTAACGCAGGCCAATGGAAACATTATACGCTAGACGTACCTGCTGGTATGGCAAGCTTTACAGTGACAACATCAGGCGGTTCAGGTGATGCTGACTTATTTGTTAAGTTTGGTAGCCAACCAACAACGTCAAGCTATGATTGCCGTCCATATAAAAATGGTAATGCTGAAACATGTACATTTAGCAACCCGCAAGCAGGTACTTGGCATATGAGCGTTAACGCCTACAGAACATTCTCAGGCTTAACAATTGATGCACAGTATCAACCTTAAGTAATAAAAGAAAAGCCTAGTTTATTAGGCTTCTCTTTAACCAGTTCCCCTGGTAATTTTTAGCCGAGCTTTGCTCGGCTTTTTTCGCTAAAGTGTAGCTAGCACAGCTTCAGCACGGCTCACTGCAAATTCTTTATCTTGCTCAACATACAAATCAGTCACAGTTTGGTTTTCTACAACCATTGCATAACGCGTTGATCGTACACCGCCAAACCCTGCTGTGTCTTTATCTAAGCCAAGGGCTTTAGTGAAACTTGCATCACCGTCCGCAAGCATGTCAATTTCTTGCGCATTATGCTGCTCACCCCATGCTTTCATTACAAAAGCATCGTTTACTGATACACAATAAATAGCATCAATGCCTTTGGCTTTAATTTTATCTGCAAGCGCAATAAATTCAGGCAGGTGCGCATTAGAACAGGTTGGAGTAAACGCCCCAGGTACAGCAAATAACACGACTTTTTTATCTAAAAATAGCTCGTTATTGCTAAGGGTTTGCAACCCATCTTCTGTTAGTTGGGTTAAACTTACAGCAGGTAAAGTATGGCCTTGAGTAATCATTTTGTTTCCTTAACTTTAGTATGAATACTAAGTGTAAAGTGCAAATAAGGTGAATTAATAAGTTTAAGCTTACTTAATTACACCATGTACTTTTATTGAAGCTACACCAATAGGGCACCCCCTTTTAATGTAGTTTCAATTATTAGACAGTTCTTCCTAATCAGTAACCTGTGGCTAGCTATAGGTTTGCAAAGTTTATGTTGTTTACTAAACACCCCTATCCTTTACAAACCTAAAGTAAACACTATATTAACCAACAATCCCTAAAGGTTGGGCTGTTTTCCATGCACCTCGGGTAAAGTCTGGGATATCTACAGAGTCGCTACGATTACTCACTGACTGAGCCGATAATGGCGAAATAACTGACCACGCAGCCCCATCGTATACATCTTGATCCAGTGCCTCACCATTACGCAAACAATAAATCATGCGCCAAAACATCAGAAAGTCCATACCGCCATGCCCACCATTTCGTTGCGCTTCTTCGCCCATCTTAAGCCATAATGGGTGATCGTATTTTTTATACCACGAAGACATATCGTGATCCCACTCGTGGAAGCTCTTTTCACTTCCTTTTTCCAGTGCTATTCGGTTTGGAAAGCCTGCAAACACCCCATTTGTGCCCTGTATTAAATTATGACGAGAGTAAGGCCTTGGTGTGGTAGTGTCGTGCTGAACCATAATGCTTCGTCCCTTCACTGTTTTGATAAGTGTAGTATTCATATCTCCGGCAATATAATTAAGCTGGTTTCGTTGATGCTCAGGCGGGAACTCTTGTTCTGCGTACGCTTTTCGGCCAAGCGCGGGTGAACTCATAGAGGTTAAAAAATCAAAACGGTCGCCACGGTTAATATTCATATACTGCGAAACAGGGCCTAAACCATGAGTTGGGTATAGATTACCATCGCGTTTGGCATGCCAAGCCGTTCGCCACGAACCCGTTTTATGAGTAATCTCTTTCATTTGCCAGCGAAGCTCATGAATATAAGCCGCTTCGCCGTGCAATAGCTCACCAAATACACCTTGACGAACCATATTCAAGACCATCAACTCATCACGGCCATAGTTGACGTTTTCCATCATCATACAATTCTTTTGTGTACGCTCTGCCGTATCAACAATTTGCCAAATTTCTTCTACTGTTAACGCAAGTGGCACCTCAACAAATGCATGTTTGCCACTATTCATTGTGTCTATTGCCATCGGGGCATGCCATGCCCAAGGCGTAGAAATAATCACAATGTCGATATCGTCTCGATCGAGCATTGCTTGGTATGCGTTATCAGCCCCAGAATATAAAGCTGGCTTTACAAAGCCATTTTCAGTTAAATAATTTGCTGAACGCTCAAGTACTTCATCATGGGTGTCACATATTGCAACAATTTGAGTGCCATCAATGTGGCTCATTCTTTTTACGTGACCAAATCCTCGCTGGCCAACACCAATAAAGCCAACCCGAACAACATCCATTTTTGGTGCTATTAAGCCTATAACTGACTGCCCTTGTTGCGCTGGAATTATGGGAGTCTTAGATGTTGCGCACCCGGCAACAACGCTAGCAGCGGCAGCTGCACTAGCGGCTTTTAGAAAGTCGCGGCGATTAAACTGTTTCATTATTTTTTCCTTGATAAACCTAAGTTTAACTTACCTAAGATAGCTGTAGAGGTAAAGTAGACCAAGGTAATTAACAAGAATATGCGGTGAGCTGAGGAATGAGACGTTAAGCCTAGCGCAAGACACGCTAGGCCTATTAATTAAACGTCGCTTATGATTGCTTTGAGTATTTGCTTTTTAGCGATGATATCACGGTAAAGTGCAAATTGGTTTTGCGCACGCTCAAGGTTATGTGTTGCGTGTTTTGTCGCAAAATAATTGTCGCCATCAATATAATCAGTAAGAAAGCGTAGACCTATCATAAAGGTCATCACTTTTGTACCCAACCAGAAACTTTGCTTCTCTTCATCTGTAATGAGGCCTTTTAATGGCTCAATATAGCCCTTTACCACAGCTGCAAAAATCTCTTCGCGCACGCGTACATTATCTAGATTAGTTGAATCTTCTTCTTCTGGAGAACAAAAAGTACGCACCATATCGCCAAAATCATACAACCAATATCCAGGCATACAGGTATCTAAATCAATAACAGCCTTGGCCGTATGTGACTTATTACAAAACAACATGTTATTAATTTTAGTATCATTATGACATGGTCTAACAGGTACGTTTCCTGCCAGGGCTTTTAATTCATCAATCAAACCAAACTGAGATAAACAAAAGTCTACTTCTGACTGACAACTCGCCAAACGTGATACCGGATCTTGCTCTATCACTGCTTTGAAGTTTTTGCCGCGCATTGCTAAATTATGAAAATCAGGAATAACATGATGCAGTTGCTCAGCATCAAAATCTTCTAGTGCTGCTGCAAACTGTCCAAACGCATTGGCGGCAATTTCTGCTTGTGAAGTATTCGCTACTACATCTTCACTATAACTGCCGCCAATAAATTCGAGAGCACGCCACACACCTTGATCACAGTCCACTAAGAACTCACGTGACTGAGTAGGTACATGCCTAATAATGTCTAACTCATAATTTCCTGATTGATGTTTTTGAGTTAAATGACGCTCAATGAGTCGAGCATTCTTAACTAACATCTCCGGCTCTGGAAACACCTCTGTATTCAACTTTTGTACTACCAATGACTTCTCAGGCATGGTCAATAACATGGTGCTATTAATATGACCATTACCGATTGGTTTAATGCTTACACATTCATTGCCAAGCCCAAAGCTTTCTGACAACTGCACCGCAACTGGGTCTAACTTCATACCTATTTCACTATTTTCGTGCCCAGAAAAGGGCTGGGATGGGATTACCTCATCCATGGCGTAGTTCATATAATTTCCCTGCAACATCCTGTAACTCAGACTTGTAAGTCACGCCATACCACGACTCTTGGGCCGTATAAACGCGGACTTTTTGTTTATTGTTAATGATTGACCACTGTATTTGATCGGGTAAATAATACTCCCTTTTGACATCGCTGTCATCCATTTCTAAAAACTCAACAAAACCATGTTCCAAACGCTCAAGAAAAGTAGGAGTAATCCCCCAAAAACTCATTGAGCTTAAGGCTTCCAACGCTATTTGTTTTTGCTCACCGAGTGGGTTTACTCCTGTTAACCCCGTATCGCTTTGAGTGATATTTAAATACTCTTCTACCCCTTGTAAATAACCACTATCAACTTGGCAGATACCTCTGTTAACACCCCCTTGTGTTGATAATGTGGCCTCAATAGGGTATCCGACCATGGCCCAACTTTGTTCAGACTTAAAATGGTCACTGAGTATTTTAAATGACGAAGCCCCGTAGTAATCATCTGCCGTAATCACAATAGCTGGGTTTTTAATGTGCTCTTTAGCACATAATAATGCGTGGCCTGTACCCCAAGGTTTAACTCTATTACTAGCTAAATCAACAAAGCGCTGTGGAACTGAATCAATATGCTGCTCTACAAGTAGCACCTCTAGACCTTGCGGTAATCGAGGTAAGATTGTATTTTCAACCTCCGCTCTAACATTTTGGTTAATGACAAGTACTACTTGAGTAACTCCCGCAGAGTGTGCATCAGCGATGCTCAATTCCATTATTGTACAACCTAGCCCAGCCACTTCTGCAATTTGCTTATTACCACCAAAGCGACTACCTAAACCACCGGCAAGTACAACCAAACTGAGCGAGTGTTTACTTTTTTCCATGACTAACTCATATTATTTTTATTGGGAAGAATTGTACCAGCTTTCAATAATAGGTCTAGCTGAACACAGGTAGGATTAAACGGTTATAAAGCAAAAACGGTGGCCTGATGATTAGGCCACCGATTAAACATCGATCTAAAAAAGACGACTACCAAATTTTAACTCGGTCTGCTGGTTTGATGTACATTTTGTCTCCCTCTTTTACATCAAATGCTTGATAAAACTCCGGCATGTTAGACAAAATACCAATAACGCGATAATGGCTCGGTGAATGAGAGTCAGTCATCAGTCTGTTGCGTAACTCTTCATCACGGTATTTACGACGCCAGATTTGTGACCAACCCATAAAGAAGCGCTGCTCACCAGTGTAGCCATCAATGATAGGCGCTTTGGTTTCACCTAATGATAATTGGTATGCGGTATAGGCAACGGTTAAACCACCTAAGTCACCAATGTTTTCGCCTAATGTTAGCTCACCATTGACAGCTGCATCTTCAAATGGCTTATATTCATTATATTGTGCAACTAACTGCGCTGTACGCTCTTCAAATTGTTTGAGGTCTGATTCGCTCCACCAGTTGCGCAAGTTACCATCACCATCATATTTAGCACCTTGATCGTCAAAACCATGCCCTAACTCATGTCCAATAACAGCACCGATAGCTCCGTAATTTACTGCATCATCAGCCTCTAAATTAAAGAACGGTGGTTGTAATATTGCTGCTGGGAATACTATTTCATTATTAACCGGGTTGTAATACGCGTTAACTGTTTGTGGAGTCATATGCCATTCAGACCGATCAACAGGTTGACCAAGCTTCGCCGTCATATCTGCGTATGACCATTCACTAAAGCGAATATAATTTCCAACCAAATCATCCGATTTGATTTCCAACTTAGAGTAATCTTTCCACTTGTCGGGATAACCAATTTTATGCGTGAACTTGTCCAGCTTCTCTTTGGCTGCTAATTTTGTTTCAGGACTCATCCATTCTAGGTTTTCAATAGCAACACCATAGCCTAGAATCACGTTATCGACTAACTCTTCCATTCGTGCTTTGGCTTCAGGCGGGAAGTTTTCTTTAACGTAAACCTTGCCTAAAATTTCGCCTAATACACTGTTAGAGGCATCCACCGTTTTTTTCCACAGTGGAGCTTGCTCTTTTACACCTCGCAAAGTGGTACTGTAAAAATCAAAGTTTAAGTTGACCAAATCTTTGTTTAACAGCCTTGCATAATTATTAACGAAATGAAATTTCAGATAATTTTTCCATGTATCTAAATCCGTGTTGCTATAAATACCGGCAAACTTTTCAAAGTAGCTAGGCTGCCCAACAATAATATCCGTTGAGTCCACACCTGAGGCTGTAAAATAAGTCTCTAGGTCAAATGTACCTGTAAGCTTACTCGCATCAGATATACTCATCTTATTATAAGATTTAGTTGCATCGCGGCTTTCCACTCTGCTCCACTGTGCCTGTGCAATGGTTTTCTCTAACGCTAAAATTGTTTCTGCGGCGCTTTTTGCGTTTTCTACATTTGATCGTTCAAGCACAGCAGTAATGTATGCCTTATACTCTTCACGTATTTTGCTAAACTTTTCATCATCTTTTAAATAGTAATCACGATCAGGTAAGCCCAGACCTGACTGATAAGCATAAAGAGCATATTCACTTGAGTTTTTAGCGTCATTGTTAATATACCAACCAAACGGTACGCTACCACCTTGAATACGTAACTGAGCCATTAACGTGACCAAATCACTTTTAGCTTTAACTTCATCAATATTCTTTAACACAGGCGTTAAAGGTTGAATTCCAAGCGCTTCACGTTTAGCTTCATTCATATAGCTATTATAAAATGAGGCTAATTTAAACTCATCTGTACCAGCTTTAACCGACTTATTCGCTGCTGCTTTTTCTAATACAGCCTTCATTGCTTTTTGAGAGTCGTCATATAGTTGTGTAAAAGATCCATAATTAGATTTATCACCCGGAATCTGTGTTGTCTCTAACCATTGACCATTCACGTGGTAATAAAAGTCATCTTGCGCTCGAACTGATTTGTCCATATTCGCTAACTCTATTCCTGAATCCAATTGCTGGACTTGTGTTTGAGGTGCTGCTATTTCTGCTTGTTGTTTTTCCCCGCACCCTACTAAACCCAATGCCAGCGCAATACTTGCTGCCGTAAGCGTTACTTTTTTCATGAAAGCCTCGTTTTTTAATTATTGATTAAATGCGTAGAAACGATAAACCTCATCAATCTATTCGCATCCATCATTTTAAACCTGATCAGCAAAACAATATATGACTGTGCAATGGCAAACGATTTTAATGTGTAACAAAGTTTATCAAATAGTGTGTACTAAGACTCAGAGCTGGAATATCAAACCCATTAACTAAACTGTTTATAATCTTACAGGCACAAAAAAACCGCTATAAAGCGGTTTTTTTAATTATTCACGTTTTATTTTATAACACGCAAATGGGAGCCTTTCTTCTTGTCAGGTTTAGGTGACGCAGGCTCGTCAATGATCGGTTCATCAACTAATTCAACCGGCTCAGGCTGTAGTGCAAAATCGTCTTCGTCCTCTAAAAACTCTTCTGCAGTAAATACAGTTCCTTCACCGTTTTCGCGTGCATATATTGCAAGTACAGCACCTATTGGTACATATACTTGCATTGGTTGACCACCAAATCGAGCATTAAAGCTTAATTGTTGGTTATCCATCGAAAACTGCGTAACGGCTGACGGGCTAATGTTCAAAACAATTTGACCATCTTGGACAAATTGAGTTGGAATTTGCACTGCAGGAAAATCAGCGTTCACTACTAGATGTGGTGTACACTGATTATCAACAATCCAATCAAAAAATGCACGAAGCAAATAAGGACGATTAGATGTCATTACAAACGTATCTCACGCTCAGCTTCTGTTAAAGAAGCTTGGAAAGATTCACGTTCGAATAAACGAATCATGTACTCTTTCATTTCTTTAGAACCTGCACCATTTAGCTCAATACCAAGTTCTGGTAAACGCCATAATAGAGGTGCTAAGTAACAATCAACTAAGCTGAATTCTTCGCTCATAAAGTATGGCGCTTCAGTAAAGATTGCTGATACTGCTAGTAGTGCTTCAGTTAGCTCTTTACGAGCTTGAGCTGATTCAGCACCATTAGCATAAATTTTTGCCGCTAGGCTATACCAGTCAGTATCGATACGGTGCATCATCAAACGGCTACGACCACGCATTACCGGGTAAACAGGCATTAGTGGAGGGTGAGGAAAACGTTCATCAAGGTATTCCATGATGATGTTTGCCTGATATAAACCAAGCTCACGGTCAATCAGTGTTGGCACTGTACCGTAAGGGTTAATTTCGTGAAGTGCTTCTGGCAGATTATCCTTTTCAGCCAAATGAATATCTACACTTACACCTTTTTCTGCAAGTACAATACGTACTTGGTGACTATACATACAGTTAGCACCAGAAAAAAGGGTCATTACAGGGCGCTTATTGGCAGCTACGGCCATGCCTACCTCCATTATATAACTAAAACAGCAATAGGGGCTTAAGCCCCTATTGCAAAATTACCTTTAAATATGTTCAAAATTAATGAACATCTCTCCAGTATTCTTTCTTCAGCATGAATGCCAAGATAAATAGGATAATTAAGAACCCTATTACCTTAATACCTAACGCTTCAGACTCAAGACGTGTAGGTTCACCTACATACTCAAGGAAGTTAGTTAAGTCACGAGCCGCTTGGTCGTATTCATCCACGCTCATTTCACCAGTACCATCTGTCTCAGTGCCGACGACCTTAGTCACAGTGTGACCATTTTCTTCAACTTCTTCGACTATAGGTGTTGGTAAACCTTGAAGTTCTTGTAGAACATGAGGCATACCTACTGATGGGAATAACGTATTATTCACGCCAAATGGACGAGATTCGTCTTTGTAAAATGATTTTAAGTAAGTATAAATCCAATCACTACCACGAACTCGTGCAACATTAGTTAAATCAGGTGGCGCTGCGCCAAACCATTTTGCAGCATCTTCTTTAGCCATAGCATTAAGAATGTGGCCACCTACTTTTGAACCATCAAAGATAAGTTGTTCTTTACCAACCTCTGTTGGAATTCCAATGTCACGAAAAGTACGTTCATAACGTTGATACTGCATTTGGTGACAACCTAGGCAGTAGTTCATGAACAACTTTGCGCCACGCTGCAAAGAAGGTTGATCAGATATATCGTTACCCGCTTCCATTAAAGGAACTGACGGGCCTGCCGCCATTGCAGGCAACACGTTTACTGATAAAGCGAATAAACCAATAAGTAGTTTTTTCATCATTTCGTTAACCTCTCAGGCAATGGCTTAGTTTTTTCATTCTTACTGTAAACAAATAACAGTACGAAGAACATAAAGTAAGTCACAGTACAGACTTGCGAAACAATCGTTTTAAAGTCAGTTTGTGGTGTAGCACCAACCCAACCTAGAAGAACGAAAGTAACAACAAAACCTGCAATGTTCCATTTGTGGAAACCACAACGGTAACGAACTGAACGAACCGAACCACGGTCAATCCAAGGTAATAATGCTAGTACGACAATTGATGCACCCATTGCAGCAACACCCATTAATTTATCAGGGATTGCACGTAAGATTGCATAGAATGGCGTGAAGTACCAAACAGGGAAAATATGCTCTGGTGTTTTAAGTGGATTAGCAGCTTCAAAGTTTGGCGCTTCTAAGAAGAAGCCGCCCATCGCTGGCATAAAGAACACAACCCAACAGAATAAGATTAAGAAACCAACCACGCCCACAATATCTTTAACTGTATAGTAAGGATGGAACGGAATTGCATCAATGATGTCTTTCTTATCAGTATAGTATTCATGGAACTTAAATTTAGGCTTGTCTTCTTCAGCCACAGTTCCTTTTTTACGTTTGTTATCAATACCATCAGGGTTGTTTGAACCCACTTCATGTAGTGCAACAATGTGTAAGAATACTAAAATAACAATAACCAATGGCAATGCAATTACATGTAATGCAAAGAAGCGGTTAAGCGTTGCACCAGAAATTACGTAGTCACCACGGATCCACAGTGTTAAATCGTCACCAATAACCGGAATAGCACCGAATAGTGAGATAATTACCTGTGCACCCCAGAACGACATTTGGCCCCATGGTAATAAATACCCCATGAACGCTTCAGCCATTAGGGCTAAGAAGATGAACATACCGAATAACCACAGTAATTCACGCGGCTTTTGGTAAGAACCGTAGATCATGCCACGGAACATATGAAGGTATACAACAATGAAGAATGCTGATGCACCCGTTGAATGTAGATAGCGTAAGAGCCAACCATACTCAACATCACGCATGATGTATTCAATAGAAGCAAACGCCCCTTCTGCTGAAGGCACGTAGTTCATTGTCAACCAAATCCCAGTTAGGATTTGGTTTACTAGTACTAGCATGGCTAGCGAGCCAAAGAAGTACCAGAAGTTAAAGTTTTTAGGTGCTGGATACTGTGCAATATGCATGTTCCAAACACGTGTCATTGGGATACGGTCGTCTATCCAATCAACAATTTTACCAAACATTAGGCCACCCCTTGTTCTTCGCCCACTAAAATAGTGGTCTCATCAAGAAAAGTATATGGTGGAATTTCTAGGTTTAATGGTGCTGGTACCGATTGGAAAACACGGCCAGCCATATCAAATTTAGAACCATGACATGGACAGTAAAAACCGTCTTCAGTCCCTTCCACTTTTTCACCAAAGCCACCTTGTAGGAAGCTAGGTGAACACCCTAGATGCGTACAAATACCAACAGCGACAAAAATCTCTGGACGTATTGAACGGAAATCATTCGTTGATGATTCTAATTGTTGTGGCTCTTGCGATTGCGGATCACGAAGTTGACCTTCGTGAGCTTTCATCTGCTCAAGCATTTTTGGGGTCCGTGATACAACCCATACAGGTTTACCACGCCACTCGACACGTATTAATTGTCCTGGCTCAAGTTTGCTGATATCTACTTCTACAGGCGCACCCGCAGATTTAGCTCGCTCACTTGGATTCCAAGACGCAATAAAAGGAACAGCAGCCCCAGCCGCACCAACACCACCAACAACAGAGGTAGCTATGGTTAAAAAGCGACGTCGGCCATTGTCTACAGGCGCATTGCTCATCCACTTATCTCCACTATGATTCCCAACACTTGCTATATTGAGAACATCAGTTACAGCAGGTTAATTTTTCGAAATTTTAAAATAGAAGCGATCATAATTAAAACCCATTATTAAAACAAGGTTATTAACAGCCTCATGCTCGAATAATCCTGACTTTATCAAAAACTGATTAAGCTAGCTCGAGCATAGAGCCGTCTCTATGATATAACTTTTACAAAAACAATATACTGACCAAGATCAACCTCACTAAGAGGAAGCAGATAAACTGCACATGGTGCTGTTGAACTCACTCACATTACTTGCCAGACAATTGTAGCAAAAAAATCCATCAATTAACTGATGGATTTACACTTATTATGATTATTATTGAACTTTTTTTAAAGTTATACGCAGTAAAGGCCCAAGCAGGTTAATTATTAGGCGTATATTTAATACTCGTTTGCTGATTACTTGATAAAAAGTACGAGTTTCTCAAATTTACTGCAATCCGGTTTAAAGGGATGCATCGAGCTTTGGGGGGGAGTTTTTGCTCGTAGGTTTGGTGATACTCAACCCACGCTACGGTGTATAGGATAACACTGTGTTTATCGCTAACTTTTTCATCCATAAACAAAAAACCCAGCCGAAGCTGGGTTTTTGGAATTCTGTAAAACGTAATATTAACGTTTTGAGAACTGTGGACGCTTACGTGCTTTCTTAAGACCCACTTTCTTACGCTCAACTTTACGCGCATCACGAGTAACGAAACCGGCTTTACGAAGTTGTGGACGTAGTGACTCGTCAAACTCCATAAGTGCACGAGTGATACCGTGACGGATTGCGCCAGCTTGACCAGTAGTACCACCACCTGCAACAGTGATGTGTAAGTCAAACTTTTCAGTCATATCTACAAGCTCAAGAGCTTGACGAACAACCATACGTGCTGTTTCGCGACCAAAGTACTCTTCTAAAGAGCGCTTGTTGATTACGATGTTACCAGTGCCTGGGCGTAAGAATACGCGAGCACTTGAACTTTTACGACGACCTGTACCGTAGTATTGATTTGCCATGATAGTGCTCCTTAAATGTCTAGAACCTGAGGCTGTTGTGCAGCATGGTTGTGCTCAGTACCCGCGTAAACTTTAAGTTTACGGTACATAGCGCGGCCTAAAGGACCACGTGGCAACATGCCTTTAACAGCTTTTTCGATGATCATTTCAGGCTTTGCAGCTTGAAGTTTATCAAAAGTAGTAGACTTAAGACCACCTGGGAAACCAGAGTGAGCGTAGTAAACTTTATCTTTGAATTTGTTACCAGTTACAGTAACTTTCTCCGCGTTGATAACGATGATGTAATCACCAGTATCTACGTGTGGAGTATATTCAGCTTTGTGCTTACCGCGTAGGCGATGAGCGATTTCAGTAGCGATGCGACCTAAAGTTTTACCTTCAGCGTCAACTACGTACCAGTCACGTTTTACTGTTTCTGGCTTAGCAACAAACGTTTTCATTTATAAAAATCCAATGTTTTTCAATTAAAACCACAGGTAATTATTATTAATTACCGCTCTAAATGTTTGCTCCAACCCCTTCGAGTTTAAGACTTTTGCGCCATTCAAAAGAGGCTAAGCTAATGAAGGCAATAGAACGCAACGTGGCAGACGCGGGAGTATACCAGCACTTAAACCACATTGCTACCTGGCGCTTGTTTTTTCCGCAAGAAATTTAACTGCTCTGTTTAATTAAGCTAAATGCTCTCTTGCAAGATACTCCAGTGACTGCATTTCTTGTAATCGACTAATACAACGTTTGAACTCAAAGTTTAGGTTTCCTTGAGTGTAAAGTTCAGTGATTGGTTTTTCCGCAGAGATGATTAATGTCACATTACGCTCATAAAACTCATCCACTAATGCAATAAAGCGGCGCGCAGCATCGTCGTTAGTTTGTCCAAGCTGTTTTACGTTTGATAAGATAACCGTGTTATACAAACGGCTTATTTCCATATAGTCCACTTGGCTACGGGCCGTTTCACATAGTTCAGGAAAATCAAACATGACGATACAATCCGATACTTTACGCGTTTTGATCATCCGCCCTTCAATTTCTATCGCTGTATCCAAGGTGCCAGGCTCTGGCGATAACTTATCAAAATATTCAAACAAGTTTTTATCAGCCTGTGCATCTAGTGGGCTGTGAAAAATTTCAGCTTGCTCAAGTGTCCGTAAGCGATAATCAATACCCGAATCAACATTAACAATTTCAGTATTTTCATTAACCAATGCAATTGCAGGTAAAAAACGTGCACGCTGAAGCCCATTGCGGTAAAGCTCATCAGGCACGATATTAGAAGTAGCGACTAAAACAATACCACGTTCAAATAACGCCTCCATTAAACCACCCAACAACATAGCATCCGTGATGTCTTGCACAAAAAATTCGTCAAAACAGATAATATCCGTTTCAGCCTTAAATATGTCTGCAACGATTTCTAATGGATTCGACTTATTATTTAACTTTTTTAGCTCATCATGAACGCGGTGCATAAAACGATGAAAGTGCACACGCATTTTTCGTTTACCCGGCAAGGCTTCATAAAAAGTATCAACTAAATAGGTTTTACCACGTCCGACACCTCCCCAAAAATACAGTCCTTTTATTGGTGGCGTGCTATCTTTATTAAAGAGCTTTGCAAACCAGTTTTTTTCAGCTGGCTTTGCTGTCGTTAAATCATCGTATAGCCGCTGTAAATGACGCACTGCATTTTCTTGCGCAGCATCATGTACAAAATCGTCACGCTGTAAATCTTGTTGGTACTTTTGCCAAGGTGTCATAGGTAGTTACAATAAAAGACGGTTTAATTTACGCAACATATTAACACGCATCGTAACTCGGGGTATATTAGTCATAGTAAGATTTATGTAACCTGACATCAGGTTATCAAAGCACGTATTGAGTTATCCATCGTGCGAACTATTATTGGTTATTTTTGCATTTCCCAAAGGGGTGGATTTTATGGGTACAATTACTTGGATTGGTATTACCGTTATCGTTGCAGTAGCAGCTTTTTTTCTTGGTGCGTTTGTTACAAAAAAACAATTTAAGCAAGACGAGCTTGAACAACAAGCTGAACAAGCTAAGCACGCTTTGGAGCAATACAGACAAGATGTTGCCGACCATTTAGCCAGCACTGGCAAATTAGTTAATCGAATGAAAGACAACTACGATCAATTGCTTAACCACGTTGATGAAACCAATAAGCTGTTATTAAATGATAAAAAGCAGCACCCTGCTGAACCATTTTTCTCAAAAGAAACCACAGAACAACTTCAGCGCTCCTTAAAAGAGCGCCAAAGCGACCGTTCATCTGCTAATGCTCAACCCGCTGATTATGTCTCGGGTGAATCTGGTTTATTTGCTGGTGAAAACAAAGTTTCAGAACAATCAAAAGCATCTTGAGGAACTTTTTTTTGACCCCATAGTCTTTAGATATAACAGCTTTATATAATATCTATACCTTAATGAGGCTGCTATTTGCAGCCTTTTTAGTTTTTGCTTTTCCTGTGATGTGGAGTAAACCTTGACTATGAAAATGAAATTATCGTTAATCAGCTCAGCTGTCCTATCTGCGAGCCTACTATTAACCCCTGCAGTTTCAACGGCCAAAATGCCAATTGCAGTAAATGGTCAACAATTACCAACTTTAGCCCCAATGCTAGAACAAATCACCCCTGGAGTTGTTAGTATTCAAGTATCAGGGTCTAAAGAAGTACGCAGACGCGCCGATCCCCTTGACTTCTTTTTTGGCAATCCTCAGCCACGCAGCCAAAAACGTGAATTTAGCGGATTAGGATCAGGCGTTATTATTGATGCCGATGAGGGCTATGTAGTAACCAATAATCACGTGGTACAAGATGCTGAAAAAATGCTTGTTACACTTGAGGATGGCCGTGAATACGAAGCTAAACGGATCGGCAGTGATAAAGAATCCGACATTGCCTTATTACAAATCGATGCGGATGACTTGGTCGAAATTAAACTTGCTAATTCAGATCAATTGCGTGTTGGTGATTTTGCGGTCGCAATCGGAAATCCATTTGGCTTAAGTCACACAGTAACATCAGGTATTGTTAGTGCACTTGGCCGCAGCGGCTTAAATATTGAAGGTTATGAAGATTTCATTCAAACAGATGCTGCAATCAATCAAGGTAATTCCGGTGGCGCACTTGTTAACTTAAATGGCGAACTAATTGGTATCAATACCGCCATATTGGGCGCATCGGGTGGTAATGTAGGTATTGGTTTTGCTATTCCTTCCAATATGATGAAAAACCTGGTTGATCAAATAATTGAACATGGTGAAACCCGAAGAGGATCTTTAGGTATCTCTGGACGCCCACTGGATGCTGGTCTTGCTAAAGCACAGAAACTCGATGTTAAGCAAGGGGCCTATGTCATGCAAGTAATGGATGATTCTGCAGCTAGTAAAGCAGGTATCAAAGCAGGTGATGTAATTACTAGCGTTGATGGCACTGAAATCAGCGGATTCCTTGAACTGCGCAGTAAGATTGCTACGCTAGGCGAAGGTAAAAAAGTGAAACTGGGGATTTATCGTGACGGTAAAGTAAAAACAGTGAGCGTCACTCTTGATGGTGCTTCTGGTCAAAGCGCTTCAGGTGATGAATTACATCCGGCATTCCAAGGTGCAACACTCAAATCAACCCAGCGAAATGGCGCAAAAGGTGTTGAGCTTGAATCTGTCGATCCTCGTTCTCCAGCTGCACGTGTTGGCTTAGAAGAAGGTGACATTATTATGCAGGTTAACCGTCAACGCGTAGAAAATATCAGAGAAATGAATAAAATCATCGAAAACACAAGAGGTAATATCGTTCTAGGCGTTCAAAGAGGCCGTGAATCTGTGTTTGTATTGATTCAATAGTATAAATATCGATTAAATAATAAAATTTATAACAGCGGCACTTGCCGCTGTTATTTTTTTTGTGCCAAAATAACAGGATTGCCCTCTAATAATAAGAATACCGTGCTAAGATTTTTTAAATTTGTACTTCCCCCTCTATTTGCTGGCCTCGGTATCGCTTTCTTAGTGGTATTCTTTAGCCCTAATATGCGAGCGGCTCTTTTACCAAATGTTGCCCTGCCCAGCGCTATAACAAGTCAGCACCTGAGCTTTTCTGATGCAGTAGAGAGAGCTGGGCCATCCGTTGTCACCATTTTCTCTGAGAGTATTTCTAGCCAACCTCGATATAAACGCCAAAACACAGTTCAAGAACTCGGATCAGGCGTTATCATGTCCAGTGATGGTTATATATTAACTAACTATCACGTGATTAATAATGCAGATCAAATAATGGTGATCCTCACTGATGGCCGTCGCTTTTTTGATGTACAACTTATCGGCTTTGATACCATAACAGACTTGGCGTTATTAAAAATTAATGCCGAACACCTACCTGTCATTCCAGTGAATAATAACTTTAACCCACGTGTGGGAGATGTAGTACTTGCGATAGGAAATCCACTTAATTTAGGGCAAACAATTACTCAAGGAATAATCAGCGCAACAGGCAAACAAAAAATCACTGACAGCCCATTCAATAGCCTATTACAAATGGATGCTGCCATAAATGTAGGAAACTCAGGCGGCGCGTTAGTCAACTCTAAAGGTGACTTGGTGGGGATAACATCGGCACAGTTCAAAACGCGTGAAAATTTGGACATTCAAGGTATTTTCTTCGCTGTGCCCTATTCTTTAGCAAAAGAAGTGATGGATAAGTTAATTCGACACGGCCGTGTTGTAAGAGGTTATTTGGGCTTCACAGGCACTGCTGTTGATAATACAGGTAAAGAAGTCAGCGATAATTATACCCCTGTTGCAGGGCTTCGTATTACAAGCTTAGATCCGTTCGGCCCTGCATGGCAGGCTGGTATAAAAGAGCAGGATATAATCGTTAAGATAGCAGGGAAAGATGTTAGTAACCCGCAACGTACGCTTACGTTAATAGGAAATTCAGAACCTGGAAATGAGATTGAGTTTCAGCTTTATCGAAGTGGGGAAATTCTAAAAGTGATGGTCAAAGTGGCCGAACTTGAAACAGAATTATAGAACCCAGGGCCTAGAAGCTAGGACCTAGGTTCTAGGCCCTGGGTTCTAGGCTATTAACTACTTCTTCGCTTGATATTAGCACCTAAGGCACTGAGCTTATCTTCTATACGTTGGTAACCGCGATCTACATGATAGATACGATCTACAATAGTCTCACCTTTGGCTACAATCCCCGTTAAAATCAAACTCGCCGAAGCACGTAAATCTGTTGCCATCACTTGCGCACCGCTTAAGCTTTGAGTCTCACCACAAATTGCAGTGTTTCCCTCTAAACGAATATTAGCACCCATGCGCTGTAGTTCTGGTACATGCATAAAACGGTTTTCGAAAATTGTTTCTGTGATTGTTGCACTGCCATTAGCCACCACATTTAGCGCTGTAAATTGCGCTTGCATGTCTGTTGGGAAGCCTGGGTGTGGCATGGTTTTGATATTAACCGCTTTTAATTCACGGTTACGCATATCTAAATATATGCTGTTATCAGTCACCTCAACTAGTGCATTAGCTGCGCGAAGCTTTTCAATAACAGGTTCAAGGCTGTGAAAATCAGTTGCTTTACAAAGTACTTCGCCACCTGCCATTGCCGCAGCAACCAAGAAAGTACCGGTTTCTATGCGATCAGGTAAAATACGATGCTCACAACCATTTAGCTTCTCAACACCTTCAACTTCGATGCGGCTAGTACCTGCACCCGATATTTTAGCACCCATCGCAGTTAAGCAGGCCGCTAAATCAGCGATCTCAGGTTCGCGTGCTGCATTTTCTAGAACCGTTTTACCATCGGCCAAAGTAGCTGCCATTAGCAAGTTCTCAGTTGCACCGACACTAACCATTTCCATGAAGATTTCAGCGCCTTTCAAACGCCCTTCTACACTGGCATTGATATAGCCGTTTTCAACCTTAATCGTCGCGCCCATGCGCTCAAGGCCTTGAATATGGATATCAACAGGGCGAGCACCAATAGCGCAGCCACCAGGAAGGGAAACCTGCGCTTGTCCAAAGCGAGCGACCAAAGGTCCTAACGCAAGCACAGAGGCCCGCATTTGTTTTACTAACTCGTAAGGTGCGAGTGTTTTATTTACTGTCGCACCATCAATTACAAGTTGGTCATTTTGCCACAGCACTTTTGCACCAAGGGTCTGTAATAGCGCCTCTGTTGTGCCAATATCACGTAAACGTGGAACATTGTTAAAAGTGCTTTTTCCATCAGCCAACAACGCAGCAAAAAGAATAGGTAATGCGGCATTTTTAGCGCCAGAAATGGTCACTTCACCAGCTAAGCCAGTGCCACCTTGAATTACAAATTGATCCATTGGGAGGCCTTAACTATTGCGGTAAGATAAATTTTTGTTCACGCTTCCACTCTGTCGGTGTAAATGCACGAATAGACACAGCGTGGATTGTTCCGTCAGAAATAGTATTCATCAATGGGCCGTACACTAACTGTTGTTTTTTAACACGGCTTAAGCCATCAAAACACTCACCCACAGCAACCACTTCATAATGGCTACCGTTGGCTTTTACATGTACTTCTGTTAATTGTAATTCGTCGCGTAATAATGTTTCGACTTCGCTTGTTTGCATAACTCTCACTCAAATAAGGTTGTAACCTGTCCCAACTGCATTAAATTTTGCAGTTGCTCAGGAATATTTTGCAATTCAAGGCGAATGCCTTGTTGCTTTAATTCTGCGAAAGAGTGAATTAACCAAGCTAAGCCCGCCGTGTCAACCCTAGACACCTCAGAAAGGTCAAAATACCAGGTTTTATGGTTACTTTGTGGGTTTTTATTAAGAAGCCGTTCAGTTGCGATTGAGTTTCGCGTCAGCTCGCCACTGATACGAAACTCATGATCGGTTACTTGAGTAACACTGACTTTACTCATTACCACCCTCACCTCTGAACTGGACAGGTAACTGACTTTTTTGTTTTAGTAAGTTACTTACATGCTCAATGCCTTGCTGGCGAAGAATGCCTTGAAGCTCACTTTGCTTTGCATCAAGTAAACTAATGCCTTCTGCTACCATGTCGTACGCACGCCATTCGCCGCTTCTATCTTCACGTACTTTAAAATCAATTTTGATATCAGGTTTACCTGGATCAACAATTTTAGTTTTAACTAATACAACATCTTGGCCAGCAAATTCTCGACTAGGAGCAAACTCAACCTGCTGGTTAGTGTACTGCGTAAACACACCCGCATACGTGGCAATTAAGTACTCTTGGAAAACATCAATAAATGTTTTGATATCTTCGATAGCTTGTTTTTGTTCTGCGGGATCTTTAATCGCACGCACTTTCGAAACATGGCTACCTAACACGCGAAGAGCAGCGTATTTATAGTCGATATAAGGCATTAACTCCTCAGAAACTATAATACGTAAATGTTCTTTATCTTTTTCGATGAGTGGCTGATCACGCGTAATACGTTGAAAGGTATTATCTGATACTTGACGCACCATCTTGTATGGGTCTTTTAAATTGACCGAATCTGTATTTGCATTTGCATTGGTTGCGATAAAAACAAACGTGATTAAAGCTAAAAGTTTTTTAAACATAATAATTACTCGCCACCTTGGTTGAATAAGAACTGACCAATTAATTCTTCAAGTACTAGTGCTGATTTAGTGTCTGTAATAAAGTCACCATCGTTTAATGCTTTACTCTCTACACCAAACAACTCGTCTAATCCTAAATCGCCATCATTGCTTGTTACTTCAAGCCCTAAACATGACTGCTCAGCTGATTTAGGCGCAATAACAGGGTTAATGCCTAAGTACTGCTCACCTAAGATACCTGATGTTAAAATAGACACTGAGCTAGTATCCGAAAATCGACATTGATATTGCGCATCAATTGTCATATCAACCACGGGTAAAAACTCTTGTGGATGGATTGAGATTGCTTCAACACGGCCAACAACTACGCCACCGACCTTAATCGGCGCTCGCGCTTTTAGTGAGCCAATATTATCAAATTTAGCCTTTAATAAATAAGTATCTCCATTACCACTGATACCTGCGTTAGCCACTTTCAATGCCAACATTGCAAATGCTGCAATCCCTAAAGCGACGAAAAAGCCAACTAAAATTTCTAATTTCCGTGAATTCATTATCTATACCTTTTTTAGCTGGTAAACATTACCGCTGTCAAAATAAAATCAAACCCTAAAACAGCCAGAGATGAGTGCACAACGGTCTCTGTTGTTGCTTTACTAATACCTTCTGATGTCGGCACACAGTCATACCCTTTATAAAGTGCAATCCACGTGACAACGATGGCAAATACAAAACTCTTGATCATGCCATTTAAAATATCCTGTTGGAATGACACTTGAGATTGCATGATTGACCAAAAACTACCTGTATCAACCCCTAGCCAATCTACGCCCACTAAGTGAGCGCCGATTATAGCGACCGCTGAAAATATCAATGCAAGTAACGGCATACTGATAAAGCCTGCCCAAAACCGTGGCGCTATAATGCGTTTAAGTGGGTCGATAGCCATCATTTCTAGGCTTGAAAGCTGCTCGGTTGCTTTCATAAGGCCTATCTCTGCAGTTAACGCACTGCCTGCTCGTCCAGCAAATAGCAGAGCTGTCACTACAGGCCCCAACTCTCTAAGTAAACTTAACGCAACCAATGGCCCAAGACTATCCTCAGCACCATAGCCCACCAATACGGTGTAACCTTGCAACGCGAGCACCATGCCGATAAATAAGCCTGATACCATAATAATCAGTAAAGATTGCGAACCAACCATATATAACTGACGAACAAGTAACGGGGTTCCTTTACGAAAGTTTGGTAAGTTCCACAACGCGCCAATTAACATTTGGGTAGAGCGGCCAAGCGCTGCAAATCGGCCAAATGTTTTCTGGCCTAGCTTTTGTAACATATCGAACATTAGCTAAGCACTCCAAGTAATTCGTCATTATAAGGTTCTGCGGGGAAATGGAACGGTACTGGTCCATCAGACAATCCTTTTAAGAACTGCTGTACTAATGGCGACTCATGATTACGCATTTGTTCTGGAGAACCACTTCCAATCACACCTTGGTCAGCAATGATAATCACATGATCTGCGATACTCATAACTTCTGTTACATCATGTGTAACAATTAATGAGGATAAGCCTAATACTTGGTTAAGTGATTTGATTAGCTTGACCAAAACCCCCATTGAGATAGGGTCTTGTCCAGCAAATGGCTCGTCATACATAATGAGTTCTGGATCAAGTGCAATTGAACGCGCCAAGGCAGCACGTCGTGCCATGCCACCAGAGAGTTCCGAAGGCATCAAGTCTTGAGCACCGCGCAAGCCAACGGCCTGAAGTTTCATCAATACGACAAGACGGATTAAATCTTCGCTGAGACGGGTATGCTCTCTAAGTGGAAAAGCGATGTTGTCAAACACTGACATATCTGTAAATAATGCGCCACTTTGAAATAACATGCTCATTTTTGTACGCGCGGCATAAAGCTCTTTGCGCGTCATGGTTGGGATATTATCACCTTCAAATAAAATCGTGCCGCTATCAGGTTTTAATTGGCCACCAATTAATCGCAGCATGGTTGTTTTACCTATACCGCTGGGCCCCATAATGGCAGTGATCTTACCCTTAGGAACACTGAAGCTCATATTTTTATATATGCTTCTGTCGCCCCTTGAAAAGCTTACATCCTTGATTTCTACTATTGGTTGCGACAAGTCGCTCTCCATTATCATTTTCACTACTTTTTCTATTTTAAAGCTTTTTGTACTCAGATGGAAAAAACAAATCGTAAAATTTTGTAATATTCTATGTAATAACAACCTAAGCATTGAAAACACAGGTTAGCATGATATCTAACATTGTTTTTATATGTATAACTTCTCTCTTACTAACAATTTGACCTGATTCTTTTATTTATACTTTCAAGCTGGCTTTTGATATTATTTAAGTCAATTTGATATTGAATAATTGGCGTAATGTAATGGTGACTTCTTTTGTCATTTTGATTCTTGGATTTGCTGGGCTTGTTTGGAGCGCAGATCGCTTTGTATATGGCGCAGCAGCGCTGGCAAAAAACTTTGGTGTACCTACTTTAATTGTAGGTTTAACCGTTGTTGCTATGGGCTCCTCTGCACCAGAAATGATGGTCTCAGCTTCTGCCGCGCTTGCGGGTAAAACCGACACAGCAGTTGGTAATGCCGTTGGTTCAAATATTACTAATATTTTATTAGTGCTCGGTATTACAGCACTTCTTCGCCCTCTTTTAGTGTCATCGACAACACTCAAGCGTGAAATGCCGCTTGTATTGATTGTTTCTCTGGGTGCATGGTTTGTTTTTTCTGATAACTACTTTTCATTTGCCGAAGGTGTAGCATTATTAATTGCTTTTATTGTGTTTATCGCCGGGTTAATCATTATTTCTATTCGTGACAAAAACCAAGCTGATGACCCTTTTGTAAGTGAAGCATGTGAAGATGTACCAGATAACGTGCCAACTAAAAACGCCTTTTTCTGGCTCGTGGTAGGCATGATATTACTGCCCTTAAGTTCACACTTTCTAGTTGGGTCTGCTGTTGATATCGCAAAGTATTTTGGCTTGAGCGACCTTGTTATTGGTCTAACGATTATTGCCATTGGCACCAGCTTACCTGAATTAGCAGCCTGTATAGCCGGGGTGTTAAAAAATGAAGATGATCTTGCATTAGGCAACATTGTTGGCTCAAATATTTTTAATATATTAGCTGTATTGCCTTTAGCAGGTATTATCAATCCATCAATTATCGACCCATCAGCAGCAAACCGTGACGCACTTATAATGATTGGTGCAACACTCGCGTTAATAGCTATGTCACTAAGTATTAAAGGGACTCAGCGAATAAATAGAATTGAAGGTGGTTTACTGCTCGCTGCATTTGTAGCGTACCAAGGTTATATTTTCAGCCAAGTAGCTTAATGCCAACATAAATGGATAACAAATGACGCAGTTAAATTTTATTGAGCAAGGTAGGCGCGTACTCACAATTGAGCGCCAAGCACTTGATGATATCATTCAGTATTTAGATGATAGCTTTAACACAGCATGCCAATTAATGTTTCAATGCCAAGGGCGAATTATTGTTGTTGGTATGGGCAAGTCCGGTCATATTGGTAACAAAATTGCTGCAACACTTGCAAGTACTGGCACCCCCGCATTTTTTGTTCACCCTGGAGAGGCAAGTCACGGTGACTTGGGCATGATAACGCAAAATGATGTCGTTATGCTGATTTCTAACTCAGGGGAAACTAGCGAAGTACTCAATATTATTCCTGTTATCAAGCGCATAGGGGCTAAAATGGTTGCTATGACAGGTAACCCAAGCTCTTCAATGGCAAAATGGGCGGATGCACACGTATGTATAAAAGTTTCACAAGAAGCATGCCCGCTTGGATTAGCCCCCACAGCAAGTACAACTGCAACACTTGCTATGGGCGATGCTATTGCAGTTGCTTTACTTGAAACCAGAGGCTTTACCGCCGATGACTTTGCGCTTTCTCACCCTGGAGGAAGTTTAGGCAAGCGTTTGTTACTATGCCTAAAAGATTTGATGCACAATGGTGATGCAACACCTATCATTAAAGACACCCAGCGCATTAAAGATGCCTTAATAGAAATGTCAGCCAAGGGGTTAGGCATGACCGCGGTGGTCAATGAAGCTGGACAATTAACAGGCCTGTTTACCGATGGTGATTTACGCAGAATTTTAGAGCAGCGTATTGATATCCATAACACTCTAATCAGTGAGGTTATGACGCGCTCTTGTACAACAGCGACAGCCGATATGCTTGCTGCCGAAGCGCTAAACATCATGGAACGTAAACGAATAAATGGTCTTATTGTTATTGACGATAACCAACACCCTATTGGTGCCCTAAATATGCAAGACTTGCTAAAAGCAGGAGTTTTATAAATGCAGTTTGCTGATTTATATCAACCACTGAGTAAAGATGCGCAGACCCGCGCAAAAAAAGTAAAGCTACTAATCTGCGATATTGATGGTGTTTTTTCTGATGGTCGTATTTACCTTGGTAACCAAGGCGAAGAATTAAAAGCCTTTAACACTAAAGACGGCTTTGGTATTAAAGCGTTGATAAACAGCGATATTGAAGTGGCAGTGATTACGGGTCGCCATTCACACATTGTTCAGCAGCGCATGACTAGTCTAACTGTTAAACATATTTATCAAGGCCAAGAGAATAAATTGCAGGCCTATCAAGAATTAAAAGATAAGCTGGCTTTAACCGATGAGCAAATTGCCTACATTGGTGATGATGGCCCTGATTTACCCGTAATGCAGCAAGTTGGCTTTGCTGTTGCCGTAAATGATGCGCACCCGTTGGTAAAACGAATAGCACATTATACAACCATGTTACCGGGTGGGTTTGGTGCAGTACGTGAACTAACCGATTTACTCATGTTGGAAAATGGCAAAGCACTAACAAACGAAGGGACTAGCTCATGAATAGTGCGCGTTTAATTTTAAGCGTACTATTTATAGGCTGTATGGTTTGGCTTTGGTATCCATACTTTAACCAATCTAACACACAGCAGCTCGTTGAAGAGGATATTATTGCAAAGCCTGATTACACAGCTGTCGCATTAAAACAAACCGCCTTTGACGAGCAAGGAAAAATAAGCCACAAAGTAACTGCTGCAAAAATGGAACTCTATCAGCAGTTAGGATTTACTTACTTTGAAGAGCCTATTTTTACCTTATATAACCAAGAGCAAATGTGGCAAATTAATGCAGCTGAGGCCACATTATATGAAAATAACCAGCTGATTTTAGAAGGCAATGTGACGGCAATTAACCTTACAGAAAATGCCATGATAGATCATATTAATGCCGATAACATCCAAGTTGATATTGAGCTACAAACTATGAGTTCAGAACAACCTGTAGAGTTAGTCGGGCCTGATTTAAAAATTACTGGGCGCGGGCTAAAAGCCGATTTAAAAGCCGAAGTAATTGAATTAATTAACCATACGCGAACCATATATTATGACCAATAAACTTGCCCAAATGCTTGTAATTCCAAGCCTATTCATTGCTTACTCAAGTGTTGCGCAAAGCGAACTTTCTACTGCAAACCAAGTATCAATCAGTGCTGATAAACAGCAAGCACAGTTAAAATCTAATGTCGGTATTTTTGAATCGAACGTTGAAATAATCCATGGCGCAAGACGCATTACTGCTGACCGTTTAGAAGTACATAAACGCGACAAGTTAGGCGAGAATAAGCAACTCCTTATTGCAACAGGCAGTCCAGCTTATTTCGAAGAAAAACAAGATGATGGTTCAATCATGAGTGCCAGCGCAAACGAAGTTCGTTACGACGTAGCTGAACGTTACTTAACCCTAATTGGTGATGCCCAGGTTACTCAAGCAGGTCAAAAGATTAATGCTAAAAGCATCTCTTACGACATGGAACAGCAACTAATTAGTGCGCAAAAAGATGAAGACTCAGATGACCGCGTGCATACTATTTTAGTGCCCATCGAAAATAAAAAAGCAAAGTCAAAAGGCCAGCCATGAGTACATTAAAAGCTGAATTTTTAGCTAAGAGCTATAAAGGCCGCCAAGTTGTAAAGAGTGTCGGATTAGAAGTAAGTGCAGGAAGCATTGTCGGTTTACTAGGCCCAAATGGTGCAGGTAAAACGACCACTTTTTATATGATTGTTGGCTTAGTACCGAGCGACAAAGGCAAAATAAGCATTGATGATAACGATATTACATTACTGCCCATGCATAGCCGTGCGCGATTAGGTATTGGTTACTTACCGCAAGAGTCATCTATTTTCCGTAAATTAACGGTTTATCAAAACTTGATGGCGATATTAGAAACACGAAACGATTTAAATAAGCAAGGCCGAGAACAAGCACTTGATGGCCTGCTGGATGAATTTAGCATACAACACATACGCGATAGCCAAGGTATGGCGTTATCAGGTGGTGAGCGCCGCAGAGTTGAAATTGCTCGCGCATTAGCCGCAAACCCCAAGTTTATTCTATTAGATGAGCCTTTTGCTGGTGTTGATCCAATTTCAGTGTTAGATATAAAGAAGATAATTGAACACCTAAAAAACCGAGGCATCGGGGTGTTGATTACAGACCATAATGTACGAGAAACCCTTGATGTTTGTGAAAAAGCCTACATTGTTTCTCATGGTGAGTTAATTGCTTCAGGAACTCCTGAACATGTGCTTGCCGACCAAACAGTACGCGATGTTTATCTGGGTGAGCAATTTAGGCTATAAACCAACATTCAGCTAACTATCTGCTAAACTTAATTTTGATTACATATTAAAAGGATTGTTAAAGATAAATGAGGCAATCACTCCAGCTGCGCATGGGCCAGCAATTGACAATGACACCTCAGTTACAACAAGCTATTCGTTTGTTGCAACTCAGTACATTGGATCTCCAACAAGAAATTCAAGAAGCGCTCGATAGTAATCCTTTACTTGAAGTTGAGGAACATGAGTTTAGTGATGAAACTGCAGGCAAAAATGAGCAAAAGCAAGACACCGATGAAGTAACTGTCAGTGCATCTGCTGATGAAACGCCAAGTGAATACGAACAAGAAAGTAGTGAAGCACTCAATAAAGAAACTGTCAGTGACGAAATGGCAATGGATGTGACATGGGATGAGTATATGAGCGCTGCTCCTTCTAGCTCATCAGGACCCATGCCTGAAGATGAGTCTATTTACCAAGGTGCTTCCACTGAAACCCTGCATGAATACATCATGTGGCAACTACAATTAACGCCATTTAGCCCGACCGACGAAGCCATCGCCATTGCTATTGTAGAAGCGATTGATGAATCGGGTATTTTAACATTGAGCTGCGAAGATATTGTAGAAAGTCTAAATAAAGATAATAACGAAGAAGAAATAGAACTTGATGAAGTCCAAGCTGTTTTAAAGCGCATCCAATTATTTGATCCAATAGGGATTGCCGCACGCAGCTTACAAGAGTGTTTATGTATACAACTGAATCAATTTGACCCTGCAACGCCATGGCTTGCAGAGACTAAAATGATTTTAACCGAGCATATCGATCTTTTGGCAAGTCGTGACTATCGCACTTTAATGAAAAAGACTAAGCTTAAAGAAGATGAGCTAAAAGAAGTCATGACACTGATACACAGCTTAAACCCTAAGCCAGCAGATACCATTGTTCGCGAAGAGTCTGAGTATGTTATCCCTGATGTTTCAGTGAAAAAAGTTAAAGGGCGCTGGATGGTGGAATTAAATCCAGACAGCATGCCTAAAATTAGAGTGAACAGCCAGTATGCCGCCATGTCTCGCTCAGTAAAATCGAGCAGTGACAGTCAGTTTATTCGTTCGCATCTGCAAGAAGCAAAATGGTTTATTAAAAGCTTAGAAAGCCGTAATGAGACATTACTCAAAGTAACTAACTGTATAGTAAAACAACAGCAAGGTTTTTTTGAACACGGCCCCGAAGCTATGCGCCCAATGGTACTTAATGACGTAGCTGAAATGGTAGAAATGCATGAGTCAACGATCTCACGCGTAACAACTCAAAAGTATATGCATACTCCACGGGGTATTTTTGAGTTGAAGTACTTTTTCTCCAGTCACGTAAGTACTGAAAATGGCGGCGAATGCTCTTCTACAGCTATTCGCGCATTAATCAAAAAGTTAATTAGCGCAGAAAACTCAGCGAAACCATTGAGTGATAGTAAAATTGCAGATATATTGGCTGAGCAAGGTATCAAAGTAGCTAGACGCACCATTGCAAAATATCGTGAGTCACTAGCTATTCCACCGTCAAATCAAAGAAAGAGTTTGATTTAAGGCGTAAAAAACAAAGAAGGAAAATGCTTATGCAAATTAACTTAACTGGTCGCCACGTAGAAATTACCGATTCACTTAGAGACTATGTACATAATAAGTTTGCGAAGCTTGAAAGGCACTTTGATAGTATTAATAATGTACATGTGATTCTTGACGTAGAAAAATTAAGTCAAAAAGCAGAAGCCACAATACATGTTAGCGGTGCTGATTTGTTTGCTTCAACTGAACATCAAGATATGTATGCTGCGATTGACGGGCTAATTGATAAATTAGACCGCCAAGTAATAAAACACAAAGAGAAGCACGCTCGACACTAATACTATGAAATTAAGTTCACTTACTTCTGAGGACTGCAGTAAAGCTGCGGTCCTTTTTAATAGCAAAAAACGAATTCTAGAATTTATTAGCCAATTGGCTCATGAAAAGCTTCCTCACCTCACACAGCAAGAGATCCTTAACGCATTATTAAACCGGGAAAAGCTTGGTAGCACAGGCATTGGTCGAGGTATTGCTATACCACATGGTCGCATGAGTGGCGCGCAATCTCCACTAGCACTAATCTTAGTGAGTGAAACCCCTATTAGCTTTGATGCAATTGATAATCGTCCTGTCGATATTTTTGTGGCACTGATCGTACCTGATGGAGATTGCCAACTTCATTTAAAGACGTTAGCAACAATTGCTGATAAACTTAACGATAAAGAGTTTTGTAAACAACTACGTAGCGCAAAAACAGATCACGATTTGTATCAAGTTATTGTTGAGCATTCATAAGAAAGTGAAGGAGAGGTTACATGGAATTGATTATTATCAGTGGACGGTCTGGTTCAGGTAAGTCCGTCGCGCTTCGCGTGCTTGAAGATCTTGGCTATTACTGTGTTGATAATATTCCGGTCAATTTGCTCCCTTCCTTAGTACGAAGTGTGTCAGAAAATTACGATAAGATTGCAGTCAGCATTGATGTACGCAACTTACCTAAAGAACAAGAAGAGTTCAACGACATCCTTGAGTATTTGCCAGGCTTTGCAAACCCAACTTTATTTTACCTCGATAGTGATGACCAAACACTCATCAAACGCTTTTCTGAAACGCGTCGTTTACACCCTCTTTCTATCGATAGTTTGCCGCTAGATTTGGCAATTAAACAAGAAAAAATATTACTCGATGTGCTGATAACTCGCGCTGACTTTATCTTAGATACCACTGAGCTCAGTGTGCATCAACTGGCAGAATCAATTCGAGAAAAGATCTTAGGCAAAAAAGATAAAACCCTGATCATAACATTTGAATCTTTTGGCTTTAAACACGGCATACCTAAACAAGCAGATTATGTTTTTGATGCACGCTTTTTACCCAACCCACATTGGGAACCAGAATTAAAGCCTCTAACAGGTTTAGACCAGCCTGTAAAAGATTATTTGGCCAGCCACAGCATAGTGCAAAAATTTACGTGGCAAATCCAAACGTTTGTACAAACATGGCTACCGCATTTAGAACGAAACAACCGTAGCTATTTAACTATTGCTATTGGCTGTACCGGAGGGCAACACCGCTCCGTATATTTAGCTCAAACCATAGGTGAAAGCTTTGCTATGAGCCATAACAATGTAAAAATTCGCCATCGCGAGCAAGACTGATTTTAAATAGGCCTGTTGTGTATGCGTTCAGAAGGTACTTTTTTAATTAGAAATAAACTAGGTTTGCACGCAAGGGCCGCGACTGTATTAGCTCAACTCGCTGTTAAATTTGATGCAACCATCACACTTTTCCAAGATGAGAAACAAGCGGCAGGTGACAGCGTGTTAGCTTTGATGTTACTAGAAAGCAGTCAAGGAAAAGAAGTAAAAGTTGTGTGTGAAGGGCCTGATGCAGAGCCGGCTCTTAACTCTATTGGAGAACTGATAGAACAACGCTTTCACGAGCATGAATAGCGCGTGGTCAGTCACTTAAAAGTAAGTTAAACTAACCATGCATGTAAGCACTGCAATTTATTATTAGTTTTTGACCTACCCTTTGAAAAACACATGATATAAGGACACTAATGCCAGAAGCTTTTGAACAAGATTACCCACTACAACAACTAAAACAGGTGACTCAGTCACTTAATAGTGGTCAATTTGTTCAAGTTAGGCGCATGCTGGCAAAAACAGCACCGTGTGATACGGCACTTCTTCTTGAATCTTCCCCCCATAAAATAAGAACTCTGCTATGGCAACTTGTTGATCCGGATGTCAGAGGCGATGTTTTAGAAGAACTTTCTGAAGACGTACGCCTAGGGATCATTGCCCAAATGGAGCCTGAGCATATTGCCGCGGCGACAGAGGACATGAGCCACGATGATTTAGGGGAAGTATTACGTAGCTTACCAGAGACCGTCTATCAAGACGTTGTTGGCGCTATGGATAGCCAAGATAGAGAGCGAGCAACACAAGCCCTGTCTTATCAAGAGCGTTCTGCGGGCGCATTGATGAATACCGATACGGTAACCATACGCCCCGATGTCACTATCGATGTGGTATTACGTTACTTACGTTTGCGTGGCGAGCTACCTGAGGGAACCGATGACTTATACGTTGTTGATAAACATAATTGCTTTTTAGGTGCGATGTCACTTACTACCTTACTGACCAACCCACCTGATAAAATAATTCGTGATTTAATGGACGAAGATTGTGAATCTATTTCTATTGCCATGGATGAAAGTGAAGTTGCTCAATTATTCGAGCGCCACAATTGGATCTCGGCCCCTGTTGTTGACGATAACGACCACTTATTAGGGCGAATCACAATCGATGATATCGTTGATGTAATCCGAGAAGATGCTGAGCATAGTTTATTAAGCCTCGCTGGTCTTGATGATGAAGAAGACACCTTTGCTCCCGTATTAAAAAGCTCCAAAAAGCGTTCAATATGGCTTGGAGTAAACTTACTAACAGCATTATTAGCAGCAATTGTGGCAAGCTTTTTTGAAAACACCTTAGCCATATTACCGATCCTAGCTGTACTTAATGGTATTGTGCCTTCAATGGGTGGAGTTGCAGGTAGTCAAACACTAACACTGGTTATTCGTGGTATTGCTGTAGGGCACATAAATCAGACAAACCAACGATTCTTGCTATTAAAAGAGCTGGCAATCGGTGCTATCAACGGTATGGTGTGGTCTATTTTAATTGCCGGTGTTGTTGCACTGTGGCAGTGGGACTTCAAGCTTGGTGGCGTATTAGCATTTGCAATGTTTATGAATTTAGTAGCGGCCGGTATTGCGGGAGCAAGTATTCCATTACTATTGAAAAAAATGAAGATAGATCCTGCACTTGCAGGGAGTGTTGTATTAACCACAGTTACTGACATCGTGGGCATTTTCGCCTTTTTAGGCACTGCGACTTGGCTGCTAATTTAGATACATGGCTTTTCGAAGTTTAACAGACTTGTTTTTTATGAAGTGTTCATAAGTGCATACTTTTAATTAATTATAAGCATGCACTTATGATTTGTTAGATACCATCCTAGTTATCTCCATATTAATCCGTGTGAAAACACTGCATCATCCTTTGATATATCCTAAACCTCCTGCCCACTGACTCCTATGTGGATTTTATCAATCCTTGCTCACATCCATCGTGAGTAATTTCAATCCTTGCTCACATC
>NZ_PYHV01000003.1:41077-41300 GCF_004766475.1 Pseudoalteromonas sp. KS88
TCCATCGTGAGTAATTTCAATCCTTGCTCACATCCATCGTGAGTAATTTCAATCCTTGCTCACATCCATCGTGAGTAATTTCAATCCTTGCTCACATCCATCGTGAGTAATTTCAATCCTTGCTCACATCCATCGTGAGTAATTTCAATCCTTGCTCACATCCATCGTGAGTAATTTCAATCCTTGCTCACATCCATCGTGAGTAATTTCAATCCTTGCTTAC
>NZ_PYHV01000030.1:0-63650 GCF_004766475.1 Pseudoalteromonas sp. KS88
AGCGATAACAAGGCGAATTTATGCGTCAATAGCTGGCCTATTGCAAGTAAATTCAACGCAGTTAGCGTTGAAAGTAGCCGCTGGAGATAGATTTATTATCCAGAGTTCAGGTTACTTAACCGATATGTCAGCAATTTAACTACAATAGGGCAATAAAAAATATGCTTGCTATAAATTGGTGCAGTGAATTGCAGACAAAAAAAATCCCTCGTAAGAGGGATTTTGGGTAACTCAGCGCCATTGGCACTGGGAATGAGGTCGGTACAGGGTGAGTCGGTCTGGTTTAAAAAACCATCTCAGGGACTTCACCATCAACAAGTAATTTACCTGCTGTTTTGCTAATTATTTCATCGACTGACACACCAGGGGCGCGTTCTAATAAATGAAATGCGCCGTCTTTCACTTCTAAAACGGCTAAATCGGTTACTATTTTCTTTACACAGTTAACACCTGTTAGTGGTAAAGAGCAACTTTCAAGAAGTTTTGAATCACCATGTTTACTTGCATGGGTCATAGTAACAATAATATTCTTTGCACCAGCAACAAGGTCCATCGCACCACCCATGCCTTTAATCAGCTTTTTTGGGATCATCCACGAGGCGATGTTTCCGTTCTGGTCAACTTCAAATGCACCTAAGACTGTTAAGTCTACATGACCACCACGGATCATTGCAAAACTATCTGCACTATTAAATATGGCAGCACCTGTCGCTGCTGTCACGGTTTCTTTACCCGCGTTAATCATATCAGCATCAACTTGGTCTTTTGTAGGGTACTGACCCATACCGAGTAGACCATTTTCAGACTGAAGCATAACTTCGATACCATCAGGTACGTAGTTAGCCACAAGGGTAGGGATACCGATACCTAAATTTACGTAATAACCATCTTGAAGCTCTTGCGCAACCCGCATTGCGACTTGTTCACGTGATAATGCCATGCTCGTTACTCCTAATCGCTGGTGGTGATGCGTTCAATGCGTTTTTCAAAATTACCTTTGATAACACGGTTAACAAAAATGCCAGGGGTGTGAATTTGGCTCGGTTCAAGCTCTCCTGGTTCAACAATTTCTTCAACCTCTGCAACGGTAATTTTACCTGCTGTTGCTGCCATAGGGTTGAAATTCATTGCGGTATGACGAAACACTAGATTGCCATAACGATCAGCTTTCCACGCTTTTACAATAGCAAATTCACCCGTAATCGATTCTTCAAGAATATAAGGGCGGCCGTCAAATTCTTTTACTTCTTTACCTTGCGCTACCGGTGTACCGTAACCTGTTGCAGTATAAAATGCTGGTATGCCTGCACCACCGGCACGCATTTTTTCAGCTAAAGTACCTTGGGGGGTAAGAACTACATCAATTTCACCATTTAACAGCTGCTGTTCGAATAATGCGTTTTCACCGACATAAGATGCGATAATTTTTTTAATTTGTTTGTCGTGCAATAAAATTCCAAGACCAAAATCATCAACACCGCAGTTATTTGATACCATGGTTAGATCTTTAGTTTGCTTACGCTTTATTTCGTTAATAAGCCCTTCTGGGATGCCACATAAACCAAAGCCACCGGCTATGATTGTATCGCCATCCTTTAAACCTTCCATTGCAGCTTCATAACTTGAAACTACTTTATCGAAACCGGCCATGGGCCCACTCCTTAATATGATTACGTCGTAAACCAATACATTAATTATTGGTCAGTAGATTGATTTTTTAAAGCTAATGACACTTTGCTCACAGGTTGTTTGTTTAATGCACTACAAATAGCCCAACCAGCGTTAACTAGTCTTTCTAAATCAATTCCATGCTCTATGCCAAGCCCTTGCAGTAAGTAAACAACATCTTCAGTGGCAACATTTCCTGACGCTCCCTTAGCATAAGGACAGCCGCCAAGCCCTGCTACTGCACTGTCAACCGTTGCTATACCTCGGTTCAAGGCTGTGTAAATATTTGTGAGCGCTTGGCCGTAAGTGTCGTGAAAGTGAACTGCTAACACTGATTCATCAATATGCGCCAACAATACATCAAATAAATCATCCACCTTTTTAGCTGTGCCTACACCTATGGTGTCACCGAGGCTTATTTCATAGCAGCCAAGGTCTAACAACATTTGACTCACTTCTAATACGCGTTGCGGGCTTATGTCGCCTTCGTAGGGGCAACCTAGTACACAGCTTACGTAGCCACGTACACGAATATTATGTTGTTTGGCAAATTCCATAACATCAGCAAAACGGGCAATGCTTTGTTCAATTGAACAGTTGATGTTCTTCTGGCAAAAAGACTCACTGGCTGCTGTGAATATAGCAAACTCTTTTATGCCTACCTCATGCGCTGCTTGTGCCCCTTTTAAATTTGGCGTGAGGGCGGTTAAGTTATTATCTGGCAGATTTAGAGAGTTAATCACGTCACGCGAATCAGCCATTTGCGGCACCCACTTAGGTGATACAAATGCACCGGCTTCGATATCGTGGATCCCTGCTGCTGCAAGAGCGTTGATGAGTGACACTTTGTCTTGGGTGCTAACAGCGCTTTCATTTTGCAGGCCATCTCGCGCACCCACTTCTACAATTCGTACTTGTGTAGGCAATGTGTTACTCATCTGCGGAACTCTCATCAGTTACGATAGCAAGCAGGGCACCATGACTTACCAATTCACCTTCAGCAAAGCAATAACTTTGCAAAATGCCATCGTGCGGTGCGTTGAGGGTATACTCCATCTTCATCGCTTCAATAATAACAACTGCATCACCTTTTTGTATTTCTTTACCGACTTCAACAAGGTGCTTAACCACAGTACCATTAAGAGGAGCTGCAAGCGGCAGAGCCTCACTTTCATGGTCACTTATGTAATGTTTGTCTATTAATTCAAACGTTGTTTGTAGTGCTTTGTACATCACGGTAATGGTGTTGGCGGTATTAACAACATGACAGGTATGCTTATCACCGTTGATAAACACTTGACACAGGTTATTTTCAATTGTGCCAGTGGTTGTATAGTCAACTGAATCTAAGTGAATTGCAAAACCATCACTTAACTTAGTCGCTGTGATAGGGCTGTCGCTAAAAGGAATAGTAATAACTGGATCACGGTTTAGCATAAAGCCAGATAGCTGATCCCAAGGGTTCACGCTATGACTATTTAACTGTGTTAAGTAGCAAAATGCAGCGATAACGTTGCTATAGGTATTTAACGCAGCATCATTAGATATCAATGCATCGCCTTGCTCTTCAATAAAGTGCGTATCTGGTGCACCTTGTTTGAAGGTTTGATGATTGGCTAAGTTATGTAAAAAGCTGACGTTACAGCTAAATCCAGATAAATGAAATTGCTCAAGAGCAGTACTTAAACGTGAAAGCGCAGCAGCACGGCTATCATCATGAACGATGAGTTTTGCGATCATGGGGTCATAAAACGGGCTTATTTCATCCCCTTGTTTGATACCTGTGTCTATACGTACAAACTCAGATTCAGCTGGTATATACAAGCCATCGAGGGTGCCAGAACATGGAATAAAGTCATTGCTTGGATCTTCTGCATAAATACGCGCTTCGAAACTATGGCCTTGCAGTACGATATCAGATTGCTCTAATGGTAGGGTGTTACCAGCAGCCACATTAATTTGCCAATTAACTAAATCAACTCCCGTGACCATTTCGGTTACTGGGTGTTCTACTTGTAAACGCGTATTCATTTCCATAAAGAAGAATTCATCGCCACACAGTAAAAACTCTACCGTACCAGCACCACGATAATTGATAGCTAATGCACATCGCACCGCAGCTTCGCCCATTTCTTTACGAAGTTCATCGCTAAGACCCGGAGCAGGTGCTTCTTCAATCACTTTTTGGTGACGACGTTGTAATGAGCAATCGCGATCGCCTAAATACACGCAGTTACCGTGATTATCAGCAAACACTTGTACTTCAACATGACGAGGCTTATTAACATAGCGCTCCAGTAACACCAGATCGTTACCAAAACCCGCAATGGCCTCGCGTTGAGCTCCTTGCAATGCTGTTAAAAAGTCTTTGGCGTGTTCAACGATCCGCATGCCCTTACCACCGCCACCAAAAGCAGCTTTAATAAGCACAGGGTAGCTAATTTTATCGGCTTCTGCTTGAAGGAAATCGGGCTCTTGGTTATCGCCGTAGTATCCCGGAACTAAAGGTACATTTGCCGCAGCCATGATTTCTTTCGCACGCGTTTTAGACCCCATAGCTTCAATACTACTTGCAGGTGGGCCTATAAATGCAATGCTGTTTTGTTCACAGGCTTTTGCAAATTCACTGTTTTCTGATAAAAATCCATAGCCTGGATGAATGCAGTCGACGTTTGCATCAAGGGCTACTTTAAGAATTTTATCAGCTACTAAATATGAGTCTTTACTCGGTGCTGCACCGATATGATAAGCCTCATCTGCTAATTTAACGTGCTGAGCATGTTTATCTGCATCGGAATAAACCGCTACTGTGGTTAAGCCCATCTGTTTTGCCGTACGCATTACGCGACAGGCAATTTCGCCTCGATTAGCAATAAGAATTTTTTGTAATGATTGTGTGCTCATGGTGAATCCTATGCTTGCCAACTTGGTGGACGTTTCTCGAAAAAGGCAGTTAAACCTTCTTGGCCTTCTTCAGATACCCGAATATGTGCAATACGTTCAGCAGTTAAGTTTATTATTTGGCCATTTATCTCATGACCTGCGACATCATTAATTAGCTGTTTAGCAGCACGAACCGCAACAGGGCCATTGTTAATGAGTGTTTCAAGTAGTTGATCAACGGCACAATCAAGTTTGCCTGTAACTTGATGCACTAAACCAAGCTGCTTTGCTGTGTGGGCATCAAAGATTTCGGCAGTTAAAAAGTATCTGCGTGCTGCACGTTCACCTATCGCTTTGATAACGTAAGGACTGATCACCGCGGGTATAAGCCCTAGTTTGACTTCACTTAGGCAAAACTGGGCATTATCTTGGCAAATTGCAATGTCACAACAGGCAATTAAACCCAATGCGCCGCCAAATGCTGCACCTTGAACAGCGCAAATGGTGACAAGCGGACTAGTTGCTAAAACATGCATTAATTTTGCAAGCTGTTTTGAATCAGCGAGATTTTCAGCAAAATCGTTGCCAGCCATAGATTTCATCCAGTTGAGATCGGCACCGGCTGAAAAATGTTCCCCTTCAGTTCTAAGTACAAGGGCACGTACATCAAGCGTATTTGCATGTTCTATGCACTGGATAAGCTCATGAATAACATGCTCGTTAAAAGCATTACGCTTTTCTGGGCGACTTAAAACGAGTACAGCCACATTTGATTTAGTTATTTGTAGTGTTACTGACATACTCACTTCCTTACATTCTAAAGACGCCAAATTGCGAATCTTGTTTTGGTGCATTAGCTGCTGCAGTTAATGCCAAGCCAAGAACATTACGGGTATCAGCAGGGTCGATTATACCGTCATCCCATAAACGAGCACTTGCATAATACGGATGGCCTTGCTGCTCATATTGATCAATGATTGGTTTTTTAAATTCACTAATTTGTTCATCAGTCATACTATGGCCTTTACGCGCTAAACCATCTTGTTTCACTTGCGCCATTACACCTGCAGCTTGTTCGCCACCCATCACTGATATACGGGCATTAGGCCACATCCACATCATGGTAGGTTCAAAGGCACGGCCACACATACCGTAGTTGCCAGCACCGTATGAGCCACCTATTAATACAGTAAATTTTGGTACGTCAGCACAAGACACTGCCATAACCATCTTGGCGCCATGTTTTGCGATGCCTTCTGCTTCGTATTTTTTACCGACCATAAAGCCGGTAATGTTTTGTAAAAATACCAAAGGAATATTGCGCTGGGCACAAAGCTGTATAAAGTGGGCACCTTTTTGTGCTGATTCACTAAATAAAATGCCGTTGTTTGCCACAATGCCCACAGGGTGGCCATATATTTTGGCAAAACCAGTTACCAGAGTGTCACCAAAGTAACGTTTAAATTCATCAAACGATGAGTCATCTACCGTTCGTGCAATGACTTCACGCACGTCAAATGGCTTTTTAAGATCAGTACCTACAATGCCATATAGCTCGTTGATGTCATATCGAGGTGCTTTAACTTCATCAAGTAAAGGTTGGGTAGGGCGCTGATAATTAATGCGCTCAATACATTGTCGTGCGATTGATAATGCATGGCTATCATTTTCAGCGTAATGGTCGGCAACACCTGACGTTTTACAGTGCACATCAGCTCCACCGAGTTCTTCTGCCGATACTTCTTCACCCGTCGCGGCTTTCACTAAAGGAGGACCTGCTAAGAATATAGTCCCTTGCTCTTTAACGATAATGCTCTCATCAGCCATAGCGGGCACGTAAGCACCACCAGCGGTACACAAGCCCATAACCACTGCTATTTGAGGGATCCCCTTGCCTGACATTCTTGCTTGATTGTAAAATATACGGCCAAAATGCAGTTTATCTGGAAATACATCGTCTTGCTCAGGCAGATTTGCGCCACCTGAATCCACTAAATAGATACATGGCAAGTGACAACGCTCAGCAATGTCTTGCGCCCGTAAATGTTTTTTCACTGTAAGAGGGAAGTAAGTGCCGCCTTTAACTGTCGCGTCATTGGCGATAATCATACACTCAACGCCTTTAACGCGGCCAATACCTGCAACAACACCCGCACAAGGTATGGCTTGCTCGTAAACGCCATGAGCTGCAAACTGCGAAATCTCTAAAAATGGTGAGCCTTCATCTATTAGGGTGCTAATACGGTCACGAACAAAAAGTTTACCCCGGCCTTCGTGTCGCTCGATTAATGCAGCGCCACCACCTTGGCTTATTTCTTTTACTTTGGTACGTAAATCAGCAACTAACTCAGCCATATTTTGCTGATTTTGTAAAAACTGCGGATCATGTGGATTAACGCTAGATTTTAAAATTGTCATCGCGTAGGTCCTTATCTGCTTTCAGTAAATAGTTCGCGGCCAATAAGCATACGGCGGATTTCTGAGGTACCGGCACCAATTTCATACAATTTTGCATCACGTAGTAGACGGCCCGTTGCATATTCGTTTATGTAGCCATTGCCACCAAGAATTTGAATCGCATCAAGTGCCATTTTGGTTGCAAGCTCTGCTGCATATAAAATTGCGCCAGCGGCATCTTTACGGGTCGTTTCACCGCGGTCGCATGATTTTGCAACGGTATAAACATATGAACGTGCGGCGTTCATTTGTGTGTACATATCGGCAACTTTGCCTTGAATAAGTTGGAACTGACCAATCGGTGTGTCAAATTGCTTACGTTCATGAATATAAGGAACTACAATGTCCATACAGGCTTGCATAATACCAAGAGGGCCTGCAGCAAGTACTACGCGCTCATAATCAAGACCACTCATCAGTACTTTTACGCCTTCGTTTAAATTACCTAGGATATTTTCCTCTGGTACTTCGCAGTTTTCGAATACTAATTCACATGTGTTTGAACCGCGCATACCGAGTTTGTCTAGCTTTTGTGCAGTTGAAAAACCTGGGAAACTACTTTCAACGATAAAAGCTGTAATCCCTTTAGCACCGGCGTTTAAATCAGTTTTAGCGTAGATTACTAAGGTATCTGCATCTGGACCATTGGTGATCCACATCTTATTACCATTGAGTATGTATTTATCACCTTTTTTCTCGGCTTTTAGTTTCATTGAAACTACATCAGAGCCTGCATTAGGTTCACTCATTGCAAGTGCACCAATGTGTTCACCGCTAATCAATTTAGGTAAGTATTTTTCTTTTTGAGCTTGAGAACCATTACGATTTATTTGGTTTACACACAGGTTTGAATGCGCACCATAGCTCAAGCCAATAGATGCACTTGCTCGGCTTATTTCTTCCATCGCGATGACATGCTCTAAGTAACCAAGCCCAGCACCGCCTAATTCTTCTGGTACTGTCATACCTAATAAGCCCATTTCGCCAAGTTGTGGCCAAAGCTGGTTAGGAAACGCATTATCAAGGTCGGTTTTTTCAGCTAATGGGGCGATTTCTTGACTAGCAAAGCTATTAACGTGATCACGGATCATATCTGCTGTTTCGCCAAGGCCAAAGTTCATTTCTTTATATAGTGAAATAGTGCTCATGATTCATTCCTGTGTGAGAGTCTGTTAATGAATTTTTATAATGTAGTAGTGTTAGTTATTCATCTAAATTATTTAAGGTATCGCGACAACGTCGTTCTGCCGTAACAAGTTCCATCAAGACAACTTTAATATCGTCCATTTGTTGGCTAAGGTCGGCTTTTTTGTCTGCAATTAAATCAAGCATAGTAACCAGTTGTTTAGCACTTGATTTATCAGCGTCATAGAGTTCAAACAAACGTCCGGTTTCAGCTAGTGTAAATCCTAGGCGCTTGCCGCGTAGAATTAACTTTAAGCGGACTTTATCGCGCTTAGAATAGATGCGTGTTTGCCCATTGCGTTCAGGAGAGATCAAACCTTGATCTTCATAAAAGCGGATCGAGCGCGTAGTAATATCAAACTCTTTAGCTAATTCACTGATACTAAATGTTTGTTCATTACTCGCAGGCTCGGTGGCTGAACTTGCAAAGTTTGTTTGATTATCTGGATTCATAGTGTTCTTACCTCATTCGAATAACTCCAATATAAGTGAAGTTTACGTAAAGGTAAAGTGCATTGTGGAAGTTATACTTTAGACGTAGGTGTTAAGTGCGCTGGTTTGCAAAAATTGCATTGTTTATAGGTGCTGTAGCTGTGTTGTTTGTTAATTACTACACTAAAATAAAGATAAGTTTACACTTTTGTTGGGCGCAAAAACCTTGATTTTAGATTTACGTTGGCGTAAACGTAAATATTATGTATGCTCATATGCAGATTATAAACGTATTGTATGGCTTATCTTAAAACACAATGAGAGTGCCAATTACTAAATGGAGCCTTTTTATGACTACCGAAGCCGTTGTTATTGTAGCAGCTAAACGCACCCCAATGGGTGGTTTTATGGGAGCCCTTAGCGGTGCAGACGCCACAGAGCTTGGTGCAACAGCCATTGCTAGTGCACTAGCAGAAGCTAGTTTAAACGACAGTGCAATTGATGAAGTTATTATGGGTTGTGTACTGCCTGCAGGTTTAGGCCAAGCACCTGCTCGCCAAGCTATGCTTAAAGCAGGTTTAGCGCGTGCTACCGGCGCAACAACAATTAATAAAGTGTGTGGCTCAGGTTTAAAAGCGGCTATGTTAGCGCATGACTTGATCAAGGCAGGTTCAATAAATAGTGCTGTTGCTGGTGGCATGGAAAGCATGACTAATTCACCATACTTTATTCCAAAAGCGCGTGGCGGAATGCGAATGGGTCATGGCGAAATCAAAGACCATATGATGTCTGATGGATTAGAGGATGCTTATGACAACAAAGCAATGGGTTGTTTTGCTCAAGATACAGCCGATGAATACGGCATTGGTCGTGAGCAGATGGATGAGTTTGCACTCTCTTCATTAAGTAAGGCAAATGCGGCAATTGATAACGGCAGCTTTAATGCTGAAATTGCCCCTCATACCATGCATACCCGTAAAGGCGACGTGACAATCAGTGTAGATGAACAACCTGGCAATGCCCGTCCGGATAAAATTCCTAGTTTGCGCGCTGCATTTAAAAAAGACGGCACAATTACCGCTGCTAACTCATCCTCAATTTCAGATGGTGGTGCTGCATTAATTTTAATGAGCGAATCGCATGCTAAAGCGCAAGGTTTAACACCACTTTGTAGAATTGTCGCGCACAGCACACACTCTCAAAAGCCCAGTGAATTTACAATGGCACCGGTTGGCGCAATGAATACGTTGTTAAGCAAAGCTGGTTGGTCGACTGAAGATGTTGATCTTTGGGAAATCAATGAAGCATTTGCGATGGTTACTATGCTGGCCATTAATGAACTGAAACTCGATGCAAATAAAGTTAACGTTAACGGTGGTGCTTGTGCACTTGGTCATCCAATTGGCGCAAGTGGTGCACGTATATTGGTTACACTTATCCATGCGCTTAAAAACCGAGGCCTTAAAAAAGGGATCGCTTCATTGTGCATTGGTGGCGGTGAAGCCGTAGCACTTGCAGTTGAAGCAATTTAACAACTCATTTTTATAAACTTATAGCCGCAGGCCATTTTAATAATAATTTACTGCGGCTTAATTAATTACCCTCTGGGGAGGAGTGCACTATGCACCAAGTACCATTATTCATTAACGGCGAATTTATTCAATCAACATCAGATCAAATTATCGATGTTATTAACCCTGCAAATCAAGAAGTACTCGCGCATGTACCGTGTGCCACTGATGCAGAAATGGATGCTGCAATTGAGTCAGCAAAAGAAACATTTAAAACATGGAAAGACGTACCAATTACTGAGCGTGCCCGCATTATGATGAAATATGCAGCATTGCTTAAAGAGCATCACGACGAGCTAGCCACCATTATTTGCCATGAACTTGGTAAAACGTTTGAAGATGCAAAAGGTGATGTATGGCGCGGTATTGAAGTGGTTGAACAAGCAGCAAATGCGCCATCGTTAATGATGGGTGAAACCATGGAAAACGTTGCTCGCAAAATTGATACTTACTCATATATGCAGCCATTAGGTGTATGTGCAGGTATTACGCCATTTAACTTTCCGGCGATGATTCCGTTGTGGATGTTTCCACTTGCAATTGTCTGTGGTAACACGTTTATTTTGAAACCATCAGAGCAAGACCCGCTAACGCCAATGCGGTTAGCTGAATTATTTGTTGAAGCAGGTGCTCCAAAAGGAGTACTTCAGGTTGTTCATGGGACTAAGCCTCAAGTTGATCGCCTACTTGAAGATGCTGCAGTTCGTGCAATTTCATTTGTTGGTTCGTGTGGCGTAGGTGAGTATATCTATTCAAAAGGAACAGCAAATCTAAAACGTGTTCAAGCGTGTGTAGGCGCAAAAAACCATATGGTTATAATGCCTGATGCGAGTCGCTCACATGTTGTTAATAACCTAGTTGGTGCCTCTGTAGGTGCTGCTGGCCAACGTTGCATGGGAATTTCTGTAGCTGTATTTGTTGGACAGGCTAAAGATTGGGTTGATGATATTAAAGCAGGTTTTGCTAAAGTACGTCCTGGCGTTTGGGATGATAAAGATGCCGCTTACGGCCCGCAAACGTCTGCAGCGGCTAAAGCACGTATTTTATCACTGATCCAAAGCGGTAAAGAACAAGGCGCTACATGCTTAATTGATGGCTCTGATTATACCGTTGAAGGATATGAAAAAGGAAATTGGGTTGGTCCAACCTTGTTTAGTGATGTAACAACCGAGATGGATCTTTACAACGAAGAGATTTTTGGCCCGGTTTTGGCGTGTATGTTTGTTGACACCCTTGAAGAAGCTATCGAACTAATTAACAACTCTCCATACGGAAACGGTACATCATTGTTTACGTCAAGTGGTGCAGTAGCACGTAAATTCCAACATGAGATTGAAGTAGGTCAAGTGGGCATCAATGTACCTATTCCTGTACCGCTGCCTTTCTTCTCATTTACTGGCTGGAAAGGCTCTTTCTACGGTGACACGCATACTTATGGTAAGCAGGGGATTCGTTTTTATACAGAAACAAAAACAATTACGTCTCGATGGTTTGAAGATGATATTGCTTCGGGCCCAAACATGAGTATTAATCTTAAATAATAAAAATAGGGGCGCAAAGGATACGTCACACACAATGATGCCTTTGTAGCCCTTTCTCTATTTTGACAACATATAATAAATAAAGAGGTCTTCCATGGACTTTAATTTAACAGAAGATCAGCAAGCATTTGCTGAAACAGCGCGCCAATTCGCACAGTCAGAGCTAGCCCCTAATGCAGCCAAATGGGACCGTGAACATATTTTCCCAAAAGATACGATCAAAGCGGCAGGTGAGCTTGGCTTTTGCGGTTTATATACACCAGAGGAGGCCGGTGGTTTAGGTTTATCTCGGTTAGATTCAAGCATTATATTTGAACAACTCGCCATGGGCTGCACAGCAACAACCGCGATGCTAACTATTCATAATATGGCAACTTGGATGATTGCCAGCTTTGGCACCGAGCAAATTAAGGATCAATACTGCGAACAGCTAGTCATGGGTGAGTTATTAGCTTCGTATTGTTTAACTGAACCAGGCTCTGGCTCGGACGCTGCCTCTTTAAAAACTAAAGCGCTAAAACAGGGCGATGAATACGTTATAAACGGCTCAAAAATGTTTATTTCTGGCGCGGGTGAAACTGAAGTTCTTGTCGTTATGGCACGCACAGGAGATGAAGGTGCAGCGGGCATTTCAGCATTCGTAGTCCCTGCAGATGCGAAAGGTATTGAGTACGGTAAAGCTGAAGAAAAAATGGGCTGGAACGCGCAACCTACGCGCTTGATCAGTTTTGAAGATGTACGTATACCCGCTGAAAACTTATTGGGTGCTGAAGGCGAAGGCTTTAAGTTTGCAATGCAAGGCCTTGATGGCGGACGCATTAATATTGCAACCTGTTCAATTGGTACCGCTCAAGCAGCACTTGAAACAGCACGCGAATATTTAAAAGAGCGTGAACAGTTTGGAAAACCACTGGCTGCATTTCAAGCACTGCAATTTAAGATTGCAGATATGAACACTGAGCTTGTTGCAGCGCGCCAAATGGTACGTTTAGCTGCATTCAAACTTGATACTGGTGATAGTGAAAAAACAACGTATTGCGCAATGGCGAAACGGTTCGCTACAGATGTTGGCTTTACTGTCTGTAATGAAGCACTGCAAATTCATGGTGGCTATGGTTACATCAAAGAATACCCGTTAGAGCGCCATGTTCGAGATGTACGCGTTCATCAAATTTTAGAAGGCACAAATGAAATTATGCGAGTGATCATTGCTCGTCGAATTTTAGCACAATCAGCAGCTGATATTTTATAAGGAGCTCGCCATGTCAAACCCAAGTATTGATTTAACCATTGAAGGTCACGTAGCAATTTTAACGATGTCTAACCCGCCAGCAAATACCTGGACTCAAGACACTCTAATCGCTTTGAAAAATACGGTAAATGAGCTTAACGATAATAAAAATATCTATTCCTTGGTGATCACAGGGGAAGGTGAGAAATTTTTTAGCGCCGGTGCTGATTTAAATGTTTTCGCGGATGGCGATAAAGGTGTTGCTGCAACAATGTCAAAAGTATTTGGTGATGCATTTGAAGCATTATCTGACTTTAGAGGCGTATCTATTGCGGCGATTAATGGTTATGCCATGGGTGGTGGGCTTGAAGTAGCTTTAGCATGTGATATTCGTATTGCTGAGGAACAAGCTCAAATGGCACTACCTGAGGCAAAAGTTGGTTTATTACCTTGTGCAGGTGGCACACAAAATTTAGCTTGGTTAGTTGGAGAAGGTTGGGCTAAGCGAATGATTTTATGTGGTGAGCGCCTTAAAGCAGACAAAGCATTACAAATTGGATTAGTCGAAGAAGTAGTACCACAAGGCGAAGGCTTTGCGAGTGCTTTAAAACTTGCAAACCAAGTGGCTGATCAAAGCCCTGTTGCAGTAACCGCATGTAAATCACTTATTCAAAAAGGCCGTACACAACCAATGGCGCATGCTCTTCCTCTAGAACGTGAACTTTTTGTTGGTTTATTTGACACAGAAGATCAGCGCGAAGGGGTTAACGCCTTTTTAGATAAACGCAAAGCAAACTGGGTGAATGGCTAATGGTTGATTTAGTGCAGCTTAATAACCAAGACTCGCCAGTGTTGTTTGAAACAGCGACGGCTACGAATGGTTCTTTAATTGGCATCGCTACGCTTAATTCTCCTAAATCATTAAATGCCCTTAATTTTGACATGATCAAGTTGTTAGATCCTCAGTTAAAAGCGTGGGCAGAGGATGATGATATCGCGATGGTGATGCTCAAAGGTGCAGGCGACAAAGCGTTTTGTGCCGGTGGAGATGTTGTAAGCCTTCATACCGCTATGAGTTCAAATGAGCCTAATAGTTTAATTGAAGATTTCTTTACGCAAGAATACCGTCTCGATTACCTGATACATTGCTACGAAAAACCTTTTTTAGTGTGGGGTAATGGTATTGTCATGGGAGGTGGCTTAGGTTTGATGGCAGGTGCTAGTCACCGAGTTGTCACTGAGACATCACGAATTGCGATGCCCGAATTAACAATTGGTTTATACCCTGATGTGGGTGGCAGTTACTTTTTACATAAGATGCCTGAACATGTTGGGTTATTTTTAGGTTTAACAGCTGCTTCCATTAACTGTGAAGATGCGATGTTTGTGTCATTGGCTGATCATTTTATTAATACCGAAAAATATGACGTGCTACTTGAACACTTAGTTTGCACTAAGTGGGGTAAAACAGCGTCATTAAATCATGAAAAGCTAACAGGCTTATTAAACGAGTTAGACCAACTATCAGGGCGTCTGCCTAAAGGGAATGTTAAAGCCAATTTATCAATACTTCAAAAACTTGGTGATTTCACTTCACTCAAAGACAAAATTGATTACATCTTAAATCTTGAAACTGACGATAAATGGTTGGCTCGTGCACAAAAATCATTAAAGCATGGTTGTCCTCTAAGCTGTGAATTGGTTGCTCGTCAACTTGAAAATTCAAAAGGTAAAAGCCTAGGTGAATGTTTTCAGATGGAGCTAAATATGTCAGTTCGCTGTGGTGAAGTCGGTGAGTTTCAAGAAGGCATTCGTGCGCTATTAATTGACAAGGATGGAAACCCTAATTGGAAGTACACATCCATTGAGCACATTCCAAGTGATATTATTGATAGCTTTTTTAATTCACGCTGGGATGAGAAATCTCATCCATTAAAACAACTTACACAAGGATAATGTTATGTCACTTTCAATTGGCTTTATTGGCTTAGGTAATATGGGTGGCCCTATGGCTGCTAACCTTCTGAAAGCAGGGCATGCTGTTAAGGTATTTGATTTAAGTGCGCCTGCGGTTAGTCATCTTGTTGAACAAGGTGCAACAGCGGCAAAAGATGCAAAACATTGCGCAACAGATGTTGATGTATTGATCAGTATGCTTCCTGCAAGTAAACACGTTAAATCACTTTACTTAGGTGAAACGGGTTTAATTAATATTTTGGCTCAATCAACACTAATCATTGACTGCTCAACTATTGATGCTGCATCAGCTAGAGAGGTTGGAGCAGAGCTTGCAGAGCAAGGTATTGCTTTTGTTGATGCGCCGGTCTCTGGTGGTGTTGCTGGCGCTACTGCTGGTACCCTTACATTTATTGTGGGTGGTGCTTTGCCACATTTTGAAAAAGCACAACCAGTCCTCAACGACATGGGTAAAAATATTTTTCACGCAGGCGATGTTGGCGCAGGTCAAGTCGCTAAAATATGCAACAACATGTTACTTAGTATTTTGATGGCAGGTACTAGCGAAGCAATTCAAATGGGCGTTAACAATGGTTTAGACGCCAAGGTATTAAGTAATATTATGACTGCAAGTTCAGGGCGAAATTGGACGCTTGAACTGTACAATCCATGTCCAGGTGTTATGGATACCGCACCAGCAAGTAATGGCTTCAAACCAGGCTTTATGGTTGACCTTATGGCTAAAGATTTAGGTCTTGCTATGGAAGCCGCTCAGCAAAGCAATTCATCAACCCCAATGGGTTCTATGGCTAAAAACTTATATACTATGTTGCAACATCAAGGTGCTGGTAGCGAAGATTTTAGTGCCATTTTTAAATTATTCTCAAAGGAGTAACCGGTGGAAATTAAAAATAATACGGTTGTTATTACAGGCGGTGCTCAAGGCTTAGGCTTTGCTATGGCGCATAAGCTTGCTCAGTTAGGTGCTAATTTAGCGCTTATAGATATGCAACAAGCTGTTTTAGATGCAGCAGTTAAACAATTAGCCGATTATGGCGTGACTGTAAAAGGGTATGTTGCAAACGTCATTAACGAAGAAGAAGTAGAAACGACTTTTAATATGATAAATACTGATTTCGGTCATATTGGTGTACTTATTAATAATGCCGGTATTTTACGCGATGGTATGTTCATAAAGGCCAAAGAAGGTAAAGTCGTTGCCAAAATGGCCCTCGACCAGTTTAAATCAGTTATTGATGTAAATTTAACAGGGGTCTTTTTAGCTGGACGAGAAGCAGCGTCGCACATGGTCGAGTCTGGTAAAGGTGGAGTAATTATTAATATGTCGAGTGTTGCCCGTGCGGGTAATATTGGACAAACAAACTACGCGGCATCAAAAGCGGGTGTTGTCGCGATGACAACCGGGTGGGCAAAAGAGCTAGGGCGCTTTGGTATTCGTGTTGGCGCCATTGCCCCAGGCGTGATTCGCACTAACATGACCGACGCCATGAAGCCAGAAGCTAAGCAACGTATGCTTGCTGTGACCCCCGTTGGGCGCTTTGGTGAAGCAGATGAAATTGCTCATACAGCGCAATATATTATCGAGAACGACTTCTTTACCGGTCGAGTTGTTGAAATTGATGGGGGCATTCGCCTTTAAATCAATGTATTAAAGTATGGGTGTTTTGTTATATTCAAGACACCCATTTTTATTTTTATCTTCAAAACTACATATTTAACGACTCAGTTTATTGCTAACCCATTAAACACCTTCTATTATTAAATCTCTTGTAAAAGTATAGATTACGTTGTCTGTATATAGGGATCCAACCTTAATGATAGTAATAACAGAACAAGTGTTATCAGATATAAACAGAAACTTTATCATCCCGCCTAAACCACAAATTTTAAGTGACTTGCAAGATCTTGCATCGAAAGAAGATCCTGCCTTATTTGAAGCTGCGGATATTATTGTAAAAGATTTAGCCATATCCGCTGCCATATTAAAAATTATTAATTCTCCTGCTTATGGGCTATCTAGAACTGTTTCAGATATAAAACAAGCTGTTATGTTTCTTGGCTGGGATGGAGTGAATTCGTTAGTACAAGGATTAAAGTTGAAGCAAATGTTTTCAACCGATAATAGCTGCATTAGCCTTGAACGTTTTTGGGATACTTCAACAGAAATAGCTCATGTAAACATGATAATTGGGCAACGGTTTAAAAATCAGGTTTCACTAGAATCGCTATATACGCTTGGGCTTTTTCATGACTGCGGTGTTCCACCCATGGCTATCAAATACGATAATTATGTTAAGGCGCTTCATCATGCTGATAGGACCAATAAAGAAACCATTGTAGAAATTGAAGAACGCATGTTTAAAACCAATCATGCTGTTATAGGTTACTATTTTGCTAATAGCTGGCATTTACCAAAAGAAATTTGTGATATTATTTTAATTCACCATGATGTAAAAATGCTGGAACATATTACAGACACCGAAGAACAATTAAGTTTAGCCATTTTAAAAATGGCAGAAAACATTGTAAATATTGTTAAACGTGGAAGCCCGTTATCTGACTGGCATATTATTGAAGGCAACGTTTTAGATATTCTGCATTTAAGCGAAGATGACAAGCTTGATTTGCAAGAAGATGTCATCGATTTCTTGAATGAAAACTCATCTTAATGGTGCATGTCTTACCCCTCACTGAGTTTTCTCATCCTTATTTATCTAAATAATAATACTCTGCTAATTCTTTATTTTAACATGCCTTCTTGAAAACCATGCTAAATCAAAGAATAATCACCCTTACTTACGTTTCATTCATGAGCTCGGTAGTGAAAGCCAAAGAAATAAGAAACTTTTATATTAACGAAGAGCAATCCGTCTATTTGCTGTCGCACCATGACGCGAAAAAACATCGTCAATGGCTAACAATATGCATAAAGAAGCTTACAACACTTGGCTATACGAATGTTGAAATGATTGGTTCAGGTGCATTCGGGTTTGTTTTTGCGGGCCTTGATGATAAACAAGAACCTTGGGTTTTTAAATTTTCACGAATAACATTAGCGCAGAGTGTAAGGGATAGACTTGAAGATGAAGCTTACATGCTTTCTCAAGTTGATAATCCACTCGTCCCTAAATTTTATGGCTTTGAACGCATAAAAAAGCAGGGTATTTTAATGATGTCCCGTGCTTTAGGTGAAGACCTTGAAAAAGTATCACTAAAAAAAGGGCGTTTTAATGCAGCTGCGATTACCCGCCTAGCTTTAAAATTACGTAATGTATTAATAGACTTAAGGCGCCAGCAAAATGGTATAAACCCGCAGCCAATTGTTCATGGAGATATCAAACCATCTAACCTTGTTTGGGATGAAAAAACAGATGCTCTTTCACTGGTTGATTGGGGGAGCTCAGTGTATGCGCAAGTAGATAGTTATGGCGATCCTATCACAAGCAATTTTATGGATCTTATGTCTGGGGATTTAAGTACTACCAATGCACGCATGGGAGATGTGTACTTTATTGGTGACGAACAAATGTCTGGAGAGAAGTCGTCCCCGAGATTCGATGAACAAGGAGTTGCCTCAACGCTTTATGCGTTAGCCTCTGCACAATCATGTCGTTTTGGCGCGCAAGTTATACCTGCAAGCTCTTTAGGCCTACCTAAAGAGTTGGCGAAGGTAATTGATGGGATGCTGTCAAAAGATAAAATTAGCCGTGATAAAGCAGGTGATTACTTCATAAGAAATATGCCCTTAATTGCCAACGCTTTTTTGCCAGATATTAATATTCATGGCGAGCCAAAAACGTCAATTCCCTTTTGGTTTAGCAAAAATAATGAATCTCCAGATACAGTTGTATATAGTTCTCGTAAACAATTTTTGCGTCAAGCTGACCATAAACAACAATTACTTGATATAAATGATGCCCAACTTGACAGATATTATAAAGAGTTTCTATTTGACACCGGGGACACTGAAAAAGCATTTTTAGCTTCCATTAGTCGATTAGCTAAATACCCGGTAGTAGGGGGGTTAAGTTTTCATTGGAAGGAAGAATCTGTATATATAGAATCTTCGCTAATCATGCATGATAAAGCACTGGGAGTTGCATTTACTCAAGCGGTTAATAATACCGTAATGCTTGCTCAAGGCATTAAGCAAAAAGGATTGTTTAAATGTTGCTTATTCGATGCTAGAAAAACGATTCAATTAGAGCGAGATGGCACAGGCGCTTTTAAGTTTGAACATCTACCTGAACTTGATTATGAGGTGATGGACATTAAAAATGTTGAAGTAACTCGGCCCCACTCGTATTTTGAAGACGGAAAAGACCCTGACGAACAATTACAGTTACCAAAGAAAGTTATAAAGTGTGTTTTTGAGCTTAACCAAATTCATCATACTGGTTGTATAATTTTTGAAGCTCTGCCTGATAGAATGAAAATTCACCATTACTATCGTTTGTTAGATGCCAGTAAAGAAATTGAATTTAAACGTTTACTCAATAAACTGATGCAATACGCAGTCAGTATTACTGATGTCGGTGTTGCCGGGTTTATGAAACTGCCTTATAAAAATACCCGAGAATTTTCATTATGTGAAAAACAAACTGACTTTTTCTACCCTAAAGACCCAAAACGTTTTCAAGCTCAAAGTTGTTAAGTTGCCTTTAATTAAAACTAGACAGCCTAACAACCGACATAGGACAATCATAAGTGGCAAAAAATAAACCATTAATATCAATGCAAAGTTTTGGGATCTATACTCACTGGGATTCATCGTCAAAAGAGTTACCACAAATACAAACGTTCACGACTAAAATTCCCGCAAAGCTTGATATTGAGTTTGGCTATATTATCAATATAAAAAAAGCAAAGGGTGAAAAAGTGCACTTTTGTATACACCATCCAGAAATACCAGATGATGACGGTGTGCCGATGGCACCATTTGAAGGAATGCACTACATCAATAATAATGATTGGTACTTTTACCTTGGTGACACTTTATGGCAGCCTATCAGCAATAAAACAGGTAATTGGCGTATGACCATTGAATTAAACTCAAAAATTATTGCTGATAAAACATTTTCGGTTTTTGAAGAAGAGGCGATGTCAGAAGTTGAGTTTTGGCAAAAGCGGGGATACTAGAAACCTAAAAGTTACTGGCATTAAATTAGAGTGTTAAGCGTATGCTGCGGTATCACTTATCAAAAAAACTAACTATAGCTGGTGGATTTTCAACAAGTCTTTATTGTGAGTATTTAATATAACTTTGATGATTAAGCTGGCAGTGCCAGCTTAATCATTGGAATATTTTGTTAGCACCTAGCTAGTTACCCCAAGGGTTACTTGCGTTTGAGCGTTGTTTGCGTGTACGAGCGCGGTCTTTCGCTTCTTTTTTTGCCTGTATTCGCTTAGCATCACTAAAGCTTAGTTCGCACGGTTCACCTGGTTTGTGATCTTCTGGAATTACACGATCACGAGGTGGAAGCTGATACTGAACATCATCAGGTTTAGGTAAGTTTTTTAAACGGTAAAGGTAAAAGTTTTCTACTTTGTCTTGCGCCCATTGAGTCTTACGTAAAAATTTTACCGCAGACTTAAGGTCTGGATTATTTTTAAAGCAATTCAGCTGCAAATAAGCGTGTAATAATTCCCAGCCGTATTGATCAACTAGTTCAGATACAACCTGCTCAAGTTTAACGCCTTGCAACGGGTTATTACCGAATAATTCTTCGTTACTCATGGTCACTCTCATTTCAATTTCTAATATTGTAATTATAATTTTTTACTTTATCTATTGATAGTACATTCTACGTCGTAATGAGATATTTTACTTTTGTGTGCGTAATAGGTAATATTCTCGGGCGTAAATTGGCATGATGCCATGTTCATTGGATGATAGATTTAAGGAATAGTATATATGGGACTTTTTAATAAGATTAAAACACAAGCCACCTCAATTGGTTCAAACATAAGTGACTCAACATCTAAACTTAGCTCGGATATGAGTACTTCTTTAAAAGAAAATTCTAAACTCTCTGCAATACGCTCTGAGATTACCTCGATTGAAGGCCAGCTAAGCATAGGTTATCAAGACATTGGTAAAAAATATGTTGAAAACCTCATTCAAAACCAAGGTCAGAATGTTGAGACAGTATTGCAAGAATCATTGAATAGAGTTGAGCCTTTACTTGAAAAGAAAATCGAACTTGAAGATCAAGCTATCGAAATAGAAAAAAAATTGAAAGATCAAATTATCATTCAGGAAAAATCACTTTTTCAGAAAGAGTATGATCAAGAAAAAGAGAAACTTGAAAAAGCACTAAAGCTAGACGTTATTTCTGAAGATGAAATGGCTGAAAAATTAGCAAAAGCCCGTATGAAACTTGATAACTTTGATGAAATTCGTAAAGTTAAAAAGCAGCACGAAATGAACTTAATAACTAAAGATGAATTAAAAGATAAACTTGCGGCCTTAGGTGCATAATAAAACTATAACATATAGCCGTGAAATTAAATCACGGCTATTATTTCTACTATAAGTTAATTTTGGCAATTGACCACAACACGTCCTCTTACTTTACCTGCCATTAGCTCATCTGCAGATTTAATCACTTCATTTAAGCCTATTTCACTGCTTATGGTGTCTAGGTGTTCTGCGCTAACTAAAGAGCTAAGTCTATTCCATGCTTCTATTCGGTCAGCTTTAGGACGCATTACACTGTCAATGCCTATCAGCGAAACTCCGCGCAGAATAAAAGGGGCAACCGAAGCTGGTAAATCCATACCTTGAGCTAGACCACAGGCAGTTACAACACCGCCGTATTTTAAAGATGCGCAAATATTGGCGAGGGTATGACTACCCACAGAATCTATTGCAGCTGCAAAGCGCTCTTTAGCCAACGGTTTTCCCGGGCTTGAAAACTCGTCCCTATGAATGATTTGCTTAGCGCCAAGGTTTGTTAAATAGTCTGATTGCTCTGGGCGACCGGTTACTGCAACAACATTAAAACCTAGTTTATTGAGTAAATAAATAGCAAAGCTGCCAACACCGCCATTAGCACCTGTAACCAAAATATCACCTGATTCGGGTGTGATATTTTGTTTTTCAAGTGCAATAACACTAAGCATTGCTGTATAGCCTGCAGTGCCTATTTGCATCGTTTGTTTTGCTGTTAAGCCCGCTGGCTTGGGAATTAACCAATCAGCACTTAAACAGGCTTTTTGTGCAAGTCCGCCCCAATGTCTTTCACCTACACCAAAGCCATTTAAAATTACGGTGTCGCCAGGTTGAAAATCATCTGTTTTACAGCTGGATACTTCGCCTACTAGATCGATCCCCGGTACCATTGGGAAACTACGCACTACAGGGCCTTTGCCTGTTATCGCAAGGCCATCTTTATAATTAAGCGTACTGTATAATACATTGATGCTTACATCGTTATCAGGTAACGAGTTAGTTTCTATAGAGTCGAACTTAGCAGAGTAGGGAATCTCATCTGATTTATTGATAACAATAGCGTTGAATAAATTTTCCATTACTAATCCTTTTAGACCGATCGTCTTTTAATTGATAAATAAAAGCGCTACCTAAGGAGCGCACGTAAAAACATTTCTGTGTAAAGCATTAATGGCTGCGTATTTTTAACCAGTTTAGCGCGCATAACTGCGCCTTCCCAGCCAACCCAAAAAAATTCGCTCATTTGAGCTGCATCAATATGCTTACTGACTAACTTGTACTCTTGTGCACCTTCAATACACTGCTGCACTTGTAGTTGCCACTGTTGATAGCTATGTAATAGCTTAGTTTTAAATTCTTCAGATAAATGATTGAGCTCTTGGTTTAAATTACCAATTAAACAACCTCGACTAAAGTTATACTTTTGCATTCCTGCTGCGGCACTCTGAGTAAAATTTATTAACCTTTCTAAATGAGGGACGTCATCTTGCTTTAAGTATCGTTTTAATTTGGCAACAAAATAATCATTGTATGCGTCAATTACTGTTAAGCCAAAATCATCCTTACTTTTAAAGTAGTGATAAAAAGAGCCTTTAGGCACGCCTACTTTTTTTAAAATAGTGTCTATACCTGTGGCACTAAAGCCAAATTCGGTTAATGTTTCGAGCCCTGTCGTTATAAGTAGTGCTTTGGTATCTGCATTACTTCGAACGACCTTGGGTGGACGACCACGTCTTGGTGGATTTTGCTCATTTATTTGCATTGTTTATATTAGACCGATCGTATTTAAAAATACAAGTGTTTTGTACGACATTTGAGCATTTTTTTATTTCCGCTTAATAAAAATATAAAAGTGTGGATATTTATTGATTGCAATAAATTTGTCATAAATACAATTTAGTGATGAACTTTAGTTCGATAAAGGTAGTCGTATTTAATGCAGGAGTCTGCATGTTAGCGATTAGATAGTCGTAATTTTTTTATATAAATATTGAATGTATTTTAGTGGTTTGACCACTTTGCTTTTTTTAATGTTAATTCATTATCACATCAGCAGCTTAGTTAAAGTCAATTTATTTAATTGCTTTTATGATTTGAATTTAACAGTTTTATTAACTATTCATTACTTGTAGATGTCATAAACACTACACATTTATAAATATAAAAGGTGAGGATTTACCTATGAAGAGACAGAAAAGAGATCGGTTAGAAAGAGCTCATTCTCAAGGTTTTAAAGCAGGTTTGGCAGGACGTTCAAAAGATATTTGCCCTTATCAACAAGTTGACCCTAAATCAGAGTGGTTGGGTGGTTGGCGTGAAGCGATAGAAAATCGTAACATGTACAAAACATAATTTTATAAACGAATTTTAAGCAAAAACGCCCTCAATTGAGGGCGTTTCTGTTGTTACAGTCTAATAAAATTAGAATGCACTTGTATCTTGGAATAAGCCTACTTTTAAATCTTTTGCTTCATATATAACTCGGCCATCAACTTCAACCGTTCCATCAGCCATTCCCATAAATAATTTGCGCTTGATTACACGCTTCATATCTAAACGGTATGTTACTTTTTTAGCTGTTGGCAGAATTTGTCCTGTGAATTTCACTTCACCTACACCTAGTGCACGGCCTAAACCTGGACCACCAGACCAACCAAGGAAAAAACCGACAAGCTGCCACATTGCATCTAAGCCAAGGCAGCCAGGCATAACGGGGTCACCCTTGAAGTGACAATCGAAAAACCAAAGGCTTGGGTCAATATCGAGTTCTGCAACGATTTGACCTTTACCATGTTCGCCACCGTCATCAGTGATTGAGATGATACGATCCATCATTAACATGTTGTCACTTGGTAAACGGCAATTGCCTTCACCGAACATTTCACCTTGACCACATAGGATCAATTCTTCTTTTGTATAGCTATTTTTAGGTTCCATAACACTTTTTCGTCGCTTAGAAATTGCAGAGTACTTTAGCGTACACTTGTACGCCAAACAACTCTGAGCAGTTAAAAAAATAATATTTCTGCATGAAATATCACCGGTTAGGTAAAGAACATGCTAATTGTGCGATTAGAACGCGCAATTACGAGTAAAAATCATTATAATCACTTTGATTTTTTAACCATATTAAAGGAAGTTTATGATCCTTTTTGTTAACGCACTTACTGTAATTGATTTTTCTTACTTGTGTAATAAACGAGGCGCAGTTGGCGAAAGCTGGATTGTTGATTTAACGCTTCATGGCAAGCTTAATAAAGAGTCTATGGTTCTTGATTTTGGTCTTGTTAAAAAACAAATCAAAGGCATTATTGATGAATGTATAGATCATAAATTAGCATTACCTTCACAAATAAATGGTGAGGTTGTATCTCATGGAGATTACAAAACGCTTGATTGTACATTTGGTGATGAACATCATTTAGCGATGAGTGCACCTAATCAGGCATATTGTTTAATTGATTCTCCCGTAATTGATGAGCAAGCAGTAATAGATTTTTTAATTGCCACCATCATGCCACAGTTACCAAGTAATATTGATAAAATTGAAATCGAATTAAAACCTGAACATAGTAAAAGCTTTTATTATCATTACAGTCATGGACTTAAAAAGCATGATGGTAATTGTCAGCGTATTATACATGGCCATCGTTCTCAGCTAGGCGTCTCTTTAGATGGGATGGCAATGCCAAGTATTCAAAAGCAATGGGCAGACAAATGGCAAGATATATACTTAGCCACCGCTGAGGATCAAATTGACTCGTCACAATTAAAACATGTCCAAGCGAAAGAGTCAGACCTTTGTTTTGCGTATAGCGCAGCGCAAGGTTATTTTGAAATGGCAATAAGTAATGACCGTTGTGACATTTTACCAGTAGATACCACAGTTGAATGTATTGCGGCTTATTTAGCACAGCAGATTAAGGCTGAGTATGGTGAGTCTAACGTTAAGGTGACGGCTTATGAAGGGGTAGCTAAGGGGTCAATTTGTTATGCATAAGATGATTTTTGCCTTTGCACTAACGTCATTGAGCGTTTTTGTGCACAGCGTTGAACTCAAAGGTAACCTCACTCAAGGTGGTTTAGTCACAGGTAAGCTTGATGGCGTACAATCAGTCATTTTCAATGGTGAAAAGTTAAAAACAACTGCTGATGGAACGTTCGTTTTCGGCTTTGGTCGTGATTCTAAGCTAAATCATGAATTAACGTGGGTAGACAAAGCTGGTAAAACACATAAGCAATCATTGCTTATAACTAAACGCGACTACGATATTGATAAAATCACCGGTGTTGCTAAAAAATATGTATCTCCACCTAAAGAAGTCAGTGAGCGTATCAGTCGTGAAGCGGTTGCTGTTAGAAACGCCCGTAAAGTTGATTCAAACTTAACGTATTTTCTAGACCCTGTTTATAAACCAGCCCAAGGGCGTATTTCAGGTGTATATGGCAGTCAACGTTATTTTAATGGTGAGCCGCGTCGTCCTCACTTTGGTCTAGACATTGCCAATAAAACGGGTAGCCCTGTGTATGCACCCGTTGGTGGAACGGTCGTTTTTGCAGATAATAATTTATATTATTCTGGTGGAACACTCATTCTAGATCACGGACACAGCGTCACCTCAACCTATATTCATTTAAGTAAGTTAGATGTAAAAGTAGGCGATAAGATAAAACGTGGCGACAAAATTGCTGAAATAGGTGCTACTGGACGCGTAACTGGCCCACATTTAGATTGGCGATTTAACTGGAAGGGCGAGCGCTTAGATCCCGCACTTATGATGATAGACACCTTAGCGAAGAAAAAGTAGAGAACATGACAACAGAAGTTAATCGCGATGAAATCATTGCACAACGAATAGTAGAATCAACTACCTCTGTGACAAAAACCGTTTTTCCAGGTCGCACAAATCACCACAATACATTGTTTGGTGGTGATGCTTTAGCTTGGATGGATGAAGTTGCCTTTATTGCAGCAACACGCTTTTGCCGTAAACCCTTAGTGACTATTTCCTCTGATAGAGTTGATTTTAAAGAGGCAATTCCTGCAGGCACGTTTGCAGAGCTTATCTCTAAAGTAGTGCATGTTGGTAATACTAGTTTACGTGTTGATGTAGAAATTTTTCTTGAAACAATGCACAAAGATGACAAACATTCTGCCATCACTGGTAGCTTTACCTTTGTTGCTGTTGATGACAATCACAGGCCAACACCGGTAGTTTGCGATAAAATGATTTACGGTTTTTAATTGTAAACTAATAAATAGCACTCATAGTAAGTGCTATTTTTAGATAATTAAAAGAACACATCATACTTTAATTAAAATAATAATAAACGTAGCATTAAGTTTATTAACTAAAAAAGGGTAAGCAAATAAAAGAGAGGCTCTATTAAATTAGCTATAACACCATGGCTGCTATCCAACCAAATGCAAGCAAAGGGAGGTTAAAGTGTATAAAGGTAGGCACAACCGAGTCCCAAATATGGTCGTGTTGGCCGTCTGCATTTAAACCTGAGGTTGGGCCTAATGTAGAATCTGAAGCAGGGGAGCCTGCATCGCCTAAAGCACCTGCAGTACCAACAAGAGCAGCCGTTGCCATAACAGAAAAGTTTAACTCCAAACACAATGGGACAAAAAGGGTGGCTATTATTGGCACGGTTGAAAAAGAACTACCAATTCCCATAGTTATCATTAAGCCGACCAATAAAATTAATGCTGCTGCCAAAGGTTGATTACCTTCTATAACCCCAGCGGCACTTTGCACTAAGGACGCAACATCACCTGTGGCTTTCATTACAGAGGCAAAACCTTGAGCTGCGATCATAATAAAGCCAATCATTGCCATCATAGCAACCCCTTTACTAAATACGTCGTTATTTTGCTCCCATTTAACAATGCCAAATAAGCTAAAAATCATCACACCAACAAGGCCCCCCAATATCATCGAGCCACTTACATTCTGAGCGATTAAAGATGTTATTACGGCAGTTATTCCAACAAGCAAAACCTTTTTGGGTTGCTGCACAGTGACGTCGATTGTCTGCTCTTCTAAATCATTTGTTTTATAAGTGCGGCGTTTTCTGTAGCTAATAAATACCGCAATCAAAAGCCCGATAAACATGCCAATTGCAGGTATTATCATTGCCATGGGGACTTGCGTATTTATAATTTCTAGCCCATTTTCAACTAAATTTTTATGTAATATTGAATACAAATAAATTCCGCCAAACCCATAGGGTAGCACCATATAAGATGTTGCAAGACCAAACGTTAAAATACACGCTATGGCTCGGCGGTCTAATCGCAGCTTATTAAACACAATTAATAATGGTGGGATCAAAATTGGTATAAAAGCAATATGCACCGGGATAAGGTTTTGTGAAGATATAGCACATATTAATATTATTGATAATATAAAGTAGCTAAGCGCACTTTCGCCTTTATTTGAAGTGTTCACTTGCGATAATAGTTTTGCAGCAAGGATTCTGGTGAGGCCAGACTTTGAAATCGCAACAGCAAATGCTCCCAGCATGGCATAACTAAGGGCAATCTCTGCGCCGCCGGATAAACCCGCATTAAATGCATTCAATGTTTCTGTTAAGCCAAGTCCTGCACTTAATCCAGCAACCAATGCGCTAAGTGTCATAGCAACAATAACATTTACACGGGCCAGCGTTAGCCCAAGCATTAATAAAACACCGATTACAACTGCGTTCATAAAGATCTCTTAGCTTTTGTTTTAATTGATTTTACCAGATCATAGCTGTGTTTTTTACGTTGCTGCGTGAATTCATCACCTTTATATCGTACATCGCTGTATAACTGAGCAAACTGCAGGAAAAGTGAGCCTTTCTCAGCAAAATGCTCACTCGCTAAATTGAGATAGTGCAGTGGAGTTTGACTAGCCGTGTGATCAAACCCATTTTTAGCGCACCATAACTGAATCTCTTTATAATGCTTTACTAGCAAATGCTCATCTATTTTTGTTTTTTTAGGCCAATTTAAATAAACAAAATAACTAATAAAAATAATGACGATAGATAAAATAACAAATAAAGAAATTTTCCATAGCTGGCTGTTACCAAATAAGCGTTTCAAAAATGAACTTTGCTTTTGTTGATCGAAACCAAGCACCCAATTGGTCCATTTGTAATCTAGGTTTTCTAAGTTTAAACGTAACCAATTAAAGCCAGGTATTTGATTGAACCTCAATAAACTAAAATCTAAGTTATTTGTAAACTCATTATTAAGTGATTGCATCTGTGAAAGTGAACCATTCAAACGTTCAGGTGAAACAACGGCGGTTGCATCAAAAATTTGCCAACCTTTATCCTTTATATACACTTCAACCCATGCATGAGCATCATACTGATAAACACTTAAATACTCATCTTGCTTATTTAATTCTCCACCCAAATACCCGGATACAACTCTGGCAGGAATACCTACAGTTCTAAACATAAACGCCGCTGCACTGGCATAGTGGCCACAAAAACCTCGTTTATTATTAAACATAAATTCATCAATAGTATTATTGCCTGTCATAGGTTCTGGAGTAAGGGTGTAGGCAAAACCCTTATTTAAAAAGTGTTCTGTTAAGGCGGTTACAAATGCGCTATCGCTGTTATTTTTTTCATATAAAGACAACGCTAACTGCTGAGATTGCACATTATATTGTTCAGAGTTTGCAAGCGTTAAGTTTTGATAATGGTTAATTCTATCTAATTGAGGAGCATTTAAGGGCGAACTTTTTACGTCGTAATTTATATTGTTACTTAAGTAGCGCTTGCGTATAAGCAAACCTTGCTCTGTATTTTTAACATCAGAATTTGGTGAATATGCTTGCCCTATGCCATATAGCCAAGGCTGTGAGGAGGGCTCAGCAATAATCGTGTATTGTGAATTAAATTGGCCCGTATTGCTTACCGGCTTTTTAATACGTTGTTGGCTCTTCAAAAAGTCCGATACTAACCAGGTGTGCCCATCAAATTTATCATGGATTATAGCTCGCCAGTAGTACGGTGGCGCAGGTGGGTTGTTTTTACTTAATTTAGCCCTAAAAACAAGCTCGTCTGAACGAGAAAGTTTTGCTATATCAAAAGGATTAACGCTTTCTGACAAGCCCGTTTTAGCAAGCTTAGGCCCTGGTAATTGCCAAAAGGCAGGTAGTTTTGGTAAAAATAGCAATAAAAATACAGCCACCGGTAAAGCGAGCAATAACATTTTACCACTTTGCTTCGATGCAATTTTTAAACTATGTTTACTTTCAATAAGTGCTAGCGCGGCAAAATTAAATACATACAAAGCGCTCACAGATAATGTCGCCATGATCGACTGCGAAAATAGATAGACTGTTGATAAACTAAAAAAACTCAGTAAAACAATAGTTTGATAATTTTTTTTGGTTTTGGCTTGCAGCAACTTAAACAAACTAGACAAAATAAGCATGGCAACAAACAAAGTCACTGTATCACCAAATCCAATTTCGTAAAGTAACAACACAAGAGAAAAGCCGGCCAGAATATTTGCATATAATGTGCTAGGTTTTGGCTTATTCATTATAGTGATTGTAAAATTCCAAACACATAAAATGGCCAATAATGCTGAAAAAACAGGAGTCAGCTCAGACATTAAAAATAATACAACTATGCCATAAATTATTGATAAGCTAATATTTATTGATTTTTCATTATGATGTTTTTGCATCTTGGCTCTCAGTGCTCGAGTTAAAACGACTCAATGCAATTAAACATGCAGTAAAGTGTTCACGACCTTTAGCCATGGAATAAAGCTGATTATTTAATTTAAGTGCAAAAGCATGATCGTGCAAATGAGCTTGGGTGATCAAATAGCTTAATTGACTTAGTCTTGCTTCGGCATTACCTTGTAATTGAGAATAGTCGTATATCATTGGTGTAGAAGCATAATTAACAAAATCTTTTACCATAAGCTGCTGTGTTTTTGCATAATGTTTCCACGATACTCTTTGTAAACCCATACCATGTTGATGATCAACCAAACTATCAAATTCATCAATTCCATTGCCACGTTTTAAATCGCCATCAGTGTTATTACCATCAACCATCAAGTTATTATTTTTATGCGGATTAATTTGCTTAGGATATACAAAAACGGTTTCTTCGATTTGCATGTAACTCCAAACAGAAACCAAACCAAACGGGTACTGACTCAGTAATTTTATTCTTTCTAACGGATAACGTCCTCTGCTTTCGTAAGGTAATGAAACTGTTATGTCTGTCTTGTGTTTTATGTTATCTAGGTTATGCAATAATTTTTTTTGATAAATAAATTGGAGTGACTGACATAATTTTTCTGTTGAAATATCAAAAACTAAGCGTGGTGAAATAGGGGAGTAGTCATTATTTTTTGATTTAAACTTTACAGTTACACCCTTCACATTGGAGTAACCAATTAATATAGCCAATATCAAAACAACTAACATTAAATAAGCCATAGCCAAAATTAAGTTGTTTTGATAATTAATCCCTAATATAAAATTTAAAACGCAGACAAATAAAAAACTACAGCCCATTTTTGAAGGTAAAACATAAATCGTATTATGTTTTAGAGTCAGTGTATTGCCGGTATGTTTATTTTTTAGCAGTTTTCTAAATAGTGCCTTTTTAAAGTTAGCAAATAAAAAGCCACTGTGTTTGTCCTTTAACCTCTTTGCAAATAGCATATTCTACAAAGGCACAGGAACAGCGTTTAATAACTGTTTTATTTGTAATTCGCTTGTTTGTTCATCAATTCCTAATCGATGAGCAGTCACACTTTTAAAAACAGTTTGTACATCATCGGGAGCGACAAAGTCTCTACCTTCTATATAGGCCCAAGCTTGTGCAGCTTTACCCAATGCTATGCTGGCTCTAGGTGACAACGGATTAGCAAAAACGCCGCTTTGGCGAGTATAAGACACCAGCTCAATAATGTAATCAATGATAGGATCAGAAATAGTCAATTTTAAAATTTCAGATTGTATATCAATTAGTTGAGAAGAGTTCATGCGTTTAGGAAGCGATTCATAATCACGATTATTAACACCTAAAATAAGCTTTCTTTCTGCTTCTTTTGGTGGAAAGCCTAAACTTATCCGCATCATAAATCGATCTAATTGTGACTCTGGTAAAGGGTAAGTGCCTGATTGATATAAAGGGTTTTGTGTAGCAATGACAAAAAATGGTATTGGCAGGGGGTATATATCACCATCCATCGATACTTGTTTTTCTTCCATTGCCTCTAACAATGCACTTTGTGTTTTTGGCCCAGCACGGTTAATTTCATCTGCTAACACGACTTGACTAAAAACCGGTCCTTTATGAAATGTGAAAGTGTGCTCATTTGAATTAAAAATACTGGCGCCTAAAATATCTGATGGCAGTAAATCACTGGTAAATTGAACTCGCTGATAAGATAACCCTAAAACAGATGCAAGTGCATGAGATAATGTAGTTTTTCCCATCCCAGGTAAATCTTCAATCAATAAGTGTCCTTGACTAAATAAGCATGTTAAAGCGAGTTTAATTTGTGTTTTTTTACCAAAAATTACCTGTGATAAATCATCAATTATTTCTGTGACTGTAGAATGCATAGTAACCTTAAAAATGTTCGACTATTTCTAATCGTTTCATTACAGTATCAACTTTTTTTGCGTTGAATGGCTTAGCAATAAAACCTTTAGCGCCGAGCTCCCAAGTATTTTGTACATTCTCTAAACTATTATGTCCGGAGCACATTACAACATGGGTGTGTGGGTAATTATCATTTAAAAATTCGAGAATTTCAGTACCATCGGTATCCGGTAACTCTATATCGAGAAAAATGACATTAGGGGATTTTTCTTTGATTAATGATTTTGCAGATTCAAAATCACGGCTTTCCAAAATATCTTCAAAGCCTAACTCAGTTAAGATTTGATTTAAGTAGTCACGAATATCTTGAACATCATCAATAATCAAAATAGGTTCGAGTGGGCGCACAAATTCCATGTTGTTTACTTCTTGTGATACAGCTTAAATTGTAGTTTTAATACTATGCTAAGCGATAATGAAGCTCAAGAAAGATACCGTAATAAAACCAACTATTTGAAATAAATCATTATAATGTCCGATACCGTCTAGTATTGGACATAAGGAGATTGATCACAGGTATAAAGCAGGTTTGTTGTGTGGCTATTTATAATAACCTATAATTTATATTATGTTAAATAAGATAAATTAATAACCATAGCGATTAATCGCACCTATTGTACAAAGTAAAAATATGAATAAATCAGCTACCTGCAAAATATTGCTAAAAGTTTATTAACCTCTTCGCTTATTTCATGTTTTTTAATAACGCCTGCAAACTTCGTTAAACAATATCTATTGTTAATTATACCGACCATCATACCCGTTTTGTTTTCAAGTAATGCGTGAACACTAAAACTGCCAAGTCCGATTGCAAGCATTCGGTCACTCGCTGTTGGGTTTCCGCCACGTTGAAGATGACCTAGTTTTGTTAATCGTAAATCAATATTTGGGTTTACTGATTTAATTTTCTCACACACTTCTTGTGTTCCTACCTCATCTCCTTCAGCAACAACAACAATTAATGCATGATCACTGTGAAAATCATCGAGGTTATTTAAAAGGCTTTCAATATCATTTCGGCTTTCAGGAATTAAAATTGAATCTGCGCCAGATGTTAAACCAGAATATGCGGCAATGTATCCTGAATCTCTGCCCATAACTTCAATAACAAAAACGCGATTATGTGATTCTGCTGTATCACGTATTTTATCAATACACTGCATTGATGTATTTACAGCTGTATCAAACCCCAAGGTAAAATCTGTACCCGCTAAATCATTATCAATTGTGCCTGGAATGCCGATTAATTGGATATTACTCTTTTGAGCTAACCACAAAGCACCTTTAAAACTTCCATCGCCGCCGATAATAATCAGTGCATCTATTTTATTTTTATTGATAGTATTTATTGCACAAGCACGTCCTTGCTCCGTTTTAAAAACATCACAGCGAGCGGTTCTTAAAATTGTGCCACCTAAATGCATTGAAGACTGTAAAGTTTGAATATCCAGAGAGATTAAATCATTACTGATCAACCCTTCATAACCTTTTTTGATACCGCTAACTTTTATATTATAGTGCTGAGCAGTTTTAACTACACCGTATAAAGCAGCGTTCATACCTGGCGCATCGCCGCCAGAGGTTAAAATACCGATGTGATTTATCATAAAATGATCCACGCTGTTAAAGTGAGTATCATTTATTTTAGATGAGATTTAACATTGAATGTAAAAAATCAATGCTACAATTGATCTCGATAAAACTATCATCAGATAAAGACAACAATCTAACTTAATTTATTGCTAACAAGTCATTATGTTCTTTGCTCTCCAACCTTTCATTAAATTGCTCCTTTGTATGCCAAAGATCTTCGCTAGATAAACTGATATATAACATCGGAGTCGACTGTTCTTGAGCCAGTGACTTGAGCTTTTCATACTCACGCATATTTATGACTTGATCATCAAAAAATGTTTTTGTCTGATTGTTAAATCTGGGGTTGTTGTATGCATCCATTTGCCAAATTATAGATTGATAGATGCTGCTGGATATTTCACCCATATTCTTATTCGTTTGAAGTACTTTATATTCTGAATAGATAAAGCTACTCAAAACCCCTATTCCAATCAAAGACACAGTTGTTAAAGCCGTCATTAATTTCATGGTCATCTCCTTATCCCATTACTTAAGTAGTCATTAAATTTTCAAAAACTCATGCTTTGCTCAAGCACTTTAATGAGTATAAGTGTTTTAAATGAATGTGACCTTTATTAGGACAATTTAGGTCAATGCACGACTTAATTAATGAGTATTAATTAAGTCTATTAGGCTGTTGAAATGATTTAACAGCCTATTTAACATAACTTATAGAGGCGATTTTTAATGAAGTGCAGCCGTGAATGGAATCTTTTTACATATATCAGCTTCGGCGATGAGAATTTCTTCTAAACGAAGGTCTACCTGCGTCTTGTCAAAATATTCATATGCCAACTCAACAAATAAATTTTTGTGTTTTTCTTCTGATTTAGCAATTGCAACATAGAATTCTTTTTCTTTACCGGCAGGTAATGCTTGTGCCACAAGAGAGAAACGCTCATGTCCCCTAGCCTCTATTACTGCGCCAACAAGTAGTCTATCCATTAAGAACTCGTCACGTCCGTTTCTAAAAACAGCACGAATTTGCTTAACGTACGGATCTTTTTGGTCATTACCTAAATTAACGTCGCGATCAATTAGCAACTTAAGCACCTGTTTAAAATGTATCATTTCTTCCAGGGCCAAATCTGTCATCGCTTTAACAAGTTTACGGCGATCTGGGTAATGCGATAACATAGACATAGCCATGCCTGATGCTTTTTTTTCAGCGGCAGCATGGTCTTGTAAAAAGGTATCAAAATCAGCTAGTACAGCCTCAGTCCATGAAAACGGAGTGTGGTATTTTAATTCAAACATTGTTTAACTTACTTTAAATTCAATGACGCAATTTTACCGTAATCAAGCGATAAAATCTTGTAACAGCGAAAAGTTAATATATAACCTTATCTATTTTTCCATTTGCAGTAGAAGCAACTTTAAGTGGGTGTTTAATATTATTCCAAGCAGTTACTTTGCCGCCAATGTTCATCTTTTCAAAGTTACTTAAACCTTCTGGAAACTCACAGTCTAAAAACATACATAAGCGTTCAAAACTCGTGTTTTTACTAATATCAATTGATAGAAAATCTGCTGGTCTATGCTCAAAGTAACGTTTAGCTTTTTTAAAATGTAAAGAATACTGCTGTTCTAAATATGCATCGGATGCAATGTTATCAATAGTTAAGTTATTAAAAGTATATAAATAACAACGTTTTATATGAGGGTTGAACCCACCATCGAGTCGGGTTAGATTATTAAACATTCTTTGTAATAATTGACGTATTGACGGGATCCACAACTCAATTTCTCGCTCTAAATAAATGAACTTTGAATGTGGGAACCTTTTATCTAAAACTTCAAAATCATTAAAAACTGGTGTATCAGCTATAACTTCAGCACTCTTAAAACATTGTTTTGTATAAGCTGTATGGGCAGTTTTGTAGCCCAGTTCTAAAAATGCATTGCATACACTGGTGGTGCCCGTTCTAGGTAGGCCTATTATGAAAATACGGTTACGATTCATATTATTGGATGGGGGTTTTTATTGAATTAGGGTCAAACCACAATTTACTGTTATCAAGTGGCGTTAACGCTGACATATGACTATTTGTTAGTGGAATAATTGTTTTTTGACCAAGATTTGCATTGATAATGGCTTCGGTAAAATAACGATTAAAAAGCTCGTCAAATTTACCATTTTCATGCATTCGCTTTAATCCAATCGAAATAGCTTTGTGGATGTCTGGGCGACTAGGGTTAACAAAATAATAGATTGCCGCAGGGTACTTTATTGCTATATTAGGAACTACTGTTATATCAGTATCAGCCTCAAGCTGTTTTAGCTCCCATCCAGTTTCTAAAATTGAGCGTGGAAATGCATCCCCTCGCCCTTTATGTAACATGCTAAACAAAGCCTCGTAACTTGTTGAAGTTGATACTTCAAAACCATTGTCCGTCAAAACGGTAGTATCAGGCCAATCATGACCTTGGATAAAATCAAGTTCAGAGAGTTCAGCTACGTCACTAATATTTGCAAATTTTATGAGCTTATCTTTTGTTGTTAATAATAAACGCAGCCCATATAACCCTTTATATATGGGTATTCTAACTGGCAGTAAGTCGCTTTCTCGCTCAATACTTGTCATAGACCAAGCAACATTAACTAATTGCCCTTCAACCAACTCTTTTAAAGAGCGACTTTGTACCATGTTAACCGATTCTTGTAATGTGTGTTCGTATCCACTGTGTTCAAGAGCAAATTTTAATAGGACTAATGGGTACCAACTCTCTTTTTCATAATCTCGTTCAGGTTTTGGGTAATACACGTCTAACCGAGATGACTTTTCTGCGATCGACTCTGTACCGTAGACGTCTACCGGGCCCCAAAGCAGAGCTATAGCAATACAAAAAGACCAGGATTTCATATTAAAAGAACCGATTTAGCAGCAAGAAAAATGCAGATAGCGCTAGTACAGCAAATGTCGATATCATACCTATTACACGTAGTTTGAAGGTGCCATCGTTTAACGCAATGCTGTGACAAATACGTCCAAAAACCAATAATCCACCCAAAGCATGGCAGTAATGACTACTCAACCCTTGAAATTCAGCTAAAAATATTAAAATAAGCGCAAAAGGTACATACTCAATAAAATTTCCATGGGCACGAGTTGCCCTTATCAATGATTCATTGTTATCTGTTCCTAAAGAGATTTTATTCGCTTTTCGGACTTTGACAACGTTCATACTAAGGTGAATATACATGACTGCTAAGACAGCTGCGTAAAAAGAGATTATCACAATTTAATTCCAAGTATTTTTTTCTATGATAGCACAAGATCACTTTTTAAATAGCCAGCAACAAACTAGTTTTTTATGTTACCTTGTTGATAAAACAGGTCAAAAGGAAAAGTATGTTCACACCACGTAAAATTGCCAACACATATAGAGAAATGATTAATAGTATAGGCTTTTACCCATCTGTTTTATCAGTTAGTTTTCTGATTTTAGCGACTATAACAGTATCAATTGAATACACGTCACCCATCTCACAGTTAAAAGAACAGATAAACGTACTGTTAGTTGATAGTGAAGAAAATGCGAGAACTATTCTAAGCACACTTGCAGGCAGTGTTATCTCTTTAACGGTGTTTAGCTTTTCAATGGTAATGGTCGTGTTAAATACTGCTAGTGCGAATTTATCGCCGCGTGTTATACCCGGTCTTATTACTAAAAAATCACATCAACTGGTACTTGGCTTTTACCTAGGTAGCATTATTTACGCAATTATTATGCTAATTAATATTAAGCAGATGGAAAATTATGTTGCGATACCCTCTCTAGGTGTCCTTATTTCACTCATTTTCGGCTTAATTTCCTTGGGTCTTTTTGTTTACTTTATTCATTCAATTTCAAAGGCTATTCAAGTTGATAATGTTCTGAATGATTTGTTTAAACACACTAAAAAAGAGATCACAGGTGTTATTGATCGCCAGAAGTCGCATCCAATTCAAGAATTTCCTGAGTTTGAATCATGGCACTCGATCGAAAGTGCAACAGAGGGTTATTTTAAAGGGGTTAACTCACAAAGACTATGTGAAATCCTCGCTCAAGAAAAACTTAAAATTTATGTTGTTGTTAATCAAGGCTATTTCACTGTTAAAGGCTACCCTTTCTTGAAGTGTGATACCGATTTATCAGACAAACCTGAGTTAGTTGAAAAGCTTCTAAACTGCTTTATTTTTTATATCGAAGAATACATTAGCGATCACTACCGCTATGGTTTGACCCAAATATCTGAGATTGCAGTAAAAGCGATGAGCCCAGGTATAAACGATCCTGGCACAGCAGTAAAAGCTATTGATATGTTGAGCATTTTATTGATTGAAAGGTTGAAAATCAGCGATATAAACTACTCATTCAAACACGCAAATAAATATCCGCTTCTTTATCTTCATGAAACATCGTTTGAAGAATTACTTCATGATAATTTTACGCCGCTGCGTAACTATGCAAAATCAGATGCCTATGTTATGACGAACATACTTGAAGCATTCAAAAATATTTTGTTTACAACACATGAAAATGAACAGGCCACAGTTAATTTATTTAATTATTTAGCGGCAATAGTTGACGACATAAACGAACAAACGTCAAACCAATATGATAGAAATGAAGTAATAAATATGCTCAAATCAATACAAAGAATTTCACCAAATAAGGGTGAAATTCTATTAAAAAGATTTACTGATAAGGGCTAAAACTTAGCCACGGTGAGATACGTATTTCTTGCCGTGGCGTATCGTTTAATTTTCTATTAAATAAATTGCGTAACTAGATGCAGAAATTGTAATTTCTCCCGCATGATATGAGTCAGGGACTACGCGTCCAGATTCACTATCTGCTAGCATAGCCATCTTTGCTCTTGCGTAAGGCTGTACACTGGTATCCATCGGACTCATTGAGGCACTGTACAATCCCTTTATATCTACACCATAATCACTAGCAAACTCTTTAGCTGCTTGGCGGGCATCTTCTATTGCTAACTTTTGTGCTTGCTGGTGTAGTTCATTATATTTACTTGATACAAATTGCGTGTTGTTAATTTGGTTTATACCTTCGTTAACTAAGCTTTGTAACAGCGTTGGGTATTTATCAATTGAATCGAGCTTAATTGTTATGTTACGCGATACTCTAAAACCAACAAATTCTTGAGCATTTGTTTGCCGATTATACTTGGTTTCACGGTATATATTTATCTGCCCTGCATTGATATCTTTATCTAAAGCGCCAGCATTTTTAGCAAGCTTAATTGCTTTTGCCATCGTTTTATCTGCTTTATTTTTTGCGGCTATTAAGTCTTTATCGATTTCTACAATACCGACATTTAGCAATACAGTGTCAGCTGCCGTGGTAATTTCTGCTTGGCCCTGAATATAAATATGTGGCGCGCTTGGGGTACTATCAGCAAACACATTAAAAGTAGCTGCAGCAAGTAAAGGTAATAAATAACGCATAACATTCCTTAATAATTAAATTCCATCTATTAGATAACGTACGCGGTTAATTGAAAATGAACAAGCAAAAAAAACAGACCGAAGTCTGTTTTAATAATCAATACACACAAATTTAGTTACTTACACGTTTATAATTACGGTATTTAGGTAACCAATAATTTTTATCAATTGCTGCCCATAACATGTCATCACTTATCTCAAGTGCAACACCTTCTTCAATTGCCTTTTTTGCTACCCCAAATGCAATACGTTTACTTAAAGTTTCAATTTCAGTTAACGCAGGTAATAAGCTGCCTTCACCGGTATTCGCTCGTGGTGAAGATTCTGCTAATATTTCACTTGAAACCATCAGCATTGCATCAGTAATTCTGGTCGCCTTTGCAGCAATAACACCTAAACCAATGCCTGGGAAAATATAACTGTTATTACACTGTGGGATTGGGAACGTCTCACCGTTATAGACAACCGGCGAGAATGGACTACCTGTCGCCACAAGTGCTTTACCATCAGTCCATTTAATTACGTCCTCTGGTAATGCCTCTACTTGTTTAGACGGATTACTTAACGGAAAGATAATCGGCTGTGAACAATTGCTATGCATCGCACGAACAACCTGTTCGGTAAATAAACCTGGCTGACCAGACACACCTATTAAAATATCAGGTTGAGCACAGTGCATAACATCTAATAATGATGCAAATTCACCGCTGTAAGTCCATTGTGCTAAATCATCGGTTTGTTGAGCCAAGGCTTGTTGGAAGTCACGGAGTCCTTGCATTCCTTGGGTTAGTAAGCCAAAACGGTCTACCATAAAAATTTGGCTTCTTGCTTGAGTATCCGTAATCCCCTCAGAAACCATTTGGCTAATGATTTGTTCAGCGATACCACATCCTGCAGAGCCTGCACCAACGAACACCACTTTTTGCTCTGATAATTTTTCACCTTTAACACGACATGCTGCAAGTAAAGACCCTACAGTAATAGACGCGGTGCCTTGTATATCATCATTAAAGCTGCAAATCTCATTGCGATAGCGTTTAAGTAAAGGCATCGCATTAGGTTGTGCAAAGTCTTCAAATTGTAAAAGCACATTTGGCCAACGGCGTTTAACCGCTTTAATAAATAGATCTAAGAATTCATCATATTCATCTTGAGCAATACGTTTATGGCGTGCACCCATGTACATTGGATCATTTAATAGTTTTTCGTTATTGGTGCCTACATCTAGCATTACTGGTAATGTATATGCGGGGCTTATCCCACCACATGCAGTGTAAAGAGACAATTTACCAATCGGAATACCCATACCACCAATACCTTGGTCGCCAAGGCCTAAAATACGTTCACCATCGGTAACAACAATAACCTTCACTTTACCTTTAGTCGCATTACGAAGAATATCGTCTATTTGATAGCGGTCTTCATATGATATGAATAAACCACGTGCACTTCGATAGATATCTGAGAACTTTTCACAGGCATCACCTACCGTTGGGGTATAAATAATTGGCAACATCTCTTCAAGATGATCTCGCACTAAGCGGTAATACAAGGTTTCGTTATTATCTTGTATTGCACGTAAATAAATATGCTTGTTTAGATTATCAGTAAAACTCGAATACTGTTGATAACAACGCTCAACTTGTTCTTCAATAGTTTCATAGCGCGGCGGCAACAAACCAGCTAGGTTAAAACTTTCCCGTTCTTTTTGAGAAAATGCACTACCTTTATTTAATAGAGGAGTTTCGATCAAGCCTGGGCCTGAGTGATGGATATAAAGATAATTTGGATCGGTATTTGTAGTCATAATTCCAAGCTTAGCGATGTCTTTTAAATTTGATCTGTCATTATTAGGCATGAATAAAAAAAAGCAATGAGATTCAACCTTGTCAGACCATTCACAATGAGAAAAAGCGCAATGAAACATCGCGCTCTATATACCCAAACCACCTCAAGATGCAGAATTCAGCGTTTCACAGGGGCTTAATATCAAGGCGTTACTTTGCAAGAATGGCATTCCCTTTTAATAAGTAACAACGATGAGAGTAAGTTCCTGTGAAGCGCCCCAAGGGTTGGTTTAAAAGCGATTTATACTGCGTTATTGATTTTAACAAGGGAACAACCATTATTTGCAATCAATGCCTTGCCTAAATCACTTTTAACTCCAACGACGCTCGCATCTTGAGTTGGTTTGGGCATAGTATATTGTACATTATCTCAAGAATACGATTAAGGGTTATTCGTCAGATTTAGATGCTTTAATTGCAATATCTTTATCCCCTAACGCAATACCTTCCCGGCGAGGATCGGCTGCACCATATAAAGCACCATTTATTAGTTCAACTGCGTGTAAACCCGAGTTCAAGTCTCTTATATGAACAGTATGTCCACGCTTAGTAAGTGATGCTTCGAGCTTTTCTATAGGCATATTTTTTTCTAAGGTCGTATAACGATTACGGTTTGTTACACGCCCAAGATTAATGGCTTCTTGAGCAGTTAAATTCCAATCTAAAACACCAACAAGCACATGCGCAACATAGTTAATAATACGGCTACCACCAGGGGACCCCACCACTAAACGCAAACTTCCATCTTTGTTAAACACCATAACTGGAGACATAGAGCTGCGCGGGCGTTTTCCTGCTTCAACTCGATTGGCTAGTAATTTGCCATCTTTTTTGGGCGATAACGCAAAATCGGTGAGTTGGTTGTTTAAAATATAGCCGTTAACCATAACCGTTGAGCCAAATGCCATTTCAATTGAACTGGTCATTGAAACCGCATTGCCTGCGCTATCTACAATTGACACATGTGTAGTTGAAGGCAATTCATAGGCATCGTCTTGCGCATAAGCTAACTTTTCCACAGGCTCTCCAGCAACCGCTGGCGTGTCTTTTTCAGTGATGAGTGCACTGCGTTGCCTTATATAGTCTGCCTTAAGGAGTTCTTGAGTAGGAATATATGCAAAGTCTGGGTCGCCCATGTACACATTACGGTCAGCAAATGCCAAGCGTGATGCTTGCGTAAAATAATGAATTGATTGTTCTGAATTTGGCTCATACTGCGCTAGGTTTTTATCTTCTAATAAAGCCAGTATTTGAATTACAGCAACCCCACCACTGCTAGGTGGAGCCATCGAACAAACTGTATACTCATGATAAGGCGCACATACTGCATCCCGCTGAACACTTTTGTAATTTTTCAAATCATTTATTGATAAAGTACCGGGTGCTATTTTACTAGTTTGAACCGCTTTCACCATTTGCTTAGCATTATCACCTTTATAAAATGCATCAATACCATTGGCCGCAATAGCTTTATAGATATCGGCCAGAGGCTGATTCTTTTTAATAGTACCAATTGCAAGGGGTTCATCATTAATAAAAAAGTAATCACGAATAACATCAAGCTCAGTGACGCCAGGATTAAAACGCTTGGCTAAGAGTTTATGTAATCTTGGTGATACTTCAAAACCTTGCTCTGCTAGTTGAATAGCTGGTTTAAACAGTTCTGACCAAGGAAGCTTACCGTATTGTTCATGAGCGTTAGCAAAAGCATGAAGCACACCAGGTACGCCCACTGATCGCCCACCAACGACTGCTTCAATCCATTTAACCGCCTTACCATGTTTATCTAAAAAAAGTGTCTCATCTGCATTTTCTGGTGCTGTTTCACGGCCATCAAAACTTGTTAATGTATTTGTTTTGTGGTCAAAATACATCATAAATGTCCCCCCACCAATACCAGAGGATTGCGGCTCGACCAAGGTTAAAACTAATTGTGTTGCGATTGCGGCATCTACCGCACTACCGCCTTTCGCTAATATTGATTGACCTGCTTTTACGGCATATGGATTAGCTGCAGCCACCATGAACTGCTCACCTGAGACCTGTTGTTTTGCATAGTGGCCTGTTGCCGCTTCAGGCTCACGTGTTTCACGCTCTGTTGCACTGTTGGCTAAGGTAGGAATTAAAACGCTTGCAGCCAAAATGGCTGATTTTGAAAACTTAAATAACATAAAATAGCTTTATTACACCTAGATAATTGGCATCTTAAAATTAAACGGGCACAATATGCAAAAGAATGCTGTAAAAATAAGAATAAAATGCTCAATTTACCTATTCAACCCCGTTACATTATCCCCCCGCTTTGCTTAATGGCATTTAGTACGTTACTCGCACTGTTAGATTTAAATGGTTTACTCGAATTTAACCGTGAGTTAATTGATAAAGGCCAACTATGGCGATTAGTAACAAGTCAGTATATCCATGCTAACCTGGCTCATTTAACTTTGAACTGTGTCGGTATTTTACTTATTTGGTTACTCCACGCAGAGCACACAACCCCTAAAACGTATGCTATTCATACTTTAATACTGGCAATATGGTGTGGTTTAGGCATTTATATATTTTGCCCTGATATATACATATACACAGGACTAAGTGCATTACTGCATGGAGTTATAGTATGGGGAGCAATAAAAGATATTTGCGTTGGAATGAAAACGGGCAGCCTGTTATTTGTGGGTATTTGGCTAAAAATAGCGCATGAGCAATACGCAGGTCCAAGTGAACAAGTTGGACAATTAATTGCCTCTAAAGTGGCTATAGATGCGCATTTAATTGGTGCCGTTGGGGGAATTTTTTTAGCTATCCCGCTGATTATTAAAATGTTAAAAAAAACGCCAAACTAAGTTTGGCGTTTTTTTATTTCTTAAGAAACTAAAGTGTTTCTTTAAACAACTTATAAATTCGACGATATTCATCTAACCAGCTTGAAGGCTGAACAAAGCCATGCGGTTCAACAGGGAAAATAGCCGTTTCAAAGTTTTCTTTCTCAAGCTCAATCAGGCGCTGTACCAAACGAACTGAATCTTGGAAAAACACGTTATCATCAACCATAGGTGCATTGATCAACAAGTGATTCTTTAACCCTTCAGCAAAGTAAATTGGTGAACTTCTTTCATACGCAATAGGATCGACATCTGGGTGGTTTAAGATATTAGACGTGTAAGGCGCGTTGTAATGTGCCCAATCAGTTACAGGACGAAGTGCAGCACCAGATTGAAATAAATCAGGCTCTGTAAATAATGCCATAAATGTCATAAAACCGCCGTACGAGCCACCATAAGTGCCCACTGCACCGGTATCAACATTGGCATTTTTAGCCATCCAGCTAACACCATCTACTAAATCTTGTGTCTCTGGAGTCCCCATTTGGCGATAAATCGCTGTACGCCAGTCACGTCCATAGCCTTTTGAGGCGCGATAATCCATGTCCATTACAACATAACCTTCAGAAGCTAATAGTGAATGGAACATAAACTCGCGGAAGTATCCAGACCAACCCATATGAGAATTCTGTAAATAACCAGCTCCGTGATTGAATATAACGGCTTTACGATTTTTCCCACTCTCGCCTTCAACGTAATCAGCAGGGTAATATACTTTAGCGTAAATTGGTTGCTCAGTGTGGCTCGAAGGAACCGCGACAATCTTAGGTGCAATTAATTGTTTTGCTAAAAACTCATCAGACACTGTATTGGTCAGCTGTGTTGCGTTAGCATTTGCAGTGGCGTCTGCTACAAACAGTTCCGGCGGCGCCATAATCTTAGAGTGAGTTAATAAAAGCTTTGATTCATCAGGACTAAGTTGATAATCCGTCATGCCATCTAGGTCAGTGATCTGCTCTGATTGTGCTGTTTGAGGATCAACGCGATAAATTTCATAAAGACCCGGATGCTCAACGTTTGCCTTATAGTAAATAGCACTGTTATCAGCGGTAAGTGTTAAGTTAGAGACAACAAACTGACCCTTGGTAAGTTGGGTTGCTTTACCATTTAATGGTTTTTTATAAATGTGGCTGTAACCAGATTCTTCTGAAAGATAATAAAGCGTGTCTAAGTTATTTAACCAGCCAAAATCATTGTAGGTGTAGTTAACCCATGCATCATCATGTAAACGATGCTGAGAAACAAGTTCATTGTTTTCAAAATCAACTGATGCAATCCAGCGGTCTTTGTTATCCCACGCTTCAAGCATGATGGCTACTTGAGAACCATTGTGGTTCCATTCTATTGCACTTTGCGACCAGCCCCAGTCCATGATTAGATTAATTGCACGAGGTTCTTTTTTCGACTCGTATGTTTTACCATCACGCGCGTAGTTTTCTTCTTTTACAGCTGCAAGTACGTCTTCATCAAAGCCTGGTAACGTATCAAAAGCTAGCGTGTTTTGAGTTTGCGTTGCTAAATCAATATAAATCACTTCAGATGTTTGCGGTTTAGAATCAGCAACTCGGCGGCGCACTTTTTCAGCTTTTACACCCGCGTTATCTGTAATGTAATTAGGCATGATATCTGCGTCTTCACGCCATGCACGGTCTTCAGTCACAACGGCAATCAATGCTTTACCATTGGGTGACAGTTGCACATCAGCAATACGGTTGCCTTTACCTAAATAAAACTGTGAATTAGCAATACTTGCATTTTGCTTATTCAACTGCTCTTTGCGTGTTTGTTTATCAAGTTTGTTTTTATGCGTTAACGCTATATAGTCAATAAGTTTATGTTGCTCTTTGGCTATGTAAGTACTTGGCTCTTTAACGCCAGATGGTTTATCTGAAAGGTGCAGATTAACAAGCTCAACACGTTTACCTGTCGTTAAATCAACCTTAAAAAAAGCATTAGCTTGACGAAATGCAAGTGACCCGTCAGTTAAAAACTGAGGGTTAGATTGCCTAGCACTATCATGGGTGATCTGAGTAATAACATCTGACTTAACATTTTTTACGAAGATATTACCTTCAAAAACATAGCTTTGCAGTGATTTATCAGCAGAGTACACTGCATTTTTAGCACCTAATGAATGCAATTGAGAAAGCGCAACTTGGCTAGCTTGTTGAGCGTTAATCGCTTGGGTGTATAAATCGCGTAACGTATTGCCTTGTTGCTTTTGAGCAAAGACAATATTTTTTGAATCCGCGGCCCAAAAAGCACGCTCTGGCTGGCGACCTAACCAATCCGGATGCGCCATGGCTTGCTCTAGTGTTATTTGGCTTGTACCTGTATCACTGGGTGTTGCTACAACACTTACCACAGGCGATTTAGAGGCTGGTGCTGATGGTGTAGAGGCCGTCGTTTGACAACCGCTAAGCATAAAGCTTGATGCAATTGCCAACGCGATTAACGTTTTATTTGCTGTTTTTACAATCATGGTGCTTCTTGAGGATTATTATAATTACCCTAATTTAAGCAGAAGCCCCCTATTGATTGCAATTTTTTAAGATAAACAGACAAACTTTACAGCTAGATTAAACATTTCTAATTATGAGTACTATTTTACAATAAGATCTAACCACACCATTCGATGATCTGAAGATGCATTTCTATCTTTAATTAATCGGTACAACTCACTATTCTTAGTTGGCCAAAATACGCCACCACCTTCAACACTTAAACCATATTCTGAAGGGAGCACATAGTCTGCCCTTGCAGCCCAATATGCAGTGTATGAAGCCGCAAAACGTTCAGAAAAACTACTTGCAGCGCCCTTACTGACAGGCGTAAAGCGACTATTTATGAGTGGATTATCCAGTAATTGATTGGTTGTTATTGGACGTTTTTTATCTCCCTCTGGTGCTGCGTTTAAATCACCAAGGATCACAAATCGAGAGTTTGGTTTAAGACCTCCTTTATTCCCTTTATCGTCATAAATGTAAGCTGCATTCTCAACATAATCTTTGATAAGCCTAACTTCATCATGATTTCGTTTCCCGTTTCGGTCTTCGTCACCATCAAAAACAGGAGGGGTTGGGTGAGACGCAAGTAAGTGAACTGTTTTACCTTTAACTGTAATCGGTAAGTCCCAAAATGATTTAGAACTCAGTCGCATCGCTTGCCACTCTTGTTCGTTATACCAGTTTTCACCCGTTTTAGGGTCTATAGGCATTTGAGCATTAGGCATATCTTTGTATTTAAACGTTTGCAGAGTGCGCGCTTTATCAAAATCAATGGGGTATCGCGAAAGCAATGCCATGCCATAGTGCCCTTCGAAAAAGCCAAAACCATACGCATCTCCTTGGACACCCTTTGCCTTACCATCGTTATCAAAATCAAAGGGTGATGCCAACCCCGTGTTTACAGGTGCTATGTATATATAAGGGTAATTAATCGCAGGCTGCTTGTTTTGGCTGACTTGTAAGTAGTGCTTTTTAAAGTACTCAATGCCTTTTGCTTTATCAACATAGTCAAATTCATTTAATAGCAAAATATCAGGTCTAATACGCTGAATAATTTCAGCGATATTCTTTATTTGTTGATGTTCGTTTTGCAATGCATTGACCAGCGCATCGGGGTTTATTTGTTTACCCCTTGGTGTGTAATTTGTTGCGTCCATACTTACATTAAATGTTGCAACCCGTATTGGTGTAGCAGCATCTGCGCTATTTGTGTAGCCCACTATCATTGAAGAGGCCGCTAACGCCATTACAACTCTATTAAGTTTCATTTAAATAAACCCATCTAAAATTAATAACAAAATAACCCCACTCACGATAATCCATAATACCGTGGCCATTATAAAAGGTTTAACGCCTGCCTGTCTTAATACAGATAAGGACAAGCCACTTCCAATAAGAAACAAGGTCACTACTAATACTTGTTTGGCAACACTATTTAATGTGGACCAAATCGATGAATAATCTGGTAGGTATGTATTGATAAGTGCAGCAGCTAAAAACCCAACTATAAATAAAGGAATACTGGCTTTTTCCTCAGAACGCCAGAATACACCTGCCATAGTTGTATAGGGAATAATCCACATTGCCCGTGTTAGTTTAACGGTGGTAGCAATACTTAATGCAACGGCACCATACGTAGCTGATGCTCCCACAACGCTACTGGTATCATGAATAGCAAGTGCTGCCCATAAGCCAAACTGCTCTTGACTTAAATTTAAATAATGACCGATCGTTGGAAACAATAATAAACCCACACCATTAAGTAAAAACACGACCCCTAAGGCAACGGCCACTTCATGATCCTTTGCTTTTATTACGGGTGCCATTGCCGCGATTGCACTGCCGCCACAAATGGCTGTACCAAATGAAATTAGCACCCCTGTATTACGGCTTAACTTAAATACCTGAGTGAGTATTTCACCCAAACCAATGATCGCAGTAATACTGACAATGGTTAAAACTATAGAGCTACGCCCAACCTCTATAACTTGATTAAAATCAACAGCAAACCCAAGACCAATCACGGCAGCTTTGAGTAACCATTTACTCGCTGATTGCGAAAATTCCGCATACGGGTTGCCGAATATTATGGCAAATGCAGCACCAATTACTAAGGCAACACCAGGCCCTATTAAAGGGGTAATACATAACCCGACTAGAATAAGATAGCTAAGTTTAATTAAATTACTTTTAACGGGCATAGTGTTCCAAAATACAGCGATATTTAATTTATTCGTGCTACTGCATTTAAGAGTGACATAAAGTTTTCATTAAAAAAAGAAAATGCGGTCATGTGCGTACGATTAGACTAAAAAAGGATGAAAGTCATGCAGATTTCGGGGCAAAATTGCAATTTTGAAGATTAAATACGGGTATTCTTAGGATAACAAAGTAGAAAATAGCCGAGATAAACTCGGCTTGAATAGATTAATTTAAAATCAATGCTGCACTGGTTTCAATGATACCAGGGTAATCGCTCTCTGGGAGAATTTCGGCTAATTCAGCAAGACGTTCGCCTAACTCATGCAAGCTAGATGCTGAGACATTAATATGCCCCATTTTACGTCCTGGTTTAGCTGTTTTACCGTACCAATGGCTTGTCACATCAGCAATATTTAAAACGGATGCTGGAATACTTGATTGGCCCAGAACATTAATCATCGCACTTATTTGCTTAAGCTTAGTGTTACCAAGTGGCAACCCTGCAACCGCACGCATGTGATTCTCAAATTGTGAACAATGGGTGCCTTGCTGAGTCCAATGTCCCGAATTATGCACGCGAGGCGCTAATTCGTTAACTAATAACTGACCATCAACATCAAAAAACTCAATGGCTAGCACACCAACATAATCAAGTTCATTCGCAATTTTGTTAAATGCGTCTTCCGCTTGCTTTTGAATGGTTGACTTCTCTTTACCAGCGATAGAAAGCGTAAGAACACCATTAGTATGTTGGTTTTCAGTTAACGGATAAATGGCCGTTTTACCGCTTTTATCACGGGCACCAATGATAGATACTTCGCGATCAAACGGGATCATTTTTTCAGCTATAATTGTATGCGGTGAATGCTCAGAACCTGATGCAATAAAATCAGCCATTTCTGACCAAATTTGATCAATCTGTTCGTCTGATTTTAATCGCCACTGCCCTTTACCATCATAACCTGCTTGACATGTTTTGATGACCAATGGCTTTCCTAGCATTGTTACAGCTTCAACAAGGTGTGCTTTTTCAGTGATCAGCTTATACGGCGCACACGCTACATCAGTTTTACTAAGCAATGCTTTTTCAATAGCTCGGTCGCCACCAGTTTTAATAGCAGCTTTACCCGGGTAAAATTTATTGCTTGCACAGCACAATGTAAGCACATCGTCAGGAATATGTTCAAACTCAGCTGTTATCGCATCAACCTGAGCTATCGTTTGTTCTAACGTTGTATCGTAAACTTCATTAGTTAAAGGGTGCACAATTTTTTTGCTACCTACATCATAAGCAACAACATTTAAATTAAGCGGTGCACCCGCTAAACTCATCATACGAGCTAATTGTCCGGCACCTAATATTAATATATTCATCTTACTCTGCTGGATTTGGGTTAGCTAAAATAGTCTCTGTTTGTTCTTTACGGAAAGCTTCAACCTTTGCAAAGATCTCAGGTTGTTGGCAACCTAAAATTTGCGCTGCTAGTAAACCTGCATTTGCAGCGCCAGCATCACCGATTGCTAATGTACCTACCGCAACACCTTTAGGCATTTGGCAAATTGAAAGCAGAGAATCAACACCATTTAATGTTTTTGATTTAACAGGCACACCCAGTACGGGTAATGATGTAAAAGCAGCAGCCATACCTGGTAAATGTGCTGCACCACCGGCACCCGCTATAATTACTTTAATACCACGGTCGCTTGCCGAACTTGCATAGTCAGCAAGTAATTGAGGAGTTCTGTGTGCTGAAACAACTTTAGTTTCGTACGCAATGCCAAATTTATCAAGCATAATTGCTGCGTGTTCCATAGTTGGCCAATCTGATTTGGAACCCATAATAATGCCAACAGTCATAAATACTCCTCAGTAAACTAATTTCGAACCAATAGCGGACTTTTGTCCTTATTTGAAGGCGGCTATTATACACGTATTAAAGATAAAATCGCGAAAAACAGCCAATAAAAAAGCCATGACATGCATGGCTTTAAAATTTCTACAAAAACGCGCTTTTACGCTTCTTTGCTTGCAAGGTACTCTGAATAAGTGCCTCTAAAATCAATAATCTCAGAGCCTTTGACTTCCCAAATACGTGTTGCAAGTGAAGATACAAATTGACGGTCATGTGATACAAACAGCAAGGTACCTTCGTACGCCTCAAGTGCTAAGTTAAGTGCCTCAATAGATTCCATATCCATGTGGTTAGTTGGTTCATCCATAAGTAATATGTTTGGCTTATGCATCATGATCTTACCAAACAACATACGACCTTGCTCACCACCCGATATAACTTTAACGGATTTTTTAATATCATTTTGCGAGAACAACATACGTCCTAAAAAGCTGCGAACTACTTGCTCGTCATCGCCTTCTTGTTGCCATTGCTCCATCCATTGGAATAAGTTCATGTCTTGCTCAAACTCATCGGCGTGATCTTGTGCGTAGTAGCCGATATTTGCATTTTCAGACCACTTGAATTCACCTTGTTTAGGTGCAAGACGCCCTGCTAGTGTGTTTAATAGTGTTGTTTTACCGACACCATTCTCACCGATAATAGCAATACGCTCACCTACTTCAACGAGCCCTTCAAGCCCAGTGAATAGCATTTCTTCAAAGCCTTGGCCTACATTGTTAAGCTCAAGTGCATTACGGAATAGTTGTTTTTCTTGCTCAAAACGGATAAACGGTGTTTGACGAGAAGATGCTTTAACCTCATCCAATTGTATTTTATCAATTTGCTTAGCGCGCGACGTTGCTTGTTTCGCTTTTGATGCGTTTGCTGAGAAACGTGATACAAATTGTTGCAGTTCAGCTATTTGACTTTTCTTCTTCGCATTTTCACTTAATAGGCGTTCACGTGCTTGCTCGGCTGCAAACATATACTCGTCATAATTACCTGGGTAAAGACGTAATTCACCGTAGTCTATATCGGCCATGTGGGTACATACAGAGTTTAAAAAGTGGCGGTCATGGGAAATAATGATCATGGTGCAATCACGTTGATTCAATACATCTTCAAGCCATTTAATGGTGTAAATATCCAAGTTATTGGTAGGCTCATCAAGCAACATAATATCTGGATCTGAAAATAAAACTTGGGCTAGCAAAACACGTAGTTTAAAACCCGGTGCAATTTCAGACATAGGGCCATAATGCTGGGCAGTATCAATACCTACACCCATTAACAACTCACCCGCTTTTGATTCAGCTGAATAACCATCCATTTCGGCAAATTCAGTTTCAAGATCGGCAACACGCATACCGTCTTCTTCACTCATTTCAGGCAAGCTATAGATACGGTCGCGTTCTTGTTTGATTTCCCATAGCTCTTTATGGCCCATGATCACAGTATCAACAACTGAGTATTCTTCATAAGCAAACTGGTCTTGGTTAAGTTTTGCAACTCGTTCATTAGGATCAGTACTAACATTACCAGAAGAAGGCTCAAGTTCACCACTTAAGATCTTCATAAAAGTTGATTTACCACAGCCATTCGCGCCGATTAAACCGTAACGGTTACCTTCGCCGAATTTTGCAGAAATGTTTTCAAATAATGGTTTAGCACCAAATTGCATGGTGATGTTAGCTGTACTAATAATAGCGCTACCCTCCAAGGGGAATTCAAGAAATTTAATTGGCGGGAGTTTAAACCAAAAGCAGTGTTTTTTCTATGAATTATTGGTTAAGTAAACTTATCAAAATGCTAATAATCCGCATAAAAGAGTGTTTAGGCATGCACGCATTAAAATTTCTTAATACTAATCGTTAATTAGACATTTGTTACCTGCTGAGTAGATAGCTAATACTGTGTTATTTCGTAAAGAGAAAGCTCAGCCCAAGATAAAAAACAAGCACCTAACGGCTTTAAAAAACTAAATAGAGCGTATAACAATTAAATTATTAATTTGGCCTTAATATTGTTTATTTCCTCTATGTATTTTTGATGATTTTTTTTCACTTTACGAACTTTGTACCTTTGTTACGCTTTCGCCCCTTATGACAACACACACATTTAAAAAAAGGTCACTCAATGAAAAAAGGACTATCGTCACTTATAACTATAGCAATACTAGGTTCAAGCAGTGTCAATGCGCTAGAAATATACAATGACTCTACTAACAAATTTACTGTAGGAGGATTTATTGATGCCAGAGTAATAAATACTCAAGGGCAGACGGAAATCGTAAATGGCGCATCTCGCATAAATTTTGACTTTAGTAGGCAAATCCAAGACGAATTGAAAGCAATTGCCGTGCTTGAATGGGGTGTAAACCCCGTAGGCAGTAGTGACATTATTTATAATAACCGCTTTGAGTCTATACAGGATGAATTTCTATATAACCGATTAGGTTATGTGGGCATTGTTCATGATAAGTATGGTCAATTGACGATCGGCAAACAATGGGGTGCTTGGTATGATGTTGTTTACAGTACTAATTACAGCTTAGTATGGGACGGTAATGCCGCAGGTGTCTACACTTACAATAAAGATGACGGTGCAATCAATGGCACGGGCCGCGGTGATAAACTACTGCAGTACAGAAATAGCTACGGTGATTTAAGTATTGCAGCGCAAGTCCAATTTAAAAATAATGATTTTTATACATGCGATATAGAAGCCATCTCTGAGTCAGAATGTGAAACGCTTTTTAACAATAACAGCAGTGTTGCGCAACAAGTAGAATACAACTCAACTTATGGTGCAGCCTTAACTTATGCATTAACAAATAAACTAAGCCTAACAGCAGGCATGAACCGGGGTGAATTTGAGATTGTGTACGCAAAAGATGGTAATACTCAAACAGTTGAAGATTTAATTTACGGCGTTGGTGTAACCTATGGCAACTTTGCTAATAAAGGCCTCTATGTTGCAGCAAATATCAATAAAAATAAAAATCACGATACAGATAACCTAGGCCGATTAATTAAAGACGCTGTGGGTTTAGAGTCAATGGTCTCTTATAGATACGATAACAATATACGAACATTTTTAGCTTATAACGTGTTTGATGCTGGTGACGATTATGTGATTCAACCTAATTTTAATGCTGATCCCAACGACACATTTAAACGCCAGTTTGCTGTCTTAGGGATTCATTACCTATTTACTGAAGACACCATTGTGTATATAGAAGCACGAAAAGATTTCAGTGATTTCTCAAGTGATGACAGTGAGCAAGAAAAACAAATGGCTCTATCAGAAGATGACGGGATTGCCATTGGTTTTAACTACACTTTATAAAACCAACTCATACCCAAGCCACCTCAAAGTGCAGAATTTAGCGTTTTATAGTGGCTTTAATCAAGGCATTACTTTGCAACTATGGCAATCCGTTTTAAGACGTAACCAACGATAAGATTAAGTGACTGCGAGGCGCCTAATTGATTGGTTTAAAAGCGGTTTATACTGCGTTATTGATTATAATAATTGAACGACTATTACTTGCAATCAATGACCTACTTAAATCGCTTTTAATTTCAACGACCTTCTCCCCTTGAGGTGGTTTGGGCATATAAAATATAGCTACCATTTATTCATACAGATTTGTTGTTATGATAAAAACACTACACGCCCCTCTACTCTTGAATTACTTTATTCGTTAAGAAGCTCTCCTATTGCTGAGCTACGTTTATAAATCAATGTATGATGTGTTCTTTTATTAATTAGTTATAAGCCCAAATATTATCTTGTTCTTGAACAAAACCGATACTAGAAAGTAGTTTCATCGAACGCTTGTTATGCAAATCAACGCGAGCATAGATTGAAGTAATTTTTTTATCCAACAACGTTTCAATGTGTTTGGCTGTAATTAAATAACTAAGCACTTCGTACATGTAGCCAAAAGACCAATAGCGAGTTGATAACTCAAAACCCAGCCACACACTTGTGTCTAGTACATCGTAAAAACCTACACTTCCCATTAACAATCGATCTTCATTATTGATAACGGCTAGACGAACACCTTGTTTATCATAATATCTAGCAATATCATTTTGAACCATTTGCTTTACGTCTTCCCTACTTAAAGGTAATTCGTAATCATTAAATTGTGCTACTTCCGGCTCATTTAAAACAGTAAGTAAAGAAGCCGTGTGTTTGTGTGTTATCAAACAAAGCGATACCCGCTTTAAGTTTATTGGGTTTAACATGTAAGCATTATTAAAGACTTTATAGAAAGCCATTATTACCTTAAGATACGAAGTCTTCAAGTAGAAAGGTAATTGTAATGAGTGAAGAGTTTAAAGTGATTCAGCCAACGACAACCGTTTATTGCCCTAAAAGAGGTGAAGGCTGGACACTAACAGGCATAACAAGCATTGAAGAGTTTACTTCTGTAATGTTTGATGGAGTAAGATACACCTTACCAGCTAGAGAAATTGTTGAACAATTGCTACCTAATCAGCTTGCTAGAGAAACTAAAAAATAAGTTTGCTAGTCTTGTTTCATTAATTCAGTTAGGAAAAATCAAGCTTTTCCTAACTGAATTAATATTACCTTTTCTTATAAATTAAATGTACACCGTTTAACTAAAAAGAAATCATCTTGATTGCTTTTTGCTAGGGATAACCCCAAACCAAAACGCCATTTCAAAGGCAAAACCCGCTATAATAAAAATAAACAAACCAGAAGTACTTCCATACGAATAACATGTAATAGCTGCAATTATTAGCACGGCTAAAATCAGCCATTTAGTAAATACGTTCATCCCTATCATCCTTATTTTTAAAAATATAATTTGAACTAATGCTTATCAGTCATTTCTTGGAACTTTACAAAGCGTCAGCTTAATTCATATAAATAACCCAGTAAAATACCAATAACAATAATAACCCATACTACCAATGTATAGGCACTTTACAAAGAAACAATATTTCAATCCATGAAACCAAAAAAAAGAAGTCACAAACGCTATTAATTAGTTTATCTATTAACGTAATGCTGCACTTTTTACTTTATTTTTTTTCAAATAGTTAACTTATCGCAGTAGCTCTCCAAATATGTGCCCAATAAATTATTCACTCTAATATTAATCACTGTTTCTATTGGTTTTATATTCTCAAAATACATAACTACAAAGTGTTTGGTTACTAACATTTATGTTCTGCATATTCTTTCGTAAATCGAATGAACAGCGGATTTAATGCAAATGTAAAATTTTTGTTGCCATAAATAGGACTAATGAGTACTTTAAACAAATAATTAGTTTTTACAACAGCATATAAGACTTAAGTACCAAATAAAATAAATATTTCAAATTTACACAGGAGATTTACCTTGCTTGATATTATCGCGCTTTTTATAAGTGTAAATCATTACAAAACGTTTAATGAAGCATCAGTAAAGTTAAATATTCCTTTACCCACTTTACAAAGAAAAATTAAAAAGCTTGAAGAAGAATTATCGTTAGCGCTGTTTTATCGTGAAAAAGGCAGTTTGCGATTAACAGAGCCTGGTAAGAGTTTTTATAGCCACTGCCTAACCCATGTAGAAGGTTTACAAAGTACTCTATGTAACTTTAAAAACTTTAGTGAAAATAAAATTAGTAAAATAAAACTAATAGCGCCGCAAAACTTTATAAAAAGTGCCTACTTTTCTGGCGTTATAAATCAATTCACACTACTTTATCCAAATATTAAGATTCACATGATGCTATCGGATGAACGGCTTGATTTAAAAGCCACCGAGTTTGATTTAGCAATCAGAATTGGAAAACTAGATAGCTCTCAAAATATATGTAAAGTCATAAACCAAATGAGCTTTGTTTTAGCTTGCTCATCGAGTTTAATTGAGCAATATGGCATACCAAGTAATTTTGACGATTTAGCTAAACTCCCCCACATATCGTGCTCGCCATTCGAAAACTGGTCGTTTAAAGCAAATAAAAATGAAAAGGTAATTTTTAAACCTCAACCCAATTTTATTTCTAACGATATAGAAATGTGTGCCTTAGCTGCTATTGAAGGCAGAGGTGTTTATTATGGCCCAAAATATTGTTTACTACCGCATATAAAAGACGAAAGCTTGGTTGAAGTATTAACGCAATTTAAACCCATTAAGCGAGATGTAAACCTGATATGGCCTGATAAATTAATTCCAAAAAGTACACGCTACCTAATCGATTTTTTAGAATACTCCCTCAAAGGGGTCAAAATGTAGACACCTCTCCAATTATGATTTTATTTTAGTTTTGTAATGCTTATGCAACTGATATTTTTGAAAGATCAACTTTCATTTAAGTCTCTATAAAAAATTAGCCAGTTCTTTAGAATCAAAATCTGTCCAAGGTTAGAACATTTAACTAGGCCTAATTTAAATATGATTTTAAAGGATATAACTTATGAAAAAAATAATACCCCTCTTGCTGTTGTCACACACAAGTATTATAAGTGCTAATACAACTGCCATTTATCCAGATCAACTTAAAAATGAAAGCTTAGGTGCTGGAGTTTGCTCAGCTGATAATAGACTAATTACAAAGGCTGAAGCGCAAACCTACAGAAACGAACTTACTAACAAAATGGGTAAGTGGCAAATAACGGGATTAGCTGATGGCTGGGTTATTATGGGCTCTGGCTACGCAGGTGAAATAAAACAAGGGCCTGCTGCAAATTCTTGGTGCTACCCTAACGATCCTATTAGTGAGATCCCTAAATTAAGCCCAGTAAAAGTAGCGCCTGGCAGTCAAAGCCAAATTGAATGGGACTTAGTAAACCAAAAAGAGAATTTTATAAAACCCCTTTCATACCTTGCTCACACAATGGGTTTTGCGTGGGTTGGAGGAAATCGTTCAGATTATGTGGGTGATGACATGGAGGTATCTAAAGCGGGCTCTGGATGGAAAATACAAGGTTACAATGGGGGCAGCTGTGAGGGTTATCGATGTGATGAAAAATCAGCCATTACTGTATCTAATTTTGAATATGTCATGGATAACGAGTCATATAAAATAACAGGTGATGTTGTTGCGGCCGACAAAGAACTAATTAAAACGTTAACAGTCCCTGCAGTGAATGACACGTCAGCAGCTCAAATGTCAGTCGTTACCATTGAATACGATGCAGCTACTAACTGGTCTAAAACAAATGACTACAGTATTTCTGAGTCAGTTACCTTATCCAATACATGGAAGTCCCCTTCTGTTACTGGCGGATCAGACACTTCGTTATCGGTTACCATAGCAGCAGAGCAAGCGTGGGGGACAAGTAATGGTGGCTCAGAAGCTGAACGTGTTGTTGTACAGGCAAGAACCAATGTACCAGCATTTACAAGGCTTAATACAAAGGTCGATTTGTTTAAATCATCAATATCGTATCCTTATTCATTCGATGCTGATATTACCTACGATCTTGCAATAAATGGCTTTATGCGTTGGGGAGGAAATGCTTTATTAAGCCACCCAGAAAACAGACCTAACGACACAGCTAATTTTGTAATTGGCCGTTGGGCAGGTCAGGATAAAAGCATTGAGTATCAATGGGAACACCGCTATATACCAGGTGAGAATAAAAAATGGGATTGGCCTTGGATGATAGAACAAACAAGCTTATCAACAATGCAATACTATCTAAGCCATGTTTTAAAGCCTAAAAAAACAACCCTAACAGGCCACTTTTATGCACAAAGCCAATTTGCTGGTAGCGTTTATTTTGGTGATGAAACCCCTCTTGTCACTAACCAAAGAAGTAAACGGAGTGTTTCAACTAGTGAGTACTCAAGTGCTGAGAAGTTGAAAAAAGAATTTGAAGATGCTGGTTTTAAAAATGTAGTTGTTAATATAGAAATGATTGATTTATAAATCCCCGTGGGCTCTTATTATGAGAGCCCTTTTTCAAAAATAAAACACAAAGTTTCATAGCCTACCTCCTCCTTTACTCATCATGTTATAAGATAAAACAAAAAGCTGAACTAGCATCACCTTTAGTTAATTTAGATATTATGCTTTGATGCATTACTAGAAATAACTTTTTAGTCTATTAGATAGATGTCAGCATAAAGTGGTTATAAACATAATAAGAGAACAACAATGACACAAAATAAAAACAGCGTTGTAATATTAAGTGCGGTACGAACTGCCATTGGCAGCTTTGGTGGTAGTCTTAAAGACTTTAGCCCTGCGGAGCTTGGCACACTGTGCGCAAAAGAAGCCCTAACTCGGTCTAAGCTTACCCCTGAACAAGTAGGTTCGTGTGTGGTAGGCAAAGTTATTCATAACGGCCCTAAAGACGCTTACCTATCAAGGGTCATTGGACTAGATGCTGGGTTACCTATAAGCAGCCACGCTGTAACACTTAATCGCTTATGTGGTTCAGGGCTTGAAGCAATCATACAAGCCGCACAACAAATACAATTAGGTGACGTTGATGCAGCCCTTGCTGGCGGAGCTGAAAGCATGAGTAGCTCTGCCTATACCCTCGAAAGTAATCGCTGGGGGCAAAAAATGGGTAATAGTACAATGGTTGATGAGCTCACCATAACCTTACAAGACCCATGGGATAATAACCCAATGGGGATAACTGCTGAAAACATCGCAGAAAAATTTTCAATTAGCCGTCAGCAACAAGACGAGTACGCAGCAAACAGCCATCATAAAGCTGCAAAAGCCATTGCTGCAGGTCATTTTAAAGAGCAGATTGTGCCAATAGAAATCAAGTCGCGGAAAGGGACGCACATTTTTGATACCGACGAACATGTTCGCGCCGATACCACAGCCGATAAGCTTGCAACTTTAAAACCCTACTTTAAAAAAGGTGGCACTGTTACCGCAGCAAGTTCATCAGGTATAAACGATGGTGCAGCCATGTTGGTACTTATGTCAGAGCAAAAGGCCAATGAGCAAGGCTTAAAACCGCTCGCTCGTTTAGTGGGTTATGCAAGAGCGGGCGTTGATCCTAGTTTAATGGGTATCGGCCCTATTCCTGCAGTACAGCAGGTATTTGAAAAAACGGGTTTAACACTTGACGATATAGATGTGATTGAGTCTAACGAGGCATTTGCAGTACAAGCTCTGTGTGTTGCTAATGAGTTACACTTTCCTGCGCATAAGGTAAACCCGAATGGCGGCGCAATTGCACTTGGTCACCCTGTTGGAGCAACCGGGGCTATCTTATCCACAAAATGCCTTTATGAACTTAAGCGAACTAACGGTAAATATGGATTAGTAACTATGTGCATTGGCGGCGGCCAGGGCATTGCGGCTATTTTTGAAGCACTTTGAACTTGCAATGTTCATAGTAGATTGACCAAAATAAGGCCTGTATTACATACGATGGCAACCAAAGCCGTCGTATAGTTTGGGTATATCAATTTGAATATACAACATGCCCTTCTTTAATGCTTTGTACTATTTTTATATCCTTAATAGTCAGTGGATCCACTTTTAAAGGGTTGTTACTTAAAATGACGAAATCCGCCAGCTTCCCCTCAGCGAGCGTACCTTTACTCGTTTCTTCAAAATATTGAATAGCAGCCCATTGTGTTAATGTTTTTAACCCTTCATAAGGTGTCAAACGTTGATCAGGCCCCAATACTTTACCCGATCGCGTAATACGATTAACCGTTGCATCGAGCACTCGCATTGAGTTTGGAAATGTCACAGGAGCATCATGGTGAGAAGTAATCGTTAAGCCTGCTTCAACTGCATCTCGTGATGGCGAAATATAATCTGCCCTTGGGTGCCCCAAAACAGACTCTACATGCCAATCACCCCAGTAAAAAGTGTGCATAGGAAACAACGACGGGAGGATCCCTAAATCGACCAAATCCGGGATTTGATCTTTACGTAAAGTCTGGCCGTGAATCATCACGCTACGGTGATCATCATACCCATAACTTTTTTTAGCCACTTTAATAGCTTTAATATATTGATCAATCGCGGCATCACCATTGGTGTGAGCAATAATCTGCCATTTGTTTTTAAACGCAGTGTTTATATGTTTAATCGCTATCTCATCACTCATGATAGGATAACCTTTATAGTCCAGCGGTTTACCCTCCGGTGGCGTATGATAATGTGATGATAACCAAGCTGTTTTTCCTTGTGGTGAGCCATCTAAAGTTAATTTAACCCCCCCTATTCGGTATCGATTAACATAACTGCGATCTGATTTATAAAATTCGGGCTTAACAGCTGACTTATTCCAGACGATGTCAGGGTATGAAACAACATCAATGAATAACGATTTATCACGAGCTGCTCTTTCTAATGCCGAAGTCGCATCCGCTGTGGTGCGGCCATCTTGAGCAGTTAAATATCCATTTTTAGCATACTCCACCTGAGCAAGCTCAATGGACCTCTGTTGTACTTCAGCATCGGATTTAGTGGCAACAATAGGCAGTAATAGATTAAAAAAAGCCGCTTCTTCAAGCACGCCATTAGGACTATTATCTGCCAAACGTCTAATTACACCGCCTTTAGGGTCTTTAGTATCCTTTGTGTAGCCACCTACTTCTAGAGCTTTTGAATTGACACTTGCTAGATGACCCGATTGATGCATTATAAGCACTGGGTATTTAGACGAAATTTTATCTAGAACATCTTTAGTTGGATGTTGTTTTTCGCTAAGCTGCGAATCGTCATACCCATTCGCTAACACCCAACCAAATTTTCCGATAATGAACTTCCCTTCAGCAGACTCCATCCACTTTTTGGTTGTTGTCACTAAACTATTAAAATTTGCACCGGGGCCATCGGGAGGGGGTAATAAATTTGCCAATTGCGCAATTAAACCCGTATTGTACATATGGCTATGGGCATCCAAAAAACCGGGTAAAAGTGTTTTCCCTTGAAGGTCTTTGTTTTGTAGATTGTCAAACTTTTCTCTGGCTTTCGCTAAGCTACCAAGGTAAACAATCCGCCCTTCTGACTCAACTAAAGCTTCCTCATAATGCGGCTTTTCTCCTTCCATAGTGAGAATATCTCCGCCGTAATATATAACCGGATCAGCTGCTAGCGCGCTTGTTCCAAAACAAAATAATACTGATGGTAATAAAAAACGTAATCGCTTTGTCATTTTATCTTCCCTGTAAATATAGCTGTATTAAATTTAGCACATGATGTTTTAAACAAAAACATAAAGTGACACCCATAATTAATATATTGAAATTGTGTCACATAATTTACTAATCTGCTCTGGAGCTTCTCATGACTATATAAAACAAGTTTCAGCCTTAACTAAGTAAATATCGTTGTAAAACTTAAATCTCACGCACAGAAATACCCGCTCTATGTAGTTAAAGTAATATTAGATAAGTTCGGCTCTATGCGAGTAGCTCTTAAAGTAACTGATGTTTGCCCGACCCTGCCAAGCACAAAAAGCGATTACTGAAATACTGGAACCAGCCTAATGCACTTCTACCGATTGATTTAGCCCACCATGTACAAAAGAAAGCAAATAGAATCAAAGTGAGTGCATTATCTTTGGCTGCTTTTTTTGAGCCTTTTATATCTGAATTGCTTGCGAAAGCCATTTGCTCGACGAAATCCAGCCTATTCTGAATCAGTTTAATAGGCTTAGCGTCACTATTTGCAAGTGCATTAAAACTTAAAAATAGTAACAATATCCAAATAAATTTCATGTCCATAATCTTCCTTCAAAACCTAACGCTCTTATTAATTAGCTTGAACATGATATCTATTTGTCATCTTTTTTAGAGTCTTCTTTTTTTTGCATACTAACCCCAAAAGCAATACCTAACGCTATTCCAACTGCCAACCCTACACCAATATTACCCATTGAAGCGCCAATAGCTAAGCCGACACCAACACCAAGCGCTATGCCAGCACCAACTTTATTTGATTTAGTTTTGTCTTTTTTATCTGATGACATTTTATAACTCCCGAGTGTGAATTGAGCCCAGCATTTTTAAAGCTAACTAAGGCATTGTTAAGCGTAACAATTATGGTTTTTATTACATGTTAGCAGCTTATTATATGCAAATTACTCTATATTGGTTTTATCATATGAACAGTTTCAGGCTTAAAACCTATATTTTGATAAAAGCTATCCGCTTTCTTATTATTTGCAAAGACCTCTAGATGTAACAACCTACAGCCTAAGTTTTTAGCCCACTTTTCACCCTGTTCAATTAAACGTTTACCTAAGCCCAAACCTTGCGATTTTGGTGATACGGCAAGAAGCGGTATAGTTCCACAAGTTTCACCTGAAATTCCATCCACATGTGTTCGTACATGAATAAAACCCAATGAAATATTATTGATCTCAGCGATAAAGGTGACGTTTGGTTTCGCTGTTTCTTGAAGCATTTTAGAAATGTAATCATTTTGCATTTTTTGAATAGCTTCGTCAGTATGCCAATCTAGCTGAGCAACTTCAGCTAAATGAGGCGAAAGTTCAAAAATAAATGGGTGATCACTTTTTTTCGCTTCCCTAATGACAACTAAATTTTCCATACGAACCTTTGAATAATACTCATAAATCTGAAGTGCATATAACGAACCTGTAGATTAACTCGTTTTAAATTTATATTAATTGATGCATTAACCATAGCCGAGTTGCTATTTTGGTTCAATCGGTTACTTCGATTTACATAAAATATAAAAAAGAGGGTTTGCTGTTGTTTGAATTGGCGTTTTGGAAGGTATCACAAGTGTTTAAGTGGCTTATTTGCAGTGGTACAAGATCCCCTTTTTTCTATTAACCCCTCATTTTGCAAAAAAGCATATTTTTACCTCTTTTAACGTGCTTAAAAATACAGAAAAAGCACAAACACCACCACCAATAAATGCAATTTGAAAGCTAGACAGCGACGAAAAACTAAATTGCTCAGAATACATGTATTGCCCTAATAACTGTGCAAAGGTAGCTACACCTAAAATAATCAACAATGGGCACACAACTAGCGTAAACCAAAACCAAATACATTTAATGTCTTTCATAATTAATGCCTTTCATAAAAACTTTCTTTTCCTTAATTTAACTTAGAGATTAATTAGCTAGTGAGCCACCAGCATTTTAAAAGCGATCATGGGGCTGGTATATAAACTTGATGTCTGAAGTCAAGAGTTTGATCCCTTTGATTCCTTTAATTGCTTGTATGGATAATAAAC